>JAFSWM010000059.1 GCA_017444485.1 Bacteroidaceae bacterium | reverse complement strand
CAAAACCTATAACTGTACTCATAGTACACCTATTAAAGGTTATAAGGTTATGAGGTTATAAGGTTATAAGGGGCTGCGCGACGCCCTCAAAACCTTATAACCTCAAAACCTCAAAACCTATAACTGTACTCATAGTACACCTATTAAAGGTTATAAGGTTATGAGGTTATAAGGTTATAAGGGGCTGCGCGACGCCCTCAAAACCTTATAACCTCAAAACCTCAAAACCTCAAAACCTCATAACACATACACGATGTACAATAACAAAAGAAACCTGGGGGGCAGAAGCCTGCTCATGGCGCTCCTGATGCTCCTGGCCTGCGCACCCAAAGCAGTGTGGGGACAACAATCCCTGCCGTACGCCTACAACTTCTATTCATTAGACATAGAGGGCCAAGGGTGGACCAAAGTAGATTGCACCGGCAAATTCACAAGAACAACCGATAGCGAAATATACCATTATGCAGAGGGAGAATCGTGGGACCACTATGCGTTCCAATTCTATTCCGACGACGTGCGAGCCCCGCAGTACATCATCTCGCCAGAGTTCGAAACACCCGAAGGGAGCGAACTCGAAATCAGTTTCTGGTATGCATCATATTATGGCAGTTATACAGAGTCATTCAAGGTAGGCTATTCTACTACCGACAACGCCATCAGTTCCTTCACCTGGAAAGACGAAGTGTTCACCTCTTCAAGGACAATGACCGAGTATCGCACCGTATGCCCCGAAGGCACAAAATACATCTGCATACAGTGCACCTCCGTCATGAAACTACTCCTCATCATTGACGACTTCCATGCCGAATCGATAATGCCGCTATATACGCCCACCGATTTCAAGTGGCAGGGCTACACCGCCACCACCGCCACCTTCAGTTGGCAGAAAGGCAAAAACGAAACAGCATGGCAAATAGCCTATGCCCAGGCACCAGGCTTCAACCCCGATACCGCAACGAAAGTAGATCTCACCACCACTACCAGCGCCACGCTGACCGGCCTGACGACCGACCAAGTCTATTTTGCACGCATCCGAGCCAACTACGGCAACAACAATTATAGCGACTGGACCAACGAAGTATTCTTCAAACCCACCAATAGCCACAACATCACCGTCAACAACGGCGACGAAAGAAACACGTGCGTCCCGATATGGACCAGCCAACTGTACGACCTGCCCCTCTTCTCCAAGTTCATCATCCCCCAAAGCACACTCCTGCACATCGCCGAGGGGCGCATCGAAGGACTTGCGTTCCACAATTACAGCCAAAGCGTCGACTTCGGAGAAGCCACGTTCAAAGTGTATATGAACGAGATCGAAGCCACAAACTACGACGCGCTAAGCAACGACGACATCTTCGACTTCGACAACATGCAGGAAGTATATTCAGGGCCACTGACCGTAGAAAACTATGAAATGGCCCTGACGCTCGACACACCCTACGACTACCAGGGAGGCAACCTGCAAATCGCCATAGCCCTCACAAACACAGGCAGCACAACCAACGCCACCGAGTGGCGAGGCATACAGACCAACGAAAAAACATCCCTGAGGCAATACCGTCAATACAACACCCCATACTATATCGAAAAATACAACTTCCTGCCCGAGACAACCTTCACCATGGAGTCCCTGCAGATCGTCAAGAAGCCGCGCAACCTCCAAGCCACAACCGACAGCATTCAGACCGCCACCCTGCAATGGACCGACTATGCAGACAGCATCACCGACTGGCAGATAGCCTACGCCACCGGCCCCAACTTCAACCCCGACACCGAAGGCACCAAGGTCACCGTAACCTCCAACCCCTTCACCCTGGCAGACATCCCCTCATCGCCCACAGGCCAGACCTACTACGTCTATCTCCGCACCAGGCATGCAGACACCTACAGCCGTTGGAGCAACCTCGCCACCTTCACCCTCCTGCCCAACGTGCCCATCCTCACCTGCTCCGCCACAGCATACGACTTCGGAACACTCACCGAGGCCACACCCGCACTCCCACCATCCACCACCTTCACACTCACCAACAGCGCAGGCGCAGACCTCACCCAGCTCAGCATCACCAGCAACAACCCCAATATCCTCATAACCGACGCAGACGGCAACACCCTGCCCGACACCCTCAAAGCACAATCCTCACTCGTCGTCAGGGCAACAGCAAGCACATACGGCCTGCTCAGCGCCACACTAACCATTAGCGGCACAGGCATCAGCAGCCAAGCCATCAACCTAACAGGCTGCTGGCAAGACAACACCAAAATTCTCGAGACCTTCCACGCCCAGCCCCCACATTGGAAAGCAACCGGCGGATGGACCTTCGACACCACCAACGGCGCACAAGCCAGTGCCACACCCTGCACACTCACCACACCCAAGATAAGCGTCGGCACCGGCGAAGCACTCGTGCTCAGCGCCATACTCACCGACAGCACCGGCACCATTATCATAGAAGGCACAACCGATGGAGGCACCACATGGACAGCCTTCACCCCGCAGACATGGAGCAACAACAATGGCGCCCTGAACACATCCGATTACACATTCATCGCCCTGACCAACATACCCGCAGGAATCTACAACCTGCGCATCACAGCCCAACAAGCCACCCTGGGCTATTGGAACGGCTTCACCTACCTGCCCGACCCCGTCCTCGCAATCTACAGCGATGCAGCCTGCACAAACGTCATTGCCGCCGACGTAGCGAGAAACTTCGGCTTCGTGACCAAAACCCAAACCCAACGATACTACCTCCAGAATGCCGGAACAGGGCAACTCGACCTCGCCATCACCACCAGCACCCCCGCCGCAGCAGTAGATAGCAGTTTCATCATCGACGTCACCAGCCACACCCTCGCCGAGAACGAAGTATCCACCCTCACCCTCACCATGCCAGCCACCCTGGGCCTGCACGAAATGGAAATCCTTGTCACCGCCACAAACCACGACACAGACCAACAACTCGGAACATTCACCATCAGCGCCAATGGTGCAGTGGCAGGGAACAAATACGAAGCCAACTTCGCCAAACTCTCCGAACTACCAGCCGGATGGACCACCACAGGCTGGGAAATAGTCCCCACAGCCGGCTACGTGCAGAACGCCAGCGCCACGCCAGCCCATCTCACCACCATCACCCTCGTCGTGAACCAGGGCGAAACAATGCTCGTAGAGGCCCAGGGCACCACAGCAGAGCGAACACCCACACTCAGTTATAGTTACAAACCCGCCGGAGCCGATTGGCAAGCGATGACCTCCATCGGAACCATCACTTACGACAACTGGAAAGTCTATGCCATTAGCGACATCCCAGCAGGCGAAGTGAAAATACGATTCACCGGAACCGACATCCGCATAAGCCACGTCTATGGCTTCGAGGCAAAGTTAGAGCCCGTGCTGATCAGCACCGCCGCACAATTAGCCGCCCTCGCCCAGGCAGTAAACCAGGGAAGCGACTACAGCGGCAGCATCGTCCGCCTCATGGCCGACATCGACCTCTCCGACTATGCCCCGTGGACACCCATCGGGACAGCCGCACATCCGTTCAGCACCACTTTCGACGGACAGGGATACACCATAACCAACCTCCAGGCACAGGTCAGCACCGAAACAGAAGGCTACCGCAGCGGACTCTTCGGATACATCGGGTCCAAAGGCACCGTGCAAGACCTCACCGTTAGCGGCACGGAAGTGAGAATCGACAAGCCCGACTACGACCTCACAACGTGCGAAGTAGGAGCCATCGCAGGACGAAACGAAGGCACCATCGTGGGCTGTGCCAACCGAGGCGTACGCGTCTATGGCAATGTAGATTATGCCGACGTGGGCGGCATCGTGGGCCACAACGCAGGCACCATCACAAACTGCTATAACCTGGGAAGAATCTACACCGGAAGCCGCTACGAAAACAACAACCTCGGCGGCATAGCAGGCCTGAATGCAGGGAGCGCACAAATCAACAACTGCTTCGTGCGCGCCGAGGTGGTGCAAAACGTCAGCGGGAGTAGCCAGAGCCACCCTATCTGCGCTGACAACCTCGGAAGCATCGCAGGTTGCTTCTACCTGGACGCCACCGACGCTGACGCCGACCTCGTTATAGCGGGCTACGATGACAACGACGCCACACTCATAGCCGCCGCGGGCACCTTAAACCAAAACGTGCTCCTCGACAGCCGCACCCTCTTCACCGACGAGTCTTGGAACACCCTCTGCCTGCCCTTCAACCTGCCCCACACCGCCGCCGGACGCTCACCCATAGCAGGCGCCACAGTGCGAGAGTTAGACCTCACCACATCAGGCTTCAACACCGCCACACGCACCCTCACGCTCAATTTCATTGACGTCACCGACATCGTGGCCGGCCGGCCCTACATCGTGAAGTGGGACCAAGCCATCAGCGACGACCTCACGAACCCACTCTTCGTGGGTGCGACGATAGCAAACCCATCTGAGACCGAAGGCACCGTCACCACCACCGACGGCAACGTAGCCTTCATCGGCTTGCTCTCACCGCTCGACATCGTCAAAGAAGACAAAAGCCTGCTCTATTTCGGAGCCGACAACCTGCTTTATTATCCCAACGCACCCATGCAGATCGGTGCTTGCCGCGCCTATTTCCGACTCTCAGGCCTGAGCCATGGCGTAGAAGAAGTTCGCCAACTCGTCCTCAACCTGGGCGACACCTCCCTCACCACACACATACAGGCGCCGACCCCCGCTGCCAGCCCAGCGCACACACCTACCTTCTACACCCTTGATGGCCGCCGCCTATCCGCCCGCCCCACCAGCCGCGGCATCTACATACAAAACGGCCAGAAAGTCTTTGTGAAGTAAAACTTTTCGGATGCCTCCTCTTGTGTGCGTCCATAGTGCGGCAGCACACGTCTACTGGCATTTTCAAAAATGTAAAAAGAATCAGGGGGTGTGCCGGTAGAACTTGCCAAAAAGCAGGCGGCGTGCGAGCAGGATAATCATGCTCAGCCCCAAGAGGGCATAGGCGGCGTAGGTGAGGGGTAGGCCGTAGGGGTCGTAGGATACGGTGAGAATGGTGCCGCGTTGATCGGTGTCGTAACTGGTCTGATAGAAGCGGTAGCCGTGGCACGACAACGGGCGGTTCATGCGAATGGAGAAAGGCTCGGCGGTGTTTCCTTCGTCTTTCGTCAAGACAGTGACGCGGCTCTCAAAGTCGCGCGGCGCGCCGGTGCCCGAGGTGTAGGCCACGATGAAGGTGTCGAGCCGCAGGGTGAAGGGTAGGGCGACGGCGCGGTCGGCATCGGCGGGGAAATAATAGTTCGCCGTCTGCCCTTGACGCAGGTGGAGCGTGCCTTGTCGGGCAGTGATGTGGCTGAGGAGTGCGCCGATGAGGATGAGTAGCAGGCTCGCATGGAGCAGGAACACCCACAGCCGTCGCCACATCCTCCATTTCACGATGGCGACAATCCCCCCTATCGCCAGCAAAGCCCACAAGGTGATAAACCACGGCGCGTGATAGACACCCGCCGCGGCAGCCTCGTGACCCTCGGCGCGTTCTATGAACGTCCCCGCCGCCATTGCTACAATAAGCAACGCGGTGACAGCGAGGATGGCAGGACGTAGGTGTTTCATTATAATCATTGACCATTGAACATTGACCATTGAACATTACCAATACCAGTTGCAATGGGTTTTGCGAATGGTTTATGTTCAATGGTCTATGTTCAATGAAAAGGAGCCTAAAACGCAGCGTAGGCGGAGTTGTGGGCAGGGCGCACGGCCATGCACTCCACCTCTATGAGCCAACCAGGGCGGCAGACGGGGGCGTTGACGATGATGACGGGCTTGCTGGGGAAACGCTCAGCGAAGAGGTGGCTCACCACTGCATAGTCCGCGTGGTCGCGCAGATAGACAATCATCTGCCCCACGTTGCTGAAGTCGGCACCGGCTTCGGCCAGCAGGGCACCAACGTTCTCTAAGGTGCGCTCTGCCTGGCGGCGTATGTCGCCGGCGTGTACGATCTGGCCCTTGTCGTTGATGCTGGCTGTGCCGCTGATAAAGATTTGGTCGCGGTCGCCATAGTGCACCACGGTGCCGCGCTCAAAGCGCACGCCATATTCGCTGGTACGGTTGAGGTGGTCGGCGGCATAAAGATACTGCATCTGCCCGCTCTGCAAGCCACTCACGGCATAAGCGTCCATGTGGACGTGGCTCTTGGGGTCTGCACCGATGCCGCCAATACCGGTGGAGGCGATGTAGTGAGTATGTTCGGTGAGACCTTGCGTCTCAAAGACAGCGTTGCGGGCACGCACCATACCCGCGTAGCGGTTGTCGATGTCGCTGACATAGAACCAGGTACGCACGCAGTTGTCACTCAGCGTGCACCCCTGTGCTGCGAGGTCGAGGATGTAGGAGTTGAAGATGATGGTGGTCTGCGCCTCGCTGTCGGCCTCCTTGTTGCAATAGGCACCAGCCCAAAGGTGGCGGTAGCCATTGTGTGTGGCCTCAAAGAGTTGCGTGCCGGGTACGGCTTGTGCTTTCGCGCCGCGCAACATATACACCCACAGGGCAATCTTTGTGCCGTCGAGCGGTGGCTGCTGCACTACGGAGAGGGCACCCATGGGGTCGTCGATCTCGTGGCTGAGGAGCAGGTTGGCTTGATTGGCTGCATCGCTGAGGAAGTAGCGTTTGAAGACGGGCAGGGCATCGCTACCTTGCGAACCGAGCAGTGCGGCGTAAGCACGCTGCAGGGCTTCGAGTTGTGCCTCGTAGGGCAGGGTAGGGTCGCTGACGTGGAGCATGGCGTGGACCTCGTCCACACTGCCGGCGCTGAAGGTGTGTATCTCTGCTGTAGCGCCGTCGTAGGCGACGCTTTGTTCGTGGTGCATGTGTTATGAGGTTTTTAGGTTTTTAGGTTATTAGGTTATTAGGTTTGAGGTCGTTGCGCAGCCCCTTATAACCTCAGAACCTCATAACCTTAAAACCTTCTGTTCATTCCTCCGCCCCGCCGTCAATCCAGGCTTGGATGAGGCTGCGGCGGCGTTGGTCGATGACTTCTGCGGTGTGGTCGTAGTGCCATCCCTTGCTCAGGGATGTGGTGAGCGTTTGGTAGAGCACGCTACCTTCGGCATCGCCGGCCTTGACGAGTGTGCCGTCTGCCACTTTCTTAGAGGGCTTACCCACAAGGGCTTCGTGGCTCCTGCCGTCGGTGAGGAAGAGGCCTGCCGCTGCACCTCCGTTACCACCGTGGCAACCGGTGCAGGTGGTGTTGAACACGCTGGTCTGCACCGCGCTGAGCATGCTGACGCTGCGTGTGCCGGCATCGAAGAGCGTCGTCTCCTCACCGCTCAGCAGCGCGTCGCCCTCGAGGGTGGCGAAGGTGGCCACACGTTGGCGCAGGTTGTTGAGCACACAGAGTTCCACGCGGGTGGCTTCTTCTGTGACGCCCGAGAGGGTGACGTCCACCGTGCCATCGGTGCCGCTGATGCGGCGTGAGGTGATGGCATAGTCGCTCTCGTCGTTGAAAGCAGCCAACGCCACATAGAGTGATCCGTCCCACGTGTGGAGTCCCGACAGGGTGGCGGTGAGCCTCACGCTGTGCCCCTCCTGGCTGTAGGCCGCCGTCTCGTCCACGGGGCCATCGTCGCATGAGGCGGCCAGCAGGGCTGAAGCGAGCGCAAAGATAAGGCTCGTGATTGTTTTATGCATTATGTTCTTATTTGTTTTTGCGTTTGCGCCAGCGGCGGTGCCCTGGGTTGGTAAGCCGCGCGCGCAATTAGAAGGTGTATTGCAGGAGTATCTTGGCGGTGTGCATGGGCTGACCGAGGTCGTCGTTGTCGCGGTCGAGTTGCGTCTTATGGCCAGTGCGCCCGATATACTGGTACATGCCCTGCAACTTCAGGTTGCAGCCAGGTATGAACCAGTTTACGCCCACCGCGGGCATGTTGAGCATGCCGTCCTTGCCCGTGCCGTTGCGGTCCATGAGGTCGTAGCGTGCCGCGAGTTGCACGCGGTCGGTGACGAAGTAGCCCGCCTGGACGTAGCCGCCCCAGTAGTTGTAACTGTCGTCGATCTTCTGCCGGTCGGTGAAACTGACGTTCATATAGTATGCTTCAGCACCGAAGTACCAGCGTCCCTTGAGCCAGGCAAATTCCAGACCGGCGCGGAAGTCGTTGGTGCTCTCGTTCTCGCTCTCCACGTTCTCGGAGAGGCTCAGCCCGAAGAGCATCTTGTTCTCGTGCAGCCGCGAGGGGTCGCCTTGCGTGCTGGGCATCACGCCGCGCGGCATGTAGGTGAAGCGTCCGGCATAGAGCAGGGATGGGATGTGCCAGTCGTCGCTGAATGTCTTGGTGGCGGCGTTGGTGCTACCGGATGTGCCGTTGAACACCCCCACCTCGTAGCCAAACTTCCCACCGAGCAAGCCGTGCACGGAGACGCCGAGGTCCCAGCCCGTAGCGATGTTGGGCGTGACGGCATTGAGCGAGTGGGGGAGGATGACGGGTGCGGTGAGCGACGTGGGCAGTTGGGGCAACAGCGTGGAGCCCAGCGTGGTCTGGAAGGCGTGGCTCTGCGGTGTCTTGAATTTACCCACACGCACGGCGAGGCCTTCCTTGAATTTCACGTCGAACCAGGCCTGCTGCAGCACGCTTGATCCGCTGCCGGCAGCGTTGATGCTCAGGTTGTAGGACACCTTGCCGAGCGCCTTACCGGTGAAGCCGATGATGGCATAGGGGATGCTGAAGCCGCTGTTGGCTACGTTGTCCTGGTTGTAGGCCTTGTCGAGGCCCTCGTCGTCGTAGTAGTTGAAGTTGCCGGTGGCCTGCACCATGAGGTAGGGCTTGAACACGAAGTCGCCGGTTTTGCTCTCGATGGTGAAGCCTTTCTTGCCAGCCACGGAGACTACGCCGTTTTCGGTGTCCTCTTCTTCTTGCGCCTGGAGGCTGAAGGGCAGGGCGAGCAGGGACAGGAGGAGCAGGCCCTTTGCCCATGCGCCTGCGCTGAAGGAGGGGAGCGACGTTGTCATGCTGTTGAGGTTGATTTTCATCGTATGTCTATGTTTTTGTTTTGTCATTGCTTTCTTGCGTGCTGATTTACTGCGCGTGACAGGGTCTTAGAGCGACCACAGGAAACTGATGAGCGCGTCGCGGTCGGCCTTGGGCATGTTCTTGAACTTATTCTTAGAGGCCTCGCCCTCTCCACCGTGCCACATGATGGCTTCGATGAAGTTGCGTGCGCGCCCGTCGTGCAGGAAGTAGGTATGTCCGTTCACCACTTGTTGCAGCCCGATGCCCCAGAGCGGTGTGGTGCGCCACTCGTTGCCGCGTGCCAGCCCGCTGACGTAGTTGTCGTTGAGGCCCACGCCCATAATCTCGCTGCCCATGTCGTGGAGCAGGAAGTCTGAGTAGGGGTGTACGGTCTGCCCGCCCAGCCAGGGCAGTTCTGTGCCGCCCAGCAGTGTGGCGCCGCGCGGGCGGGTGTGGAGCGTGGTGACGTGGCAGAGGTGGCAACCGGCTTGGTAGAACATCTGTTCGCCGCGCTTCACCTGTGGGTCGTTCACGTTGCGACGTGCAGGGACGCTGAGGGCGTGGAGGTAGAGGTCCACATTCTCCATTTCCTCAGTGGAAACGTCAAGTTGGTCGTAACTCAGGCCCATCATGCTGCCTTCGCGCATCTGTGCCTGCCCCTCGCAGATCTCTTCGGGATAGCGGCTGTTGGTCACGCCCATGTCGCTGCTGAAACCGAGTTCCACGGTGAGGTCAGCGTGCTGCGCCTTGTTGCCGCTGAGTCCCAGTTGCAGGCGTCCGCGCTCATTGATGTAGTTGGCGCGTCCGCTGATGCCCCATTCGGGATAGTTGCTGCGCGCGGCGAGGGCTTCGATCTCAAGCGGGTCGAGGGCCATCATCTGGCCCATCCCCACGTGGCGCAGGGGGATACGCACAGTGCAGAAGAGGTCCTCGGGGGCATACGCCGCGTCGTACCATTCCTCGATGGTGTAGATGGGGTAGCATAGTTCGTATTGCTCACCATCGGGGAACGTGAAGGTTTCGTACCGCTTGTCGATACGCACCTTTCCTTCGGCCCTCACGCCGAGGATGCTTTGGTCGTGCAGCACGCGCCCGTATTCGGGGAAGAAGGCGCCATTCTTGCGCGTGATATAGATGAGCGAGGAGGTGAAACCATTGGGCCCAGAGCCTTCACTGCTCCACAGCGCCGGCTCGGTGCGTCCCGCGTTGCGGTGGCACGAGCCGCAACTGTAGCCCGCATAGACGGGGCCGAGGCCGCCGCCTTGAGCACCGCCCGAGGCACTGGTGCGCACGTCGTCGTAGAGCTTGTCGCCGCGCACAAAGCGCGTCTTGTATTTCCCCGTCACCCAGTCGGCCTCGCTGTCGTAGGCGAAAGAGGAGGTGAGGAAGTTGGTGGCGGTGCCGGCAGAAAGGGCGTAGCCGTCGGGGACGGCGATGTCGTCCACATCAAGCCCGTCCTCGTCGTCACATGAAGCGAGGAGCAGGGGCAATAGGCACAGGGTGAGCAGTCTGGTGGTGAACCTCATCGGTGCGGTATTGGTCTGTAGATGTAAAATGTCCGTTGAAGTGATAAACTACATCCGTGTGACTTTAAAGTCACACCATGTGACTTTAAAGTCTGTTCGCGTGAACGTGCGCCATTTGTCGCCGT
>JAFSWM010000058.1 GCA_017444485.1 Bacteroidaceae bacterium | reverse complement strand
GGCTGAGGGAACGATATAAGTCTTTTTCATATCTGAAAGTTTTGGGTCTGAAACTTAGAACAGCACCTTCTTGCCGTTCACGATGTAAACGCCCTTCAATGCGCCATTCACGCGGCGGCCCTGCAGGTCGTAAACTGCGGCACCATTCTGAGCGGCAGCGTTCACGCTGTTGATGCCCGTCACGTCGCCCTCGTCGAAGAAGAGGAACTGAGGAACGTCGCCAGCGGCGGTGCTTACATAGTAGGCCTTGAAGCCAGCGATGTTGCGGTCACCGTCGGCAAGCAGTGCGAAGCCCACCTGGTCGCCTTGCTGGGCAAGGATGTATGCCTTAGTGGAGCCATCTACGCTCACACCCTTCGGGGTGGTGGCACTCAGCAGGCTGTTCAATTCAGTGCCTGTGGTGGCAACGGCAACGTTGTAGGTTCCTTCAGCGCCCACGAGGATAACGGCTTCGTTGGCGGCGATAGCGGTCTCGGCGGCGTCCTCAATGGTGAGCAGGCCGTCGTGCTCGCGGGTGGCGTAGCGCACGATTACACCAGCGGGAACTTCCCATGCGGTGGGCAGGCTGAAGGTACGCTGGCCGGCAGCGCTGATGCTTACGGGCAGTTCGGTAACCTCTGTAAGCGTGAACTTGGCATAGTCATCGGGAGAACTATTACGATTAGAAGATGTATCCCATGCTACGAGATAGCCACCGCAGTAGAAATAGTAAGTACCGCTGCCAGCATCAGAGATGGTGAAAGTGCCACCATCGGTACCTGCACTGGCTACACACGGTGCGCCGGCAGCATTTTGCAGTGCCTTGCCATAGGCATAAGAAACGATTTGTCCGTCATCTGCTACATAATAGATACCGGCTTCTTCCTCCGTGCTGGCATTGGGATGCTGGCCTGTTTCTGCTGCACCTATCCAGGCATTGCGCGCAGCATTATAGAGTTTGATGAACTTGCCAGTGGGCATATTGAGGGACGTGCCGTCGAGCGCTGCCTTTGCCACGGCGAGGTTGGTTTCGCTATAACCTTGTACCTTCATGCCACTGATGATAGAAGCGGCCTGTGTGGTGCGGTCAATGCTTTCTACCACGAGGCCGTACTGGTTCAGACCAGTGCCGTAGGAATAGTCTTCGAGTTGGGTGAGGAGCGCGGCGTAAACCTCTTCGGGCGTGATAGCAACAAATGTGGAACCGAGGTCGTGCCCACCGGTCCAATAGGTGAGGTTGGAGGTAGCACTACGCTGGTTGAAGTACTGGCCCTCGGAGTTGTAGATGAAGAAACCATTGGTGGCATACGAACTGGCGGTAACGAACCACGTTTCGCAGGTCTGCGAGCCAGGAGCAGCGAGGGAGCAATAGGTCGTGCCGCCATTGCTGTCAGAAGCATCGGCTATTGCTGAACCGAGGACAACGGCTGTGCCGGCCTCCTTATTGATCATCTGGAAACCGTCGTAGGGATTGCCGACGAAGGCCCACATCGCCGTTGGGTCAGCGGGATTTTCAGTGACGAGATTAACATTGGGCGTGGCCGCAGCGTCATAGCGCACATAGGCTGCACGGCTGTCGGTGGGACGGATACGCAGGAAGTTCCATACGGGAGCGGTGGCATCGGCGGTATAGACGATAGGAGCGTCGGCCTTCTTGGTAGCAGTGAACGTCACTTCCATATCGCCCGTTACGGTCTCGTTCTTTTCATCGTAAGTATAGAATACTGAGCGCTGGTAGGCTTCGGGCAGCGTGGTGATGACATCACCGACTGCCATAGACTCGGTGGCACGGAACAGTTCGTTGTTGCTCTTGTCCACCACCACATAGGTCACATCGGCGGGGGCTGCGATGCGCAGGGTGATATCTACAATCGTACCACCATTGGCAATGATGTGATTTTGGCTGGTGACATCATTCACATCTGCGCCGGGGTTGCCGCCTGGGTCGGTGCTTGCCCAGTCGAGTTTGAAGCGCGCACGATAGTCGCCAGGAGTGGTGGGCATGGTGAATGCGGGCATTTCCTGGTGGCTACTATTCAACGCATTACCTTGGTTGGCGTAAGAAAGCAATTCGCCATTATACTCGGTGTTGGCGGATGTCTGGTGGTCAGGATTCTCTACATAGAACGTGCCGTCGTTGTCGAGGTCCACATAGAAGAAGCCGTGCATCCACTGGCCTTGGTATCCGATGGCGGGGACGAGGGTAGCACCTGCCGGCACCACAAGCACGTCGCTGGTGAAGTCACGATAGGCGAGGGTGTTCAAGCCATCGTTGGTAATGGGGAACGTCTTGGAACCGATGCGTACATTGGTGATGAAGCGGTCGTCACGAATGTACGTCTGCGTCTTAGAGAAGTTGATCGGCCAGCGCGTGTCCTCGCAATCCACCGTAATGGTCGTGCCGCTGATGGTCACGTTAGCTGTCAGGTAACTGTACTCAGCGGGGAAGGTAACAACCACGTCGCTCTCCACAACGGCGGCGTCAGTGCTATAAGAAGAACTGCCGTAAGAAATCTCATCGCCCTTGATGGTCATGGTCATGCCAGCCACAGCACCATTCACTACAATGGTGTAGTCATAGGAAGAAGTGGCGGTGTAGGTGAATGTCACCGTGCCGTCGGCAGAAATCGTCTCGGAAGTCTTGTCCACATTATAACCCGCAAAAGACGGAGCAGTGATGGTGGCACCCTCCTTGACGATCATCGTCTCGGCGCTTTGGAGTGGGGTGTTGCTGTCGTCCACATAATTTACAGTCACCACATTGAACGGACCGTAGGCGATGTAGGTGCTGTAACCGCCAGTGCCGCCACGGAAGCCAAGATTCGAGGTGTTAAGGTTGTAGTGGTTGCCGGCAGCATTGTCAAGACTGATGTGTAGGTTTGCGTCAGAGAACTCTGCTGCGTAGTCGCCGGAACGACGATTTACAGGTTTGAAATCCAGTTTGGTGGAGGCGTTGAATTGACCGCCCTCAGCCGACACGTAGAGGTTATCGCTGACGCGCTTGATGTTGTACCACCCCGTGCCAGTAGCACTCGGCTCGAGGTCAAACAGGTAGGTCGTGGTCAGCGTACCCACGAAGGTGGCTGTAAATCCGAACCAGTTGGGGTAGCAGAAGTTCGTGTTGTCGCTCGATCCCACAATCGCAAAGTGCTTGCCAGTTCCAGACAAGGTCAGGAACTCAGCATAGGTCATGGGAGAGCCTGCACTGGCGCGGTTAGTCACCACTTGGGCATTTGCTGCCAAAACCAGACAGAGCAAAGCCAGAAGAGTAAAGGTCTTTTTCATGATTTATATAAGTTAGTTAATGTGTGCAAGTAAAGAAAACGGGATTATCAAAAGACTCTATATATAGTTCTGTTTGCCTGCGTTCGTCTCGCAAAAAAACAAGAATTGACAGCCAAAGATAACAAATCTGGCAATAATGCAAGCAAATGGGCAATATTTTTACGTTTTTCCGACAAGATGGCACACAAAAGCCCCCGCTCATTGAAAAACGGGGGTAACAAAATGATATTTTGCAGGGGGTATCATGGGCGAGACGCTCGTGCTCCCAGGGGCTACCGCCTCATCTCTTGCGGAAGCGATGCGTGATGTCGTGGAGTTTGCCGTCGTGTATGCGATACATCCGCTGGTTGGTGTGGGGGCTGCTGAGCGGGCCGGCGGCTTCGACGAAAGGCCCGAGTTTCACATAGTCGAACAGTTCGGGACGGAAGCCCTGCGGGAGGCGTTCGCGCCCACTATACCAACCTGTGCGCAGTGTGTCGCCATAGGTGAGGCGGATAGTGTCACAGAGATGCATCACGCTCTGCGGGTCGCCATCGCCGCCCATCAGTCCTACGCATGTAATTTCGCCACGATAGTCGGCGATGAGCGAGAGCAGGGCCACATCGTCCAACTCGGGACCGGCGTCTTCCCTGAGGTACGGGCTGTGGCAGCCCGGGCAGTTGTTGGGGCAGCCAGTGATGTTGATGGCGAGCGTCACCTCATCGGGGAACTCTTGAAAAACAATGTCGGTACCAGCGTAGCGGAGCATAAAAATGAATAGTGATTAATTAAGGGGGATTGACACAAGCAAAGACGCAAAGTGCGCTTAGCGAAAGATCTCTTGCGTGCTTTGCGTCTTGGCTTGCAAAAAGAATGTCGGGGTCAGGCTTTCACCTCGGGACGCAGATTGCCATAGTAGCGACGCGAAGCCTCTTTCTGCCGAGCGGCGGAGAAGTTGCTCACACGCTTGAGGTAACCAATGACGCGAGTGAGATAGTCAAGGTTCTCGCTGTGGCACTTGGGACACTCGTGCATGTAGCGCTTGTCGATGTGTCCGCAGTCGTTGCAAAGGGTGTTGGGGATATTGAAGGTGAAGTAGTTGCACCCTTCCTTTGCGGCCACGCGGAGGAGTTGGCGGTATTGTGCCTGCGAGAGGTGTTCGTCGAGGTTCATGTGCAGGGCGGAACCACCAGTGAGGTGTTCGATATAACGGCGTCCGTGTAGCCTGAACTTCTCAATGACGTCGGTGTTGGGATCTTCTACCACGTAGAAATAAGAATTGTAACAGTCGCGCGGCACGAAGTATCCGGCTTCGCGGTCCCAACGGGCATGCTTTACACCTACATTCTCGGCGGGAATCATCTCGCAGTTGAACATAACCTCCTTGGAGCGGTACTGCTTGTTGAACTTCTCCACAAGCCCGAGGATGTCGCCCACAAAAGCCTGGTATTCGGGATTGTCGCTGATGGTGATGCCGAGACTCTCGGCGGCCTCCACCATACCATTCACGCCAATGGTGAGGTACTGGCGCGCGATGTTGATATAGCCGCTATCAAAGAGCGGAAGCATACCCTTATTCTGCAACACCTTGAGGTTCTCGTTGTAGGCCAACTGCACTTTGTGGCAGGTGTCGATGATGCCAGCCAGATAGTCGGTGTAGGATTGTCCTTCGCGGGTGGCTTGCTGCACACAGCGGTTGAGGTTGATGGTGAGCACGCTCTTGGAACCCGTGCTCACGCCGCCGGCACCAAGGGTATAACTGAAGCCGTTGTCCTGTATCTCGTTGCGCAGGCGGCAGCAGGAGGCCAGGGAGTCGGCGTTGTCGCTCATATAGGTAAAGAAACTATGGCCGGCGGCATACATCTCGGCGGTGAAGTCTGCATAATCCTTGTCAATGACATCACCGTCCTTGCTGAGGAGGGCCATCGTCTCTACGGGGAAGGTGAGTACGGTCTTGAGACGTTCCTGGTTGAACCACCGCATAAAGCGTTTCTGCAGCCAGTCCACGGCAGGCCAAGAGGGCTGTGAGCCATCGGGGAAGTAGAAGTCGCCGAAGATGCTCTCAAAATAGTTCTTGTCGTAGTAACTGATGTTCCAGAACACGGCCTGGAAGTTGCGCGCGCCAGTGGGCTGGTTGATGCTATAAACGATCTGCTCGAAACAGTCAGTGATGATCTTGTCAATGGTGCGCTGACGCACGGACATGTCGGCCTGCTCGTCGGCACGGAGATAGAAGTCGTCGCCATACTCCTTCTGCAAGAAGTGGCTCATATACATCAGGAACTCGGGGGTGGCGCAGGCACCGCTAAGCATGGAACTGACGATAAACACCATGTTTACGAAACCGCCGCAGAAACTCTTGAGGTTGGTCGGCGCGGTGCTATTGCCGCCGATCGATTTGGTGCCGCCAAGCAACCAGGGGTACATGGTGATGCTGGCGCAATAGTTGGCCAGACAGGTTTCGTCGTTCTTATATATAAAATGATTGTTGAGCAGGTAGAGATAGCGGTCGGCGAGTTCCTTGCCGTACATCTTCTTGATACGGTCGGTGAGCATGCGCCGGTTGAGGCGGATAAAGTTCTTCTTGGGCAGTTCTCCGATGAGCGTGGCGATGTTCTTGTTCTCGACATTGGCGTTGGCATCGTACTTCGACCCTGTGGCGGGGTTGAGGCTGTCCACATAGTCCATCAAGAAGTTGATGTGGTCCACCACTTCGCGGTCTTCGGTGTGCTGTTGGCGGTAGAGCATAAAAGTCTTGGCCACCTTGAAATGCCGCTCTGCCATCAGGGCCACCTCCACCTGGTTCTGGATATCCTCCACACTCATGCCGTTGCAGAACTTGAGGTGGTCAATGATCTTTTGCAATCCCTCTGCATCGAGGGGCTCGCCCACTGCGGCGAAGGCTTTCATTATGGCCGACTTAATCTTGTCGAGCGAGAAGCGTTCCGTTCCGCCGTCACGCTTTGTGATGATGAAGTTTTCCGTGCTCATTGGGAGACGTTAGAGGTTTTTATAGATTTTAAACATAAGTATTTCGTGGCGAATGCCCGTAAACAAGGGCTTTTGCAAAGAAAAGGCGCAAAAGCCCTGCAAAGGTAAACGAAAGTTTGTATTGTCCCTAAAGAAAACGCGAAGAAATCCTGAAAAAACTTCAGTGCTTCTTCGCGGTTTTTGAGCGTGTGGTCACATTGTCATTTGAGCATCCCCGTCTCTCCGAGCAGGAAGAGCATCCCATAGCCCAACACGAGGCTGACGATGCCAACAAGGAGGCCTATCTTCGCCATGTCCTTTTGCTGGACGAGGTTTGTGGAGTAAGCCAGGGCGTTGGGCGGTGTGCTGATGGGCAACACCATGGCCGAACTGGCGGCGATGGCCACGCCGATGAGCACGGTGGGTGTGCCACCGATGGGGGCGAGTTTGTCGCCCATGCCCGTGCAGACCGTAGCCAGGATGGGCATGAGCAATGCGGCGGTAGCGGAGTTGCTGATGAAGTTGGAGAGCGCATAACAAACCAGTCCACTGATGATCAAGATCACGATGGGAGAGAACGCACCAAATGGGATACTCTCCACCGCGCGGTCGGCCAAGCCTGACTTATTGAGCGCCAGGCCCAGGGCAAAGCCGCCGGCCACCATCCAAATGACGCTCCAGTTGATCTCGTCGAGGTCGTCCTTATTGATCACACCTGTCAAAGCGAACACCACGAAGGGCACCAAGGCTACCGTATAGGAATTGATGCCTGTGAGTTTGTCGAACACCCAAAGCAACACCGTCACGATAAACGTCACGATGACCACGTTGGTCTTGAAGCCTTTCTTCATTTCGCCCTCAATCTTGATGTCGATGGTCTTCTGCGTGAAGGGGAAGATGATCCTCAGCACAATCCACGAGATGAGCAACATCACCAACACGAAGGGGAGCATGAACGACATCCACTCACCGAAGCCCAGGTTCATATTGAGCCCAGACGGGTCGTTCAAGTATTTCAACGCGATGGCATTGGGTGGAGTGCCGATAGGCGTGCCCATGCCTCCGAGATTTGCGGCGAGGGGGATGGAAAGTGTGAGAGCTATTCTGCCCTTGCCCTCCGGCGGCAACTGCTTGAACACCGGAGTGAGGAAGGTGAGCATCATCGCGGCGGTAGCCGTGTTGGACACGAACATAGAGAAGATACCCGTGATGAGGATGAAGCCCAGAAGTACATTATCGGATTTCCTACCAAAGGGCTTGAGCAGGGCTTTTGCCAACTGTGCGTCAAGCCCCGTTTTGGTGGCGGCGATGGCCAGGATGAAGCCGCCGATGAAGAGCATGATCACAGGATCGGCGAAGGAGGCCATGATATCCTTATACTTCAGCAGTTCGCCCGCCTCTTCGTTTTGGAACATCAACAGCGCACTGTCGCTACAGAAGAGCAGCAACAGGCCCATGATACCCACGCTGGTGGCCCAGGCCGGCACTACCTCGAAGAGCCACATCAGTGTGGCAAAGGCGAAAATGGCGATGACGCGCTGCTGCACCCCCGTCAGCCCGTCAATGCCAAACATCTCGGCAGGGGCGTTCCACAGCCACAGCGTGATGAGCACGATCACCGCGGACATGGCCGATTTTTTTAGGAGTTTGTTGGGGTGTTCGCGCCGAGCGCGGCGTTCTTTGTGATAGGCGTCCAAGAGATGGAAGCCGGTGAAGATCTTAAACATTGTCTATTAGGTGTGTTCTTTTTTAGTGACGCGCAAAAGTAGTGCAAGGCGAGCGTAACGAAAAGGAAATCGTTATTTCCTTTTCATTACCGAGCCGCAGCCTACCTTCGCGAAGCAAAAGTACTGCAAGCGGCGCACCGACAGAACTTTTCGAGTGCTTTTTTCCCACCCAGTTCTTGCTGACATACATTTTTCGCAAAGCAAAGGAGGCAAGGAAGCGGTTGCAAATCCTTAAGTTATCAAGGCGACGCGGTGGGATGGCCTTGGTATCCGCCTACTTGTTAGGCTTGTGCCAAACGCTGTGCTACGGCTTCCGCGCAACGTTCCCCATCGATGGCGGCAGAAACGATACCTCCTGCATACCCCGCCCCTTCACCACAGGGATAGAGGCCAGGATAGGCGGCGCTCTGCAACGTTTCAGGCTGACGCAAGATACGCACAGGAGCCGATGTGCGTGTTTCAGGTGCAAGCACCACGGCGTCAGCGCTCAGGAAACCCCTGCTGCGTTTCCCGAACTGTTTGAAGGCGCCCTGCAAACGCGTCGTAAAGAAAGCGGGAAGCCAGAAGTGGATGGGCGAGGCGATTGTGCCAGGCGTATAACTCACATCGGGCAATGTGGCGCTGAGCCTGCCGTTTACAAAGTCTGTCATGCGCTGCGCGGGAGCAGTCTGTCGGCTTCCGCCTTGCACCCACGCCATATGCTCCACGGCCTCTTGCAAAGCCATGACGCGCAGGGGATCATCGGCGGCGGGCATTTCGGCTTCGCAAAGCGGGAAAAAGTCTTGGAAAGCCGTCACATCGTCAGGCAGTGTCTCCACCACCATACCGCTGTTGCTCCACCTGCCACCCCGTGCAGCGGGGCTCATGCCGTTCACCACCACCTGGCCAGCGGCAGTGGCGGCAGGGACTATCACACCACCCGGACACATACAGAAACTATAGACGCCACGTCCGCCTTGACGAGTCAGAAAACTATACTCTGCAGCAGGTAGCCATGCGCCACGCCCCTCGCGACTGTGGTACTGTATTCGGTCGATAAGCGCAGAGGGATGCTCTACCCTGACGCCCATCGCAATGCCTTTGGCCTCAAGGCTGACACCAGCGGAAAGGAGATAGCGATAGACATCGCGTGCGCTGTGGCCGGTGGCGAGTATCACTGGGCCGAGGACTTCCGTTCCTGCGGCGGTCACAACCCCCACTACCGCTTTGTGGTCGGCACTGAAGAGCAGGGTATCAACCCTCGTGCCGAAACGCACCTCCCCGCCGCAGCAGATGATCTGCAGCCGCATCTGTTCAATAATTGCAGGCAGACGATCGGTGCCTAAATGGGGGTGAGCGTCGCGCAAGATGTCGGGGTTTGCGCCCATTTGGCAAAAAACACGCAGGATCTTCTCTACCGATCCGCGCTTCTTGCTGCGCGTGAAGAGTTTGCCATCGCTGAAAGCCCCAGCACCACCTTCTCCGAAGCCGAAGTTGCTCTCTGCGTCCACCACATGCTCTCTTGAAATACGCGCAATATCCTTCTTGCGGGTGTGTACGTCCTGCCCTCGTTCGAGCACAACGGGACGCAGACGTAACTCGATGAGCCTCAGCGCTGCAAAGAGCCCTGCAGGACCTGCACCGATCACAACTACCTGCGGTCTGTCTGACACGTCGGGATAAGTCACCTTCTCGAACTCTTCCTGCGGAAGCGGCTCTTCCACATATACATCGATGGTCAGATCCACCACGATGTTTCGCTGGCGAGCGTCAATGCTGCGACGACGTATGCGAAAACCTGTCATCTCGCCTGAACGCAGTCCGGCGGCTTCGGCCACAGTTTCTTCTAATGCCCGTCCTCCAACAAAAGCCACCTCGGGCGTAACTCGTATTCTGATATTTTTAATCATTTTCCAATGGTCAATGGTCAATGGTCAACGTTCAATCGTCAATGGTCAATGAAGAGAACACGCGACGGGCATTGGCCGTGGTCTGGTTTTCTATTTCTTCAGGAGTTGTCTGATAGACTTCAGCAAGTTTTTGCACGACAAGAGCGATGTACGCTGGCTCGTTGCGCTTTCCCCGGAAAGGTGTCGGGGCAAGATATGGAGCATCGGACTCAAGGACAATCCGGTCTAAGGGCACACACTCGTGCAATACCTGAGGCAACGTGCTCTTCTTGAACGTCACCACGCCACCTATACCTAGGCAGAAATCGTTGAAGCCAAGCAATTCGCGGGCCTCATCTGCCGTGCCGCCGAAACAATGGAACACCCCGCCATGAAGCCCCTCGCGTAAAGGTTTGAGAGTATCTACTATTTCGCGGTGCGCATTGCGGCAGTGGATGCTGAGTGGCAGTCCCTTCGCAGCAGCCCATTCCGCTTGTCTGTGAAAAGCGCGGATTTGCTCGTCACGCCGCGAGGTGTCCCAATACAAGTCCACGCCCACCTCTCCGATGGCCACAAAAGGGGAGTCCTGCGCGTCGAGCAAATGCTCAAATCTCGCCAACACGCTCTCCACGTCCTTCTCGGGAAGCTCTGTGGGGTGCAAGCCGAGCATAGGAAAACAGAAACAGGGCCAACGCTTGCAAGTGTTAAGGAGTCGGGGGAGGGAGGCTTCGTCAATGGCTGGTAGCAACAAGGCTACCGCTCCGGCTTCCTTGGCGCGGGCTACGACTTCGTCCCTGTCATCATCAAATTCCTCCGTATATATATGTGTATGGGTGTCGATGTACATCGGCTCTAATAGGTTTCGAGATCGTCGCGCAGCCTCTTATAACCTTACAACCTAAAAACCTTATCTCTTCCGCCCCAACAGTGCTTCAGCCCATTGCCAAAGCGGGGATTTGCGTTCGTCGGGCAAAGGCAAAAGATTGTAGAATGCGCGCGCCTCGTCGTAATACGCGCTCACTGCCTGCTCACAAAGTTTACGCACGCCGAGCCGATCGTATATGGCCGTGACGCGACTGATACGTTCTGCTTCCGGGGCTTTCCGTTCGTCGATGTCCGCCA
This sequence comes from Bacteroidaceae bacterium, assembly GCA_017444485.1. Classification (GTDB taxonomy): domain Bacteria; phylum Bacteroidota; class Bacteroidia; order Bacteroidales; family Bacteroidaceae; genus Alloprevotella. Next base: position 1,433 of record JAFSWM010000058.1, on the reverse strand, counting down.
AGAGGGCTTTTCTGTCCTCGCCAGTCGCTAAAGATACGGCAGTAAGTAATGGGTAGGTCTTTTTGCCACAAGCGATGTCGCCGCCGTTGGCTTTTCCGAAAACGCTCGCATCGCCCCACACATCGAGCATATCGTCCTGCAGTTGAAAGGCCAGCCCCACCTTCTCAGCAAAAGCATATAGCAGGTTGCAGTCTTCCTCGTCAGCACCCGCTATCATACCTCCAGCCTTGGCAGCGCAGGCCACAAGCACGCTGGTCTTGAGGCGTATCATTTCTAAATATTCGCTGATCGCCGTTTCATCTGCCTTCTGGGTTTCGAAGTTCATGTCCATCTGCTGCCCCTCGCAAATCTCTATGATCGTATCAATAAACAAGCGGGCAATCTCCTGTTGCCTCTCGCAACGACACTCCTGGAGTTTGCGCAAGGCAAGCATCAGCATCGTGTCGCCCGAAAGGACGGCAGTATTCGTTCCCCATTTTTTCCATACGGTTTCTTTGGCATGGCGCAAGTCTGCCCTGTCCATCAGGTCATCGTGCAACAACGTGCTGTTGTGGTAGGTCTCTATGGCCATGGCTGCAGGCATAGCCTCTTCGGGCGATGCCCCATAAATGCCGGCTGCCGTTAGCAACAGGACGGGGCGTACGCGTTTTCCACCGCCTTCAAGCGTGTAGCGTATCGGTTCGTAGAGCCCTTCGGGGTGTGCGGGGAAAGGTTCGTTTTTCAGAGCCTCATTAAACAAAGAACGATAATCCATGAGCCTTGTCTTTGAATAAACGTGTTTTGTTGTTCGGGTAATGTGTGCAGTTGCGTGCAAAAGTAAGAAACTTCCGCCAAAATCGTCTGCATAACCGCACCAATCGTCAGTCGGCGTGAAAACTCACAGGGATATTGATACGCGCTTTATGAAGCGTGCCGTCATCGCGCCAACGCCACAAAGGCATCTTTTTGACTGCCGACAAAGCTGCCTCATCAAGCAGGGGGTGAGCAGAAACCGTTACTTGAGCATCTGTGGCTCGCCCCAGGTGATCAATGAGGACGCTCACTACAACGTCTCCCTGAATTTTACCTTCTACCGCTGCCTTGGGATAATTCACGTGGCGGTCAAGCCAACGTGCCAATGCCAGGTAGCCACCTGGGAAATCTGGCACGCCAGGTAGTATCTCCACGTCCTTGATTTCTTCCTCAATGACTGGCGCGAGGGAGTCCAGTTGTAAGACGCTGTCATTGTTCTCCACAAGGCGCACTATCGTGGTCTCTCCCACCTGCATGGTGAGCGGCCCTTCCTGCGCTACTTCGGCAGTGACGGGCGGGATGCTGTCCACAATGGCGATCTCCTGCCCTGCAGCCTCTGGCGCGGCAGCAGCAGTGGCTTGCCGCCCTGGGCTGACACGGTGAAGTTTGTTGAGTTCCTCAATATCTAATTGCTTCATCTC
>JAFSWM010000057.1 GCA_017444485.1 Bacteroidaceae bacterium | reverse complement strand
TTTTAACTCCCCCTTTTAACTCCCCCTTTTAACTCCCCCTTTTAACTCCCCCTTTTAACTCCCCCTTTTAACTCCCCCTTTTAACTCCCCCTTTTAACTCCTCTTTAAACATCATTGCAATCAACCAAAACACATCTGATATGACCACCATCAAACTCGACACCCGCGCCGCCGAGCCGTTTCTTCCCGCCGGCGCCGTACAATCTCTGAAAGAAGACGCTGTCAGCGCACGCCGTGCCCTTGAAGACGGCACCTGCCCGGGCAACGATTTCCTCGGATGGCTCCATCTGCCGTCGTCCATCACACCCGAATTCATCGCCGACATTCAGGCCACCGCCGACACTCTGCGAAGCGAATGCGACGCGGTGGTAGTGGCTGGCATCGGTGGCAGTTACCTCGGTGCGAAGGCCATCATCGAAGCCCTCGGCGACACCTTCGGCTGGTTGCGTAAAGCACAAAGCGGACCCGCCGTGCTCTTTGCGGGCAACAACATCGGCGAAGACTATCTCGCCGAACTCACCGACTTGCTCAAAGGCCGCCGCTTCGGAGTTATCAACATCAGCAAGAGCGGCACCACCACCGAGACCGCCCTGGCCTTCCGCCTGCTGAAGAAGCAATGCGAGCAGCAGCGTGGCAAGGACGAGGCACGCCGTGTCATCGTGGCCGTCACCGATGCCAAGCGTGGCGCGGCGCGCACCACCGCCGACAAGGAGGGCTACAAGAGTTACGTCATCCCCGACAATGTGGGCGGGCGTTTCAGCGTGCTGACTCCCGTGGGCCTGCTCCCCATCGCCGTGGCGGGCTTTGACATCGCCGCGCTTGTCAAAGGTGCACAAGAGATGGAGGCCGCCACCGCTGCCGACGTGCCCTTTGAGGAGAACCCCGCCATGCAGTATGCCGCTGTGCGCAATGCCCTCTATCGTGCTGGCAAGAAGATCGAAATCATGGCCAACTATCAGCCCAAACTCCACTACATGGCCGAATGGTGGAAGCAACTCTACGGCGAGAGCGAGGGCAAACAGGGCAAGGGCATCTTCCCCGCCAGCGTGGACCTCACCACTGACCTGCACTCCATGGGACAATGGATTCAGGACGGCGAACGCACCATCTTCGAGACCGTCCTCTCTGTGGAACAACCCGAAAAGACACTGCTCTTCCCGCACGACGATGAGAACCTCGATGGACTCAACTTCCTCGAAGGTCGGCGCGTGGACCAGGTGAACAAGATGGCGGAACTCGGCACGCGCCTGGCACACATCGACGGCGGAGTGCCCAACATCCGCATCAGCATGCCTCGCCTCGACGAGCACGCCCTGGGTGAACTCATCTATTTCTTTGAAGTGGGCTGCGGCGTGAGCGGCCTGCTGCTCGGAGTGAACCCCTTCGACCAGCCTGGCGTGGAGGCCTACAAGAAGAATATGTTCGCCCTGCTCGGCAAGCCCGGCTACGAGGTCGAAGGCGAAGCCCTGCGAGCCAGACTTGAAGATTGACATCGCGCAACCCTGCAAGTAAAAACACGACAGCCCCGCATTTGGGGCTGTTTTTGTTAACTCCAGGCTTCATCTCGCAGCGCTTGGAAAGAAAAACGACGTGTTTCGTGGAATTTTTCTACTATTTCCTTGCAAAACCAAAAACTATGACAGATTTTTGCAGAAACAACAGACAAATCGTCAAAACTAAGATGGCAAACTTTAACTCCGTATATTGGCGCCTCCAACACCACCTGCAAAACCGCTTGCTGGTAGGATAGACGCGCGTACGGCAATATGGACCTTCCACCCTACAGCGACCCGAATCCTCAAGCGGAATTCGGGTCGCCCACTTTTTTATCCCGAAAATCCCTAATCCTAATGAATACCGACCTATTCAAAGTAAACGAACGCGGCTTCTATGGTCGCTATGGAGGCACCTATGTGCCAGAAATCCTCAAGCCCAATTGCGACGCGCTTTCCGACTGCTACCGTGACATATTGGAAAGCCACGATTTTCAAGCCCACTACCGAGGACTGCTTCGCGACTATGTGGGACGCCCCAGTCCCCTATGGCTTTCTCCTTCGCTGTCCGTGCGCCTGGGCTGCAAGGTGTATCTGAAGCGTGAAGACCTTAACCACACCGGTGCACACAAGATAAACAACGCATTGGGACAGATACTGCTGGCGCGTGCCATGGGGAAGCGGCGCATCATCGCTGAGACGGGAGCCGGACAGCACGGCCTTGCCGCTGCCACCGTGTGCGCGCTGTTCGACATGCCCTGCACGATCTATATGGGAAGTACTGACATAGCCAGACAGCAGCCCAATGTGGCCAAGATGAGGCTACTCGGAGCCGATGTTCGCGCAGTAGAAAGCGGAAACCAAACGCTTAAAGATGCGGTGAACGAAGCGTTGCGCGACTGGTGTTCCCATCCGTCAGAAACATTTTATATGATAGGGAGCGCCGTGGGGCCGCACCCCTACCCTGACCTGGTGGCACGGCTGCAAAGCATCATCAGTGAGGAAATCAAAGAACAGTTGTTAGAAAAAGAAGGTAGGGATTTCCCTGACACCCTCGTGGCTTGCCTGGGCGGTGGCAGCAATGCCGCAGGTACTTTCTTCCACTATCTCAACGAGCCACGCACAGCCTTATACTGCGCCGAAGCAGATGGTCTGGGCACAGCCGATGCTTCGGCAGCCACCATACTTAGGGGTTCTGATGGTATCCTGCACGGCGCGCGCACCATAGTGATGCAAGATGATGACGGGCAAATCACCGAGCCAGTGAGCATCAGCGCTGGGTTGGACTATCCTGGCGTGGGACCGCTTCATGCCCACCTCGCCGCCAGCGGGCGTGCTATGATGATTGGTGTGACTGACGACGAGGCACTTTCAGCAGCCTATGCATTGAACTGCGATGAGGGTATTTTGCCAGCCATTGAGAGCGCACACGCGCTGGCGGCATTGAACAAGATAAACCTCAGGAAAGACTCTGTTGTAGTGGTGACACTGAGCGGAAGGGGCGACAAAGACATAGACACCTACCTCAACCACGCGCCAAGTCGAAAAGATTAAGGTTTTTTTCATTGACCATTGATAATTGACCATTGACCATTACCAATACCGATTGCAATGGGTTTTGCTAATGTTTAATATTCAACGGTCAATGTTCAATGAAGAGGTCCTCACGACCTAAAAACCTAAAAACCTCATAACCTAAAAACCTCATAACCTAAAAACCTCATAACCTTAGAAATGACCTACCGTTACCAAGTCCTGTCGCGCCCGCTACCCGGCGACCTTGCCACACCCGTGGGCACCTATTTGAAAGTACGTGACCTCTATGCTCAGAGCGCGCTAATGGAGAGCAGCGATTACCACAGCGCTGAAAACAACCAGTCATTCATCGCCCTCGAGCCTATCGCTTCTATACGCATCACGCACGGCACAGCCCTGTTTCGCCTGCCAGGAGACCGGATTGAAACACGCGAAATATCAGAAGACTACGACGTGCCAGCCGCATTCTGCGACTTTATGAACAGATTTTCTGTCGAGGGCACTCATGCGAGTTATTGCGGGCTATACGGATTTACGAGTAGCAATGCAGTGAGATACTTTGAACAAATCAATGTAAAAGACAGTTGCGAGCCTGAACGCGACGCTGCCGACATCTGTTATATCCTCTATCGTCATTTGTTGGTATTCAACGACTATCACAACGAACTGATGCTCCTCACCCTGCAAGGAGAGGGAGAAAATCCCGATACAGAGCGCATTGTGCAAGCTGTAGAGGGAGCCGCAGGGGCCGCCTATGCATTTCGTGCTATTGGAGAGCCCACTAGCACACTCACCGACGACGAACATAGGGAAAACATACGACGTGGTATCAATCATTGTTTGAGGGGCGACGTGTTCCAAATTGTGTTGTCACGCCGATACGAGCAACGCTTTGAAGGCGATGACTTTCAACTCTACAGGGCTCTGCGGCGCATCAATCCCTCGCCCTATCTTTTCTATTTTGACTTCGGCGACATGCGCATCTTCGGTTCTTCACCCGAGACACACCTACGGGTGGCTGGTAGTGAGGCCTTCATCGACCCCATAGCAGGCACCATGCGTCGCGACGGGCGGCCAGAGGAGGACAGCCGCATTGCAGAAACTCTTCGCAACGACCCCAAGGAGAATGCGGAACACACCATGCTGGTGGACCTGGCACGAAACGACCTGAGCCGGCACTGTGACAACGTGGGTGTGGTCTTCCTTAAAGAAACACAACGTTACAGCCATGTGATACACCTTGTGAGCCGCGTGGGAGGCAGAGTGCGTCCGAATACGAACCCGATGCGCCTGTTGGCCGACACGTTCCCCGCTGGCACGTTGAGCGGCGCACCGAAAGTCAGGGCACTGCAACTCATTGCCGAGTATGAACCGCACAACCGAGGAGCATACGGCGGATGCATAGGGTTCATCGGGCTGGACGGCACACTCAACCAGGCCATCACGATTCGAACATTCGTCAGCCGCTCAGGCACCTTATGGTACCAAGCAGGAGGGGGCATCGTGGCCAAGAGCAAGGTGGAGGACGAACTCCAGGAAGTGCACAACAAACTCGGCGCACTGCGCAGTGCCATCGACATTGCCGAAGAAATTCGCTAAACTCCTCTTTTTAACACCACCGCCCATGAAAGTGCTACTCATCGACAATTACGACTCATTCACCTACAACCTCAGCCAAATCCTTACGGAGGAGGGGGCAGAGGTGTGCGTGCGACGCAACGACCTTTTCAGTCTGGAAAAAGTAGGGCTATATGACAAAATCGTTCTCTCGCCTGGTCCAGGCATCCCCGACGAGGCTGGTTTGCTCAAGGAGGTTATCCGCACTTATGCACACACGAAACCCATGCTCGGCGTATGCCTTGGGCATCAGGCCATAGCCGAAGTCTTCGGGGCGCAACTCTTAAATCTCCCAGAGGTGTTCCACGGCGTGCAAACAATGGTATGTCGCACCGAAGACGACTATCTATTCGATGGGCTACCACAGGAAATCCCTGTGGGACGCTACCACTCCTGGGTTGTGGGCAACGACTCATGGCCGAACGAACTCGTTGTCACGTCTCTCAGCCAAGAGGGACAAATCATGTCCTTGCGACACCGCACGCTTGACCTCCACGGCCTGCAGTTTCACCCCGAAAGCATCCTTACTCCCGACGGACGTGCCATGCTTCGCAACTTCCTTCGTCATGACTCTGATCATATGCCCCTATAAACTGCCTGTTTTAGGTTCGTTGTAAATGTATTAACCCTTATACTCACTCCATAAATGACTATCGGCGTATCTACGTATTCGCACGTCATTCTCTTGAATATGAAAAACATCTTAGAAAAACTTTTTGCGGGCGGCACGCTCTCAGAACCCGAAGCCTGCGAGACACTCACCCGCATCACGACAGGAGCTGTGCCAGAGGCGCAGGTGGCTGGGCTTCTTGCAGCCTACCGCATGCGCCCTGTCACCACTGAAGAACTATTAGGCTTCCGCCAGAGCCTCATTGACAGTGCACGCCCCATTGATTTGTCGTCGTTCCATGCAATAGATATTGTAGGGACGGGCGGCGACGGGAAGAACACGTTCAACATCTCCACCTGCGCATGTTTCGTGATAGCCGGCGCAGGCTATCATGTGGCGAAACATGGTAATTTCGGCGCTTCGTCCGTGAGCGGTGCAAGCACAGTGTTGCAACAGCATGGCGTGAAGTTCACGCACGACGAAAGCCGCTTGCACCGTAGCATTGAAGAATGCGGTGTGGCATACCTCCATGCCCCGCTGTTTCATCCTGCTTTGGGGGCTGTAGGCCCGCTGAGGCGGACACTGGGTTTCAAGACATTCTTCAACCTTCTCGGCCCGTTGGTGAACCCCTGCCATCCAGCGGCCCAACTGCTCGGTGTGGCCGACCTCGTGCAGTTACGCTTGTATCGCGACGTGCTGGTGCGCCTACAGCGTCCCTTCTGCGTGGTGACCAGCCTGGATGGATATGATGAGATATCACTGACGACAGACTTCAAGGTAGCCACAAATCACGGAGAGAATCTTTTCCGACCTGACGAACTTGGCTTGGAACACTCTGATGCCACACTGCTCAGCGGTGGAAGCCAGGCAGAAGATGCTGCCGAGATATTCGATCGCGTGCTGGACGGCACAGCCGAACCCTCACAAAGAAACACCGTGCTGGTGAACGCAGCGTTCGGCATTCGTCTGCTGTCTCAGGGGCGTTCCCTTGCTGAATGCCTGGACGAGGCGCGCGTGTCATTAGAAAGCGGGAGAGCAAAGGCGCGGTTCAAGCATTTCGTAGAAATCAACTCCTGAAATGTTACCGACAATGAACATCCTTGAAGAAATCTGTACAAAGAAGCGCATACAGGTGGCCGCCGATAAGAAGCGTACACCGCTCGCTCTATTGGAAAAAAGCATCGCCTCGCTACCTCCGTGCGACAGCCTACGGCGTTCGCTGGAGGAAAAGCCACCCGGCATCATCGCTGAATTCAAGCGGCGCTCGCCCAGCAAGGGATGGATTGCCCCAGATGCGAGCCCTGCAGCCGTGGCCGCTGCCTATGAGGAAGCAGGCGCTGCTGCAATGAGCGTGCTGACCGATGCGCCATTCTTCGGAGGTGGTAACGAAGATGTCAAAGCGGCGAGAGCGTCGTGCCGGCTACCCATACTCCGCAAGGAATTTGTGGTGGACGAATACCAGATAGCCGAAGCCAGGGCCATCGGTGCCGATGCTGTGTTGCTCATTGCCGCCGTGCTGACGCCCGAAGAAGCCGCACGATTTGCAAAGACCGCACGCGCCTATGGCATGGAAGCCCTATTGGAAGTACACAGCGAAGAAGAAATCGGACACTGGACCGACGATATGGCTCTCATCGGTGTGAACAACCGCAACCTACGCTTATTCCGCACCGATCCCGAAGTTTCCTTGAGGCTGTATGAATCGCTACCGCCCGCGGCCCTGCCTGTGACAGAGAGCGGGCTACTCAAGCCCCCCGTGGCACGCCGCCTGCGTGAGGCTGGATACAGGGGTTTCCTCATTGGTGAGGCCCTGATGCGAGATCAACATCCAGGACGCGCGCTTGCAGCATACCTCTGCGATATGACCGCCTGCCGCCCGAGCACTCCCTCCCAACCCTGCCGGAATTGGTAATGGTTTGGCAATGGTCAATGTTCCGGTGGTTAAAACCTGCGGGCGGGGACGCCCGCGTTCCCAACGCTTGCAATAGGCGGACTGACGGCCTTATAACCTTAAAACCTTATCCATGATTATCAAAGTATGTGGGCTTCGGGAAGCCGACAACATCCGCGACGTGGAGCGGCTCGCCTCACCCGACTGGGCCGGGCTCATCTTCTATGACAAGTCGCCCCGCTATGTCTGCACACCGCCCGACTATCTGCCTGCCGGCCGGCGTATAGGGGTTTTCGTCAATCCTGACGAGGCTGATGTATGGCAGCATGCCCGGGACTACGGGTTGTGGGGCGTGCAAACCTATGGTGCCACGCCGTCGCTTTGTCGAAGGCTTCGTGAGGGCGGGTTGGCCGTAATCGTGGCCATCCATGCCGAGGGCGACCTTGACAGGCTCACACGTCCCTATATGCAATGCGCGGACTATTTCCTCTTCGACACACCGTGCGAAACCTTCGGGGGGAGCGGACGTTGTTTCAACCACACCTTGCTCAACTCCTATCACGGGGAGGTGCCTTTCTTGCTCAGCGGCGGACTGAACGCTGAGTCGGTTGATGCCGTCCTCGCCGTGAGCCACCCAAAACATTGCGGCATAGACCTGAACAGCGGGTTTGAAACCGCTCCGGCACGGAAGGATGCCAACCTACTAAAACGTTTCATTGACACCATCAGAGCGTCACACGCTTAAAGAGAGCAAACCCAACAAACAAACACATACCACCAAAACACATCCCACATGAACCGCATTGACAGACTTTTCAAAGACACACCAGCAGGAATACTCTCCGTGTACTTCTGCGCCGGAGATCCCGAGCCAGCCTTGCTCCTACCCACCCTACGCGCCTTGCAAGATAGGGGAATACAGATGATTGAAATCGGCGTACCATTCAGCGACCCCATCGCTGACGGACCTGTCATACAAGACGCAGCCACGCGTGCCTTAAAAAATGGGATGTCTGTGCGACGCCTTTTCAGACAACTTCATGGTGTGCGGTGCGAGATACATGTCCCGATGTTGCTTATGGGCTACTACAACGTGATGTTGCAATATGGCCCGAAACGATTCATCGATGATTGCGCCGAGTGTGGCATAGATGGCTGCATCATTCCCGACATGCCGTTTGAGGAATACGACAGCCTCTACCGCTTTCATGCCGAAAAACGCGGGGTAAAATTCGTTTTCCTCGTCACGCCTGAGACCGCGCCCGAACGCATCCGTCAAATCGACGAGGGCAGCAACGGATTTATCTATGCCGTCAGTTCGGCCAGCGTCACCGGCGCACAACAATCCTTCGATCGCACCCGACAAGCGTACTTCGCACGGCTATCCCAGATGAAGTTGAAGAACCCTTGGCTCGTAGGCTTCGGGGTGTCCAACCGTGCCACACGCGAAGCGGCTGAACGGTTCGCAAACGGAGTCATCGTGGGAAGCAAGTTTGTGGGATTGCTCCACGAACTTCAAGATCCCTGTGTGGCAACTGATGCACTCTTGCAGGCACTGCAAAGATAGCCACCGCCCGAACACGGACGCAGACGACCACAAGTTTCGGCACGTATCACACATTTCCTTTCTCGACATAGATAAAACTATATATGGACTTCGGCGAAACAAGATCGGAGTGACTTTAAAGTCACAGGGAGTAAGTTGAAACTTGAACGGATGTAGTTTCACACTTGCAGCGTCCAAGTTGCGTGGACCTCGGATAAAGGATTGTACACTCGGGCGGGCAAATCGCACGGAATGGGGCATCAACACGGCGAGCAGCGGGCAGTTATGAGCCGAAGTCGGCATGGGCACGTGACAGAAAGGGTAATTTTACGCCCCAAACGATTTTTCTGAATACACTATGCACACAAAAGCGATACTATTTGATATGGACGGTGTGCTCTTCGACTCCATGCCCTACCATGCCCGTTGCTGGGAACAGGTATGCGCCGAGGAGGGGCTGGACCTCACCGCGACGGAGGCCTACCTCCACGAGGGACGCACGGCCAAAGGTACCATCGACCTGCTCGCCCGCCGCTGCTGGGGGCGCGACGCCACTGCTGAGGAGGTGGAGCGATTATACGCCAAGAAATGCAGTCTCTTCAACGCCCTGCCCGAAGCCCCGAAGATGACGGGGGCCGACGAGGTACTCGCTGCCGCAAAGCGCGCAGGGCTCATCATCACACTGGTGACGGGTAGCGGACAGAAGAGCCTGCTGGAGCGTCTCAACAGAGCCTATCCAGACTGTTTCGAGCGCGAACGCATGGTCACGAGCGACGATGTCACCCATGGCAAGCCTCATCCCGAGCCCTATCTGACCGGCCTCAGCAAATCGGGCGTGGAAGCCAGCGAAGCCATCGTAGTGGAGAACGCACCGCTCGGGGTGCAGGCAGCGGTGAGCGCGGGTATCTTTACCGTGGCCGTCAATACCGGCCCTCTGCCCGAAAGTGCACTACGCGAGGCAGGCGCTGACGTGGTGTTCCCATCCATGAAGGCTTTTGCTGCATATTTCAACAACGTTTTGGTCAGAAAATCTTAATTTTGCGCCCGATGAAAACAAGCGCAACCCCTCCTGCTTCTACCTTCTGCAAGCATTGGCCGCGTGCCATCGCAATCCTATGGGTATGCGCCTTTCTCGCCTTTTCCCTCCCCGCCACGGCCGACACACCATCTGACAGCGTCGCCACGCCAAGCCTCACAGCAAGCCTGCTCACCTGTGCGCCGGGCGACGAGAGTTACGAACTCTATGGACACACCGCGCTACGCATCCGTGAGAGCGGCGGCGGTGCCGACGTGGTTTACAACTACGGCTTTTTCAACTTCAAGCGCCCCCATTTCGTGTGGCATTTCATCCTGGGTGAGACCGACTATACGCTGCGCGCCATGACGTGGGAGCACTTCCTGACGCTCTACACCGGTGAAGGGCGCTGGATCGACGAACAAATCCTGGACCTCAGCCCCGAAGAGGTAAGCCGACTGGCGCAGGCATTGGAGATAAACAGACAAGAGGCAATGTACGAGGACTGGACCTATCGCTATAACTACCTCACCGACAACTGCACCACCCGCGCCATCGACCAGATACGCCAAGCCCTGGATGGCAGTCTTGTGCTCCCCGAAGCACAGGCCGTTACCTATCGCGAGGCCCTGCACCGATACACCGAGGGACATCCCTGGACACAGATGGGCAACGACATGCTGCTCGGCGCAGGCTGCGACCAGCCAGTCTATGCGGAAGGCCAATTGTTCTTGCCCATAGAGGCCGAGAACCTGCTGAACGAGGCGAGGGTGAAACGTGCCGACGGCTCATTGCGCCCGCTGGTGAAGGCCACGGTCCGCGTGGCAGACCTGCCCGAGAAGCCTGCCGACACACGCTGGCCGCCCATGGTCTATGCCCTGGCATTGCTCGTCATAACCCTTGCCGTCACTGCCTACGAAAAGACGCGCCGCACCACACTATGGGCCTACGACACCCTGCTCCTCACGCTGCAAGGGTTGGCGGGCTGCATCATCGCCTTCATGGTATGCTTCAGCCAGCACCCCACGGTGGACAGCAACCTGCTCGTTTCGTGGCTCAACCCGCTGCCGCTCTTCTTCCTCATTCCTGTGACACACGCGCTACGCCACAACCTGCCATCGCGTTGGCTATGGGCCGAGGCTGCGATGCTCTGCATCTTCTTCATCCTCGCGGCGCTGCAAACTCAGCAGTTTCCGCCCGAGACCTACGTTCTGGCACTCTGTTTGCTTATTCGCGCTGCGTGGCATCTGCGAAATGCGTACACTCATAGATAACATGACGACTCAACGCAAACGCTCCCTCTCCCACCCTGCTCACAAGGGGACGCTCTGGCTGAAACTGCTCACGGCGATGGCCACACTCGGTGTGCTGCCCGCACAAACGGCACTTGCACAAGGCACAGCCGCACCCCGCATGGTGGTGAGCATCCTCGTGGACCAGTTGCGCAGCGACTATCTGCAAGCCTTCTTGCCACTCTACGGCGAGGACGGCATACGCCGCCTGCTGCGCCAAGGACGCGTCTATACGCAAGCGGAATACCCGCACGCCGGAACGGACCGCGCAGCGGCGGCAGCGACAGTGGCCACAGGTGCCATGCCCAGCGACCATGGCATCGTGGCGATGGAGTGGCTCGACAGGGAAACGCTGCGACCGGTGTTCTGCGTGGACGACAAAGACACGCAGGGCGTGGGGTCGCTCAGCCCCTCATCACCCCACCGCCTGCTGGTCACCACCGTGGGCGACGAACTCAAGGTGGCCACCGAGGGCAAGGCGATGGTCTATGCCATAGCACCCTTCCGCGACGCAGCAGTCATCGCCGGTGGACACGCTGCCGACGGGGCATACTGGATTGACGAAACCACAGGGCGATGGTGCACCAGCAGTTACTACGGCACGCTCCCCGCCTGGCTCTCCGTGCGCAACAGCGAATCGCGCCTCGCCAACCAGCAGGGACAGGTGTGGCAGCCGTCGAGCATGTTGGTAGGCACGTTCAACTACTTCCTCTCACGCGGGGTGCGCGAGCCTTTCTCCCACCGCTTCGAAGGCATGCGCGCAGCACGCGAGATGCTCACCACGGCCCTGGTGAACGACGAGATGGCGGCGGCGGCCGGCCTATGCATCGAGAAGAGCCGCATCGGGGCCGATGACACGCCAGACTTCCTTGCGCTGACGCTCTATGCCGGCAGTTACCTGCACAAGCCTGTAAACGATGCGGCAATGGAGATGCAGGACACCTATGTGCGTCTCGACCGCGCCATAGCCTCCATCCTCGCAGCCATAGAGAAAAAAGTGGGGACGGAGCGTGCACTCGTGGTGCTCACCTCCACCGGTACCAGCGAGGAGGAGGCCGGCGACCTCTCGGCCTACCGCATACCCTCGGGCACCTTCGACACCGAGCGCGCGGCAGGGCTACTCAACATGTACCTCGCAGCACTGCATGGACAGGGTAAGTATGCACTGGCCACCAACGGCACACAATTCTACTTCGACCGCAAACTCATAGAGGACAAGGCCCTCACCCTCTCTGCCGTGCTCGACGAGGCGGCGGAGTTCCTCCAACAACTCAGCGGCGTGAAGGACGTGTACACCTCCTCGCGCCTGATACAAGGGGCATGGACACCGGGCATCAGCGCCTACCGCGCCGCATACCACACAGAGCGCAGCGGCGACCTGCGCATCGTGCTCAGCCCGGGATGGAAACTCAAGGACAATACCTCCACGCAGATACAGCGTGAAGGCTTCGTGCCCTTCCCCATTATATACTACGGCGGCGGCACAACGGCAGAGACCGTGGGCACACCCGTCACCACCGACCACATCGCACCCACACTGTGCGAAGCCATACGCATCCGCGCACCGAACGCCTGCGCCGCAAAGCCACAAACCATCAGATAAAACTCATACAAACTCATAACCCCACAATAAATGAACATCAACAACATTCTCAGCAAACTCTTCGGCAACAAGTCCTCGCGCGACATGAAAGCCATACAGCCCTGGGTGGAGAAAATCAAGGCCGCCGAGCCCGCCATCACCGCCCTCGACAACGACGCACTGCGCGCTAAGACAGCCGAGATACGCAAAGACATACAAGACAGCGCACAAGACCTGCGCGACAAAATCACCGAGATACGCCAAGAGATAGAGAAGACGGAGATAGAAAACCGCGAGCCACTCTTCAACCGTATCGACAAGATAGAAAAAGAAATCCTCGACCGCTACGAGGAGAAACTCAACGAGCACCTCCCCGACGTCTTCGCCATCGTCAAGGAGACGGCACGCCGCTTCGCCGAGAACGAAGAGGTCAGCGTGACAGCCACCGACTTCGACCGCGACCTCGCCGCCACACACGACTTTGTACGCATCGAAGACGACAAAGCCATCTATCAGAACCACTGGATGGCTGGCGGCAACGAAGTGACGTGGGACATGGTGCACTACGATGTGCAACTCTTCGGCGGCGTGGTGCTGCACCAGGGAAAGATTGCCGAGATGGCCACCGGTGAGGGAAAAACACTCGTGGCCACACTCCCCGTGTTCCTCAACGCCCTGACCGGCAACGGCGTGCACGTGGTCACCGTGAACGACTACCTCGCCAAGCGCGACAGCGAATGGATGGGGCCGCTCTATATGTTCCACGGCCTCAGCGTGGACTGCATCGACAAGCACCAGCCCAACTCCGACGCACGCCGCAGGGCATACAACGCCGACATCACCTTCGGCACAAACAACGAATTCGGCTTCGACTACCTGCGCGACAACATGGCCCTCTCGCCAAAAGACCTCGTGCAGCGCAAGCACAACTACGCCATCGTCGATGAGGTGGACTCCGTATTGATCGACGACGCCCGCACACCGCTCATCATCAGCGGCCCCGTGCCCAAGGGCGACGACCAGTACTTCGAGGAATACCAGGGGCTGGTGGAACGGCTCGTGGCCACACAGCGACAACTTGCCACAAACTACCTCTCTGAAGCCAAGAAACTCATCGCCAGCGACGACAAGGAACAGCGCGAGCAAGGCTTCCTGCAACTCTTCCGCAGCCACAAGGCACTACCCAAGAACCGCCCACTCATCAAGTTCCTCTCCGAACAGGGCATAAAGAGCGGGCTGCTCAAGACGGAAGAGATCTATATGGAGAACAACAACCGCCGCATGCCCGAAGCCACCGACCCGCTCTACTTCGTGGTGGACGAGAAGCAGCGCAGCGTGGACCTCACCGACAAGGGTAACGCCTGGCTCGCACAACAGGTGAAGGACGAGCAACTCTTTGTGCTGCCCGACATCACCGCCGCCATGTCTGCCCTCGAAGCCGACAAGTCGCTCACCGAGGAAGAGCGCGTGAAGCGCAAGGACGAGATGTTCAGCGAATACGCCGTGAAGAGCGAACGCGTGCACACCATCCTGCAACTCCTCAAGGCCTACACCATGTTCAACAAGGACGAGGACTATGTGGTGATGGACGGCGCGGTGAAGATCGTGGACGAACAGACCGGACGTATCATGGAGGGCCGCCGATGGAGCGACGGACTGCACCAGGCCGTCGAAGCCAAAGAACACGTGAAGGTGGAAGCCGCCACGCAGACTTTCGCCACCATCACCCTGCAGAACTACTTCCGCATGTACCACAAACTGGCGGGTATGACCGGTACGGCCATCACCGAGGCCGGCGAGTTCTGGAACATCTACAAACTCGACGTGGTGGAGATACCCACCAACAAACCCGTGGTGCGCAACGACATGAACGACCGCGTCTATCGCACCAAGCGCGAGAAGTACAACGCCGTCATCGCCGAAATCGAAGAGATGATCAAGCAAGGGCGCCCCGTGCTGGTGGGCACCACCAGCGTGGAGGTGAGCGAACTGCTCAGCAAGATGCTCTCCCTGCGCAAGATTCCTCACAACGTGCTCAACGCCAAACTCCACCAACAGGAGGCCGGCGTCGTGGCACAGGCCGGACAGCGCGGCATGGTCACCATAGCCACCAACATGGCTGGTCGTGGTACCGACATCAAACTCACCGACGAGGTGAAAGCCGCCGGCGGACTGGCCATCATAGGCACCGAGCGTCACGAGAGCCGTCGTGTGGACCGACAATTGCGCGGACGTGCCGGACGTCAGGGCGACCCCGGCAGCAGCGTCTTCTTCGTCAGTCTCGAAGACAACCTCATGCGTCTCTTCGCCAGTGAGCGCATCGCCAAAATCATGGACCGCCTCGGATTCAAAGAGGGCGATGTGATAGAACACAAGATGATCAACAACAGCATCGAGCGCGCACAAAAGAAAGTGGAGGAAAACCACTTCGGCGTGCGTAAACGCCTGCTCGAATACGACGACGTGATGAACAAGCAGCGCACTGTGGTCTACGACCGCCGTCGCCACGCACTCATGGGCGAACGCATCGGCATGGACATCGCCAACATGATTTGGGAACAGGTCGTCTCCGTCATCGAGACCGGCGGGTGGCACAGCCAGCGCGACGCCTTCCTCTCCACCTTCGCCATGGAGATACCCTACACCGAGGTGGAGTTCGAAGAAAAGAGCCGCGACGAACTCTACGAACGCTCCTTCCAGGCCGCGATGGAGAACCTCAAACGACGCACGGAGGCACTCGCAGAGACCGCCAACCGCGTCATTCACCCCTACTACGAAGCCGAAGGCGAGCGCTATGAGTTCATCATCATCCCTGTCACCGACGGAAAGACGGTCTATAACATCCGCACCAACTTCAAAGAAGCCTACGAGACCGACTGCCGCAGCGTGATACGCGACTACGAGAAGACCATCCTGCTCAAAAACATTGACATGTCCTGGCAAGAGAACCTGCGCAACCTCGACGAACTGCGCCACAGCGTGCAAAACGCCAGTTACGAGCAGAAGGACCCGTTGCTCATCTTCAAGTTGGAAAGCGTGAAGTACTTCGACGCCATGGTCGAGGAATGCAACACCGACAGCATCTCCAGCCTGATGCGCGGACAGATACCCCAACAGCCCGGACAAGAACAACGCGTGCAGGAAGCCGGCGAGGAGGTACGTGCCAACCGCCGCTACACCGAGAGTAAGCAAGGCTCCGAGGTGAGCAGCCAGACCGAGGCACAACGTGCGGCGGCGGCCAGCGACACCCGCGGGCGGCAGCCCGTGCAACCCATCGTCAAGGAGAAACTCCCCGGACGCAATGACCCCTGCCCCTGCGGCAGCGGCAAGAAGTTCAAGCACTGCCACGGGCGCGGCATCGTCTAACACCTGCGGCAACATAGCAAGCCCCGAGGGGGCGGCAGAGCACAAAACGCAAATCCGGTTTTTTGGTCTGCCGCCCCCTTCGGGGCTATGCAATCGGCATGTCCTCACAACAGCCCGCCCATTGCAAACGCTGGGAGCGCGGGCGTCCCCGCCCGCAACAATCACACTCCTTCCCTTATGCGGGCGGGGACGCCCGCGCT
>JAFSWM010000056.1 GCA_017444485.1 Bacteroidaceae bacterium | reverse complement strand
CCCGCGCTCCCAGGGGGTGATTTACTCCTCTACCTTCGGCGGGCAGGCCTCCACGATGTAGTCGCGTAGCATATGGATGGCTACGGCTGTGGCTTGAGCCAGGTTCTTCTCGCGTCCGTTGTCTTCGGTGATGAGGCGTGTCACGATGCGGTCGGCGTTGCCCACTGCCACCCAGATGTTGCCTATAATAACGCTGTTGCCCACCGCATCGGCACCGCCCGGGCCGGCATAACCCGTGACGGCCACGGCGAAGTCGCTCTTAAAGAGTTTGTTGGCGCCGAGCACCATCTCACGTGCCGTTTCTTCGCTCACCACGCCATGCTCGGCGATGGTTTCGGGGTTCACACCGAGCATCTCTTCCTTGATGTCGTTTTGATAGCACACCAGTGCGCCGCGGAAGTAGTTGCTGCTTCCAGGAATGGCTGTGATGAGGCTGGAGACGCGCCCCGCGGTGCAACTCTCGGCGGTGGAGAGCGTCTTGTGGGCGGTCCACATGCGCTCGTTGATCTCTTTGCTGATAAGTTTCAGGTCAAAGTCCATATGGTTGATTGTTGTTTTAGAAATCAGATAATGGTGCGGGCATAGGCAGGCTTGTCGAGCGGGCAAAAGTCGTGTGCGAGTGCCTTGTAGTAACCAGCCTGTGCTATCATTGCCGCGTTGTCGGTGGTATAGGCAAAGGGCGGGATGAAAACGGTCCATCCTTTGTGATCCTGTCTGTCAAGGAAAGCGGCGCGCAACGCGGTGTTTGCCGACACACCGCCGCTGAGTGCCACTTGTCGGATGCCCGTCTCGCGCACGGCGCGGTCGAGTTTCTGCATGAGTATCTCCACCACGGTACGCTCAAAACTGGCGGCGAGGTCGGCCTGACGCTTTGTGATGAAATCGGCGTCTTCTTTTAATTGGTCGCGAAGGAAATAGAGAAAAGAAGTCTTCAGCCCGCTGAAACTGTAGTCCAACCCTTTGATGGCAGGTTTGGCAAAACTGAATGCGTTGGGATTTCCTTGACGTGCCAGGCGGTCGATGATGGGCCCTCCAGGATAGCCCAGCCCCATGATCTTGGCGCATTTGTCGAGGGCTTCGCCTGCGGCGTCGTCGATCGTCTGCCCGAGGATGTCCATCTTGTCGGGGGCTTCCACACGTATGATTTGTGAATTACCGCCGCTCACCAGCAGGCATAGGAAGGGGTAGGAGGGTGTGGGGCGTGTGTCATTGGGGGTGCGCACAAAGTGGGCGAGCACATGCCCCTGCAAGTGGTTCACTTCCACGAGCGGAATACCCAGTGAGAGGGCCATCCCTTTTGCAAACGAAACGCCCACGAGCAGCGAGCCCATCAGTCCGGGGCCAAGGGTGACGGCGATGGCTGAAAGTTCCTCGGGTTGTACGCCGGCTTCTTTCAGAGCGGTATCAGCCACTGGCACGATGTGCTGTTGGTGGGCACGCGAAGCCAGTTCGGGCACCACGCCGCCATACCTTTTGTGCACATCTTGTGAGGCGGTGATGTTGCTCAGCAGCAAGCCATCGCGCACCACGGCAGCGCCTGTGTCGTCGCAACTGGACTCTATGGCGAGTATCGTGAGGCTCATCGCTCTTGTCCTTGTGGCGTCAGTGCGTCAGGATTTCCAACCCGTCCTCGGTGACGAGGAGCGTGTGCTCCCATTGTGCGCTGGGCAGTTCGTCCTCCGTCACTACGGTCCAGCCGTCTTCCTCGTCGATGAACACCTGCCAGGTGCCCATGTTGATCATTGGTTCAATGGTGAACACCATGCCTGGCACGATGAGCATCCCATCCCGATGGGTGTCGTAGTGGTTCACTTCGGGGTCTTCGTGGAAGGCGTTGCCCACGCCGTGTCCGGCAAGGTCGCGCACCACGCCGTATCCAAAGCGGTGAGCATATTTCCCGATGGCCTTACCGATGTCGCCGATGAAGTGCCAGGGCTTGGCGGCCTTTATGCCTATGTCGAGGCATTCGCGCGTGACGCGTACCAGTTGCTCCTTTTCGGGAGTGGTCTTGCCGCCCACGATGAACATGCGCGACGCGTCGGCGTAGTAACCGTCGAGTATGGTGGTGCAGTCCACGTTGATGATGTCGCCCTCTTCCAAGATTTCATCCTCGGAGGGAATGCCGTGGCAGACCACTTCGTTCACACTCGTGCAGACGCTCTTGGGGAATCCCTCGTAGTTGAGCGAGGCAGGGATGGCGCCGTGGGCTATAGTGAATTCGTGCACCAGGCGATTGATATCCTCGGTGCTCATGCCAGGGCGTATCTCGCCTTCTACAAGGTCGAGTGCACCAGTGTTGATAAACCCCGCGCGGCGTATGCCTTCAATCTGTTCGGGAGTCTTGATGAGTTTTGGAGAAGGCACCAGTTTGCCTTTGTTTTGGTAACTGAGGATGCGGCGATCAAAGTCCGTCATCTCCCTGTCCTTGGGGACATACCAGTTTCGCTTTATTCTCTTGGACATAAGGCGGATATTCGTGATGTGGGCGCAAAATTATAAAAATCGTTTCAACATCCCACGCAGTGCAGCAATAATTCAAAGAAACGTCGCCGAGTGCTGCCAGTGGCGTGGGGAAATTGGAATGAAAAACGTGCGTTTTCTTTTTTTTGCGCATGCGTTGTATTAATTTTGCACACGTTTAGCGCTTAGGGGCGCGGCACACAGTATTATAGAATATGGAACAACCCGGCACGGACAGGTGGACCGCCTGTCTCGACATCCTTCGCGGCAGCCTGCCTCCCAAGACTTTCGACACGTGGATCGCACCCTTGCGCTTCGTGTCGCTGAAGGGCAAGGACCTCACCGTGGCCGCCCCCAATAAGTACGTCCACGACTTCATCGAAGAGCACTGCATCAACCAGTTGAGGCGCGCGCTGATCGACGCCTTTGGCCCTGGGGTGCGCCTGCTCTATAGTATCCCCAAGGACACCGACCCCGCACCGAAGAGCAACCTCCTTGACCTGGCGCCAGCCGAGGAAAAACCGCGCGTCAAGTTCAATCCCAACCTCAATCGCAACTATTCTTTTGAGAACTTCGTGGAGGGTGCGAGCAACAAGTTGGCCCTTACCGTGGCACGCGCCATCGCGCGCAACCCCGACCAGGTGACGTTCAATCCCTTCTTCATCTTCGGCCCCTCGGGCATCGGCAAGACACACCTGGCCAATGCCATCGGTATGGCGCTTCATCAGGACTTCCCCGACAAGCGTGTGCTTTTTGTTCCCGTCCACCTCTTCCAGGCGCAGTACACCGAGGCGGTGCGCAATGGGCGTTTCAACGACTTCATGGGCTTCTACCAGAGCATCGATGTGCTGATCATCGACGACATACAGGAGTTGTCCACGCCCAAGACGCAGCAGGCCTTCTTCCATATCTTCAACCACCTGCACCAAAACCAGCGTCACATCGTCATCACCAGCGATCGTCCGCCCGCACAGCTCTCTGGTTTGGAGGAGCGTATGCTCACGCGCTTCAAGTGGGGGATGCTGGCCGAGATAGATCGTCCGGACATGCAGTTGCGCAAGGATATCCTGCGTGCCAAGACCTACCGCGACGGCCTGACACTCGACGACGAGGTGCTCGACTTCATTGCCCACAACGTCACGGGCAGCGTGCGCGAGTTAGAGGGCGTGGTGAACAGTCTCATGGCCTTCAGCATCACGCTGGGCGGCGAGATCGACTGCACGCTTGCGGCTTCCATCATCTCCAAGACGGTGAACGCCCCCTCGCAGATAGAGATCGCCGATGTGATAGCAGTGGTGGCACGCCATCAGGGCGTCTCGCGCCGCGACATGACCTCTAAGAGCCGCAAGCAGCCCGTTGTGGCAGCCCGCCACATGGCCATGTACCTGCTCAAGAAGCACCTCGGACTGCGCTATCAGGAGATAGGCGAGGTCTTCGGCGGCCGCGACCACAGCACGGTGCTTCATGCCCTGCGTCAGGCCGAAAACCGCATGGTCCAGGACTCTGAGTGGCGAAAGAGCGTGGAGGATGTGGAGGCCAAACTCACGGCTGCCGGTTGAGCCGCCAGCCTATAATCTACTGCGGCGGGCAGGGTTCACAATGAAACCCTGCTCGCCGCAGTCTTTATGGTGAAGTATGGAGTGACGCGTGGTGTCTTATAGTCCTTCCACGGTGTTGTCGAAGACGCGGCGCAGCACGTCCTGAGCGATGTTGATGTCGGTGAGTCCGAGGCCGCGCAGCGATTCGCGCTGTGTGATAAGGGCTATTTTCTCGGCGCGCTCCTTCACCGCCCGTCCGTGGCGCGTGAGGCGGATGAGGTTGCTGCGGCGGTCGGTGGGGTTGTCGCAGCGTTCCACGAGTTTCGTGCGCTCCATCGCGTCGATGATGCGTGTCATGGAGGGCTTGTCCTTGAACACCTTGTCGCACAGCGCACGTTGCGACACCATGTCCTGCTGCGACAGGTAGAAGAGCACCGTCCACTGCTCGGGCGTGATACCGAGGCCACTGCGAGTGAAGTTGCGCTGCAGTTTGCGGTTGATGGCCGCAAACACTTTGCCGTTCAGAATGGCGAATATAAGGCTAACGTCAAAGTCCATAGTGATGAGCGATGTGGTGGTTGGAAATAGGAGTACGAATGGTGGTAGGGAGTGTCAGGTGTTTTGGCCTTCCGTTTTCATTTGCTAAGTGTACTTCATGCGTCTCCGGCATGCGCTTGTTCCGCTGCCGCCAATACCAGTTCGGAGAGGGTGGGGTGGGCGTGGATGGCATTGCTCAGTTGGCCGACAGTGCCGCCCGCCGCCATGAGGGTGCTCACTTCGTGCACGAGATCGGCGGCGTGTGCTCCGAGGATGTGGCAGCCCAGGATGCTGCCGTCCTCGCCGACGAGTATCTTTATCATTCCCTCGTCGCTACCCATGGCGAGCGACTTGCCGTTGGCGCGATAGAAGGCCTTACCAGTGGTGAAGGCTTTGCCCTCCTCTTTCAGCCTGTCCTCGGTGCACCCTACGGCAGCGACCTCGGGCACGGTGAATACCGCCGCTGGCACCAGCGAGAGGTCGGCGGTAGGGGCGGTGCTCGCTGTGAGGTGATGCAGGGCGCGGTAGCCTTGGAAGGTGGCTGCGTGAGCCAGCGGGCAGAGGCCGTTCACGTCGCCGATGGCGTAGATCCCCGGCACGTTGGTCTGCATGTCACCGTCCACTACGATGCCGCGAGGGGTGTATTCGATGCCTGCCTCTTCCAGTCCGATGCCCGCTGTGCGCGGTGCACGCCCCACAGCCATCAGTACCGTGTCGGCCTCGATGCGTTGCTCCTTGCCTTTCTCGGTGAATACCACGGCACTGCCCGTCGGCAACTCCTCCACATCGGTTACGGCTGCCCCCACATGGAAGTCCACGCCGCGCTTCTTCATAGACGTGCGCAGGCGTTTGGCAATGTCTTTGTCGAGGGCCGGCAGGATTTCCTTGCAGTATTCCACCACGCTGACCTTGCTGCCGAAGGCATTGAATATGCTGGCAAACTCCATGCCGATGACGCCGCCGCCGATGATGCAGAGACGTTCGGGGATCTGTGTGGCCGAAAGCAGTTCGGTGCTGGTCACCACGTCGCGGCTCCGCGCTCCTGGCACGGGCAGGTATTTCGTCTCGCTGCCGGTGGCGATGATGATGTGACGTGCTTTCAGTGTCTCCGTGCTGCCGTCAGTGTGCTCCACGCTGACGCTGCGATCGGCGGTCAGTGTGGCGCGTCCTTCTATCAGAGTGATGCCTGGACGGGAGAGCAGTCCGCGCACACCGCTTACCAATTGTCCCACCACCGTGTCCTTGCGTGCGATAGCCGTGGCGAGGTCAAAGTGCACCTCGCCGGTACTTACCCCGTAGGCTGCCGCCTCGCGCGTTTCTGTCAGTACTTCTGCCGAGCGGCAGAGGCATTTGGTGGGGATGCAGCCCTCGTTGAGGCAGGTGCCACCCAGTGAGGCGGCTTCCACAATGGTGGTTTGTAAGCCCAGGGCAGCGGCGCGTACGGCGGTTTCATAACCGCCGGGGCCGGCACCGATGATGATGAGATCGGTCATGGTTCGGATAGTATGGTAGGGAAAAACAAGTAGTTCAGATTTCGCGCCGCTAAATTATGAAACAATTGCGAATGCAACAAATAGTGGCCCCTTTTTTTGCGTTCTTGTAAAGAATGAGCGCGCCGTTGCCCCTGTTTCGCTTGTGGCAGTGACAGTAATAGGGGTGTCTTCGTCTGTTTCCTGCTCGCAGCGACTGCCCGAATGAGGCAAAGGAAATGTCCTATCAATTCCCTTCATCGGCAATTCCATACACGACGATCCTTTCACCACGCACGTCTGTGCGAACGCTACAAAGCGTATTGTTTTATGCACTTTTGTGCACCGTATTGCATAAAAACCTGTGTTTTTTATGCAGTACGACGTGTGAAATGCAGAAAACGTGTAGTTTTGCACGCGAAATCATATTTGTAAATGCGATGAAAACGATACTCCTGAACCAACGCAACGAGCGCGATGAGTTACTCTCGCGCCGATATTTGTTGCGCCGCACCAAGATAGATGCGGAATTGTTGCTCAGTAGCCACCTCATTAAATTGATCACAGGCCCGCGACGCGTCGGCAAGTCCACCCAAGCCCTCTTGATGTTGAAGGACAAGAATTTCGCCTATCTGAATTTTGACAACCAGTCGTTGCTTCAGGCTTGGGACGCCGATGTTGTGATGCGAATGCTCGATGATGTTTATCCTGGCTACGAATACATTTTGCTTGACGAGGTGCAGAACCTCCCTGCGTGGGATCTGTGGGTTAGCACCCTTTACCGAGGTGGAAAAAACCTGGTTGTTACGGGTAGTAACGCCAAGATGCTTTCCAGCGAGATGGCCACGGCTCTGACGGGCAAGTATGTCCAAGTGGAGATGTTGCCGTTCAGTCTTACGGAGTATTTTGATTGGAACAGTTTTGTTCCCTCGTCGGCGAATGATGGGCTGCAGGCGGAGGCTTCAGCCCTTGTTGATGACTATCTGAGGAACGGCGGCTATCCTGAGGCTGTGATTTCACGGCAGTTGGCAGGTAGTTATCTCGCCACCCTTTTTGATTCCATCGTGTGGAAAGATGTGGCCAAGCGTCACAATGTGCGAAACGTCACTGATCTGAATAATCTTGCTGAGTATTTGCTGTCCAATTTCTGCAACCTGATAAGCGCCAACGACTTGACCTCCGAGTTGGGTTTTGCGAGCGTCAATACCACCAAGAAGTTCTTAGACTACCTGCACGAGCCGTATCTGTTTTATTACTTGCCACGCTACAACCACAAACTAAAACTGATGAAAAAAGCGCCGCGGAAGGTTTATGTGGTAGATAATGGTTTCGTGGCGGCAAAGGCTTTTTCCTTGAGCGACAAATTGGGACGCTTGCTTGAAAATCAGGTTTTCATTGAACTATTGCGCCGTGGTTACGATCCCGACAAGTCAATGTTTTATTATCGATTGCACAATGACAAAGAAGTGGACTTTGTGCTGCGCAGGGGCACGCAGGTGGAATGCCTCATACAGGTTTGTTACGACATGAGTAGCCCGAAGACAGAAAAGCGTGAGACCGATGCACTTGTGGAATGTGGCGCAGAACTGAATTGTAGCAATCTATATGTGGTGACCAATCGTGATGAACGCACGATTGACAAAAAGGGCTTCACGATCAAGGTTGTGCCTATCATGAAGTTCTGAGAAATCCGCTTTCGCTGTCGGTGTCTTCTTCGCGTTGCCGATGCTTGCGCCTATCTTTGCCAATCGCGTAGAGCCCCACAGCGGTGAGTGCCCCATTGAGTAGGAGCAGTTCGTACCCGAAGCGGTAGCCCCAAAGGTATGGCGCGGCGATGTCGAGCGCGGCACAGAGCAGCGGCGCAGCCACGGCTACTATGGGAACGAGGCGGTCGTGCACGGTGCGGCGGGTGGCCATGCCGTAGGCGAAGAGTCCGAGCAGCGGCCCGTAGGTATAGCCTGCCATGCGATAGATGGTGTCGATCACCGTACCTCCGCCTACAAGGGCGAAGATGCTGACGCACAGGGCGAAGGCGGCAGCCGTGGCGATATGCACGATGTGGCGCGTGCGTTCGGCGCGTACGGCAGGGTAGTCCTCACGTTCCACGCCGAGCAGGTCGGTGCAGACGCTGGTGGTGATGGCGGTCATCGCACTGTCGGCGCTCGACAGCGCTGCGGCGGCGATGCCCACAGTGAGCGGGAACACCACGGCGGTGCCCAACGCCCCCGTGCCCACCAGGAACGGCAACACGCGGTCGCCCTCGTCGGGGAGGCTGATGCCCTGCCGGGCAGCAAAGGTGTAGAGCAACACGCCGAGTGCGAGGAACAGCAGGTTCACGGGCAGAAAGGCCGCACCGTAGAGGCACATGTCCTTCTGCGCATCGCGCAGTCGGGGACAGGTCAGGTTTTTTTGCATCATGTCCTGGTCCAGCCCCGTCATCACGATGGTGATAAACATACCGCTCACGAACTGCCGCAGAAAGAACTGCGGGCTCGCTGCGTCCCATTCAAAAATCTTCCCCATCTGACTTTGCCCGATGGTGTGCGCCACCTCCGAGGGGGTGAGCCCCATCTTGTTGGCCACGGCGCAGAGCACGGCGGTCGTAGCGGCGAGCATACAGAACGTTTGCAAGGCATCGGTGCGCACCAGTGTGCGGACGCCCCCTTTGCGCGTGTAGAGATAGATTGCCGCCAGCACCACGGCTGCTGTGGCGGCAAAGGGAATACCGAGCGGTGCAGTAGCCAGTTCGTGGAGCACGGCGCAGGCGAGGTAGAGGCGTGCGCTGGCCCCCGTGAGTTTGCTGAGCAGGAAAAAGACTGCCCCCGTGAGGCGACTCTGTGGCCCGAAGCGCAGGCCGAGGTAGGCGTAGATGCTGGTCAGACGCAAACGGTAGTAGAGCGGCAGCAAGATGAAGGCGATGACCACATAGCCGGCCATGAATCCTGCGCACATCTGCAAGTAGGTCATCCCCGTCTGTCTCACCCATCCTGGCACGCTGACGAGCGACACGCCGCTGACGCTCGCCCCGATCATACCAAACGCCACGAGTGCCCACGGCGAGCGGCGCCCCGCACGAAAGAAGTCGTCGTTGCCTCCACCACGCCCTGTGCGTCGCGCCGCTGCGATGAGCAACACCACGTATGCGGCAAGGGCAGCAAAGGCAAGGGTAGGGGATTCCATTGGGGAAGGGGATAGGGTTGTTTGCGGCGCAAAATTACGGAATACGGTCCGAAAGCGTGTTGCAGCGGGCGCAAAGAAAGCCCACTTCGCACTTTTCCTAACGCAAATCGGCCCAACTTTTCAGGAAAGGCGTAAATTTGCCTGCAAAGATAGAAACGAACACTACCCGTGCCGATGCGCTTCCTTCCGTACCTATTATATATATTGTGTGCCGCCGTCTCATTGCCCGCCTTGTCGCAGGAGCGCGTGTGGCAGTTTTCTGCCCCCGATGTGCTACCCGCCGTCGCGCAGCCCCGCCACGAGATGCGCGGCGTGTGGCTCACCACGCTCTCCAACCTCGACTGGCCCTCGCGCCCTGCTACCACGGCAGCCGGTGAGCAACAGCAGCGCGAGGAACTCTGCCGTATGCTCGACGGATTGAAGGCTGCGGGCATCAACACCGTGTTTTTTCAGACGCGCGTGCGTGGCACGGTGGTCTATCCCTCCGAGATAGAGCCCTGGGACGCTTGCATGACCGGCACCCCTGGTCGCGCCCCGAGTTACGACCCCCTGCGTTTCGTCATTGACGAATGTCATAAGCGCCACATGCAACTCCATGCGTGGGTGGTGGCTTACCCCATCCACAAGTCTGCCGCCGCGAAGCGCCTCGGTGCGCAGGCATTGTCCAAGCGCAAGCCCGCGCTGTGCCAACTCTGCGGCGATCAGTGGATGATGGACCCCGGTGTGCCCGGCACGGCGGAGCACATCGCCGCCGTCTGCGCCGAGATCGTGCGTAAGTACGACGTGGATGGCATCAACCTCGACTATATCCGCTATCCGGAGAAGTCTATTCCTTTCCGCGATGACGCCACCTATCGCCGCTACGGGCAGGGACGCGACCGCAGCGCGTGGCGACGCGACAATGTCACACGCGCCGTGCGCGCCATCCACGATGCCGTGCGCGCTATCAAGCCCTGGGTGCGCCTGAGTTGTTCGCCGGTGGGAAAATACGCAGACCTGCCCCTGCATAGCGCACGCGGATGGAACGCCCGCGATGCCGTGTACCAAGACGCTGTGGCGTGGCTGCGCGATGGGCTGATGGACCTGTTGCTGCCCATGATGTACTTCACTGGCGACCATTTCTATCCCTTCGCCGTGGACTGGCAGGAACGTGCCGCGCATAGCGAGGACATCGTGCCAGGGCTGGGCATCTATTTCCTCAGTCCGCGCGAGAGGAACTGGTCGCTCGATGTGGTGACACGCGAAATGGCCTTCCTGCGCTCCCTTGGCTGCGGACAGGCTCACTTCCGCGCCCGTTTCTTGCTCGATAACGAAAAAGGCTTGCTGCGCTATTGCATCCGCCGTTTCTATCGCTCCGAGGCCCTCGTGCCGCCGATGTCGCGCGTGGCAGCCCCCGCGCTGCAAGTGCCGCAGGTACAGATGCGTGAGACGCGCTGGACGAAGCACCTCACCTGGCAGCCCGTGGAGGGGGCGACGCACTATACGGTCTATGCCCTTGCCAACGGCTGCGACGCCACCGACAGCGCACAGACACTGGCGCAATATCTCACTGCTACGACCTACGACTACGCCCCTGTGCTGCCCAACGAACTGTGGCGCACGCTGGCTGTCACCGCCACCGACCGCTATGGCAGAGAGAGCCTCCCCGCCATAATCGCCTCCGAGCGGGGCGACACGCTCCCCGTGCAATCCGCTCTGCTCACTTTGCCCGACACGCTGGGCTGCGCCGTGCTGATTTGCGACCGCACGGGACGCACCGTGCGTCGCATCCCCAAAGGACGCCACGAGGCCTATATCGGGAGGCTCGCCCCTGGATTTTATGAACTCAAAACCGACGAACGCATCCCCGTACTGCTTCGGCAGTTCTGGAAAAACTGATTTTTTCACCAATCTCTAAGCCTTATGAAAGAAGAACGTCGCTACAATCGTCATGAGGACTATGACGATGAGGAGAATTTCTACAACCAAGAGAACGCCGACGAGCGTGAGCGCCCATAAGTGCCGCATTGGCACAGGTAGCACGCTTGCCTCAAACGGGACGACCGCCCGCCTTCGGACGGTCGTCTTGTTTGTGGCCATTACATTGGGCTGCACCCTGCTCCATGCGCAGTCCGACACCTTGACGCTTGCTCCCGCCGTGGTGACCGAGGCGGCGCGCACCGCCGATATGGTCAGCGTGCGCCAGTTGTCGGGCGCCGACCTGCACACCCTGCGCGGGCACAGCGTGGCCGACGCGATGCGCTATTTCTCGGGCGTGCAGATCAAGGACTATGGCGGTGCAGGTGACTTGAAGACGGTGAACGTGCGCGGCCTCGGCACCCAGCATGTCGGTGTGATGCTCGACGGGGTGCCACTCTCCAACGCGCAGAATGGCGTGATCGACCTGGGGCGCTTCTCGCTTGAGGAGATGGCGGCGGTGACGCTCTACAATGGTCAGCGCACCACGCTGTTGCAACCCGCCGCCTGTTTCGCTTCCTCATCGGCGGTATATCTGGAACGTCGCGAGCCCTTTGCCGACGACGTTGCTCCGACCGCTGTTGGCTCGCAGCGTGGCGCTACGACGGCAGGGCGTGTAACACTCCGTGCCGGCTCGTATGGCACAGCACGGGCCGCTTTCTCGCTCGACCGCAGGCTCTCTCCCCGGCTCTCCGCCACACTCGGTGCGGGCTATCTGCACAGCGACGGCAACTACCGCTTTCGTTACCGCGTGGCAGGGGCATACGACACCACCGGTGTGCGCCGCGGGGGCGACATCGACGCGTTGCGCGCCGAGGCGGGGCTCTATGGACGCGGGGCGAAGGACAAATGGCAACTGCGGGCCTACCTCTACGCCTCTGGTCGCGGCCTTCCTGGGGCCGTGGTGCGCGGCAGGGGCGGCGGGGCTGACCGACAGTGGGACACCGAACTCAACCTGCAAGGGGCGTGGCGGCGCGACGTGTCGGCGCGCTACGTCGCGCTCACCACGGCACGCGCTGCCTACGACCGTCTGCGCTTTCGCAGCGACCCGGAGCGCGACCCCGCCGTGATGTATGCCGACAACACCTATCGCACCTTCTCACTCTATCTCTCCACCGCCCATCGCGTCACGCTGCCGGCCCTCTCCCTGGCATGGGCGGCGGACTACCGCGCGGAGCGTATGCTTGCCGACCTCCACGACTTCGCCACCCCCACGCGTCACACGGCCTATACCTCACTCGCTGCCCAGACGGGCTGGCGCGGGGTGCGTGTGCAGGGCGCGTTGCTCGCCACCTTGGTCAGCGACCGCACGCGCCACGGCGATGCCATGCGTCGTCGCACGGAACTATCGCCCTCCCTGGCCTTCACGTTTTGCCCCGCGCCCTCCTCGCCGCTCACGCTGCGTGCCTTCGTCAAGCGCGTGTTCCGCATGCCCACCCTTTGCGACCTTTACTACACCCTGGTGGGGAGCAGCGACCTGCGCCCGGAGCGCACGCTGCAGGCCGACGCCGGTCTCACGCTCGTACTGCCACAGCGTGGGGCGTTTCTTGGCGGCGAGGTGACTGCCGACGTGTACCACAACACCGTGCGCGACAAGATCGTGGCCATTCCCGGCACATCAATGTTCCGTTGGACGATGCTCAACCTCGGACGAGTCAGTATCCAGGGCGCAGAAATCGCCATTGGTACGGCATGGCGCGTCGGGGCGGCGCAGATCGACCTGCGTGGCGCCTATACCTATGAGCGTGCCCGCGACGTGACAGACCGCAGCGACCCCTTCTATGGCGACCAAATACCTTATATCCCCCGCCACAGCGCAAGCCTCACCGCTCGCGCCGCACTGGGGCCGTGGACGTTGCGATACAGTTTCCTCTACACCGGCCAGCGCCACGATGGGCGCGCCAATACGCCCGAAAACTTCGTACCCGCGTGGTACACCAGCGACAGTGCCGTGCTCTATGCCCGTGGCGGCTGGGAGGTCAGCGCAGAGGTGAACAACCTGTTTCAACAACGCTACGAAATTGTGCGCGGCTATCCCTTGCCAGGTCGCAACTTCCTTCTCGGCCTGACACGGCGCTTCTGACCGCAGCGCAGTTTTGCACCACGGGCGATAATACCGCGCGTCGCATGCCCATTGCGCTCCGTTTTTCAGCAGTTTATTTGCTTTTCACCTGCCGTTGCCGTAAATTTGCACCCATAAACCTGAACCGCGATGGCCGAACGATTAAATAGTGTAGCCCGTTTCCTGCTCCGCTACAAGTATGTGCTCCTGATCCTGGTCTTTATCCTTGTGGCCGGCTTCCTCGACCCCAATAGTTTCTTGGCTCGCTACCGTCTCTCGCTGCGCAACAGCGAGTTGCGCGCCGAGATCAAGGAGTGCGACGATGCCTACGCCGCTGCCGACAGCGAGTTGCAAGCCCTGCTTAGCGACCCCAAGGCTGTGGAACGCGTGGCACGTGTGCACCTGCTCATGAAGCGTGCCGACGAAGACGTCTATGTGGTGGAGAGCCCCGATTCTGTCGCTCCTGAGGTTGAAGAAACGACGGAGGAATAGCCTGTCTGCGTGCCTTTCGGCTTCTTGCAGCGAATGACGCGCCTTTTGTAAATCACCTTGCCCATGCGCCCTTTGAATTTCTGGCAAAACGTCTTGTTCCGTTGCGGCGGTGTGCTGATGCTCGCCGCCTTGTTGCTTTCCGTAATCTACGACGGGGTGACGCAGTGGGGCACGGTGGTCTTCGCCGTGGGCGCGCTACTCTTCGGCGGCATGCAATTCTTGACACGCTACGAGGGTACCGACACCACCCTGCGCCACCTGCGCCGACAGCAGATTGCCGGTGCGGTGTTCCTCTTCCTCGCCGCCTTGTTGCTCGTAGGAAAGACATTCTGCATCGGCCCGCTGCGCGGCGACGAGTGGAAACTGGCCCTCGCCGTCGCAGCCGTGTTCGAGGTGTACACCGCCTTTCGCATCCCCTACGAACTGAAGCGCAAGGGCAATTGTTAAACGCTGCGCTCGGTTTGTAAAAAAATGTTTAAGAAACGTGCGCTTGCTTCGGCCAAAGGCTAAAAAATATTTATTTTCCGCGTTTCTTCCCACAACCATCGCGTCCGCTTCCCCCTTTGCGCCGTATATTTGCCCTGTAAAGTCCAGGCGACGACGATTATACGCCCACGGCTTCCTTGCGATGAACAAACTCGCCACACTACTTGCACTGACGCTGCTCTTGTCCTCCTGCGCTGAAAGTTTCAACGTGCAGGGCACGACCTCCATCTCCCGATTCGACGGCAAGACGGCTTATATTCGTATGCCCGGTCAGAACGGGCGTACCACCTACGACTCGGCGCAGATCAACCACGGCGAATTCTACTTCTACGGCGACGTGGACAGCACCGCCTTTGCCTACCTCTTTGTGGGCGGCGAGGAAGTGATGCCCATCGTGCTTGAGCACGGCAGCCTGTCGCTGCAAGTGAGCACCGTCACGCAGCGCGCCAGTGGCACCCCCCTCAACGACCGCCTCTCGCGCTTTTTCAGCGAGCGCGATCGCATTGAGGACAAACTCTACTCCATACAGCAGGAGAGCATGGAACTCCTGCTCGCCGGACACTCCATAGCCGAGGTGCGCCACCGCCTCGGAGGGAGGCAGGAAAGGCTCTTGCGCCGAATGGAGAAACTTGAGACCGACTTCATCCGCGCCAACTACGACAACGTGCTCGGCCCCAACGTCTTCATGCTCCTCGCCGCGCGTCAGCCTGTGCCCTGCATGACCGACCAGATACGCACCATCGTGCGCAAGGCCCCGCCCGGATTTCTTCACCACCCCTACGTGCGCGACTACCTCATACGTTGTGGGCAGCCGCCGCGATGAACAGCCGCCACAAATGCCCTCAGGCTACGGCCCGCGGGCCTCAAAGCACACGCGCAACCCTCGTGAAGCGCGTTTTTTGTGTGCTGGCGCAACGCGAATCAATGATTTTTTATACTTTTGGGGGCGAAAACGTTGCTACAATGCCAAACACGAGTCCCATATCCCCTGTACAGGCCACCATCAGGCGAGCCTTGAATAAGGTGGCGGAGAAGTTCCCGCCTGCCGAAGAAATGCTGCCGCTCACCGACCTCTATATCCGCCTGAAACCTGAGGGTGGCGAACTCTTGGTGTTCGACGATGACGACAACGAGGTGACGCGCTGTGTCGTGGAGGATTGGATCGGCGACACGTCGGAAGACTTCTACGACAGGGCCGCCGTATTGCTGCGCGATGAACTCGCCGCCATGCAGAAGACGCTGGCCGGCATGGGGCTGCTCAAGCCGTTCTCCTTCGTGATGCAAGACGAGGAGGGCGAGAACCTGGCCGACCTCTATCTGGTGGACTCCGACCGCATCGTGCTCGACAGCGAACTGATGAAAGGGCTCGACAAAGACCTCGACTCCTTCCTGCGTAGCCTCATGGAGCGCTGAGCCCATCTTATTACACGCAGCGGCGTGCAGCAGTCCCTTGGGCTGCGACACGCCGCATAATTATGTGCTTCGCGAGGGGACAAAATGCACGCTCTCGCCGATATTTTTCGGAGCAGATCCCACCTGAAACGCCCGATATGCCTCCTGCGCAGGCCGATCAGCGAGGTCAAAACGGCAATCTGCGTTGCCGACGCCACAAGATCCGACCTCGAAAAAACTGCAAAGCCAATAGAAAAAACCATTGGCTTTGCAGTTTTTCCGAGGTCGCGGCTGATTTTACGCGGTGGGGAAGCAGGCCCTTTCCGCCTTGCGACACAAAGATACAGCAGCCCCGCTGTGCAAGCAGGGACAAAATGGCACGGAGCGGGGTGGGGCGCTTACTGAGCCAGTGCGCCCTCCACCTGGCTCACCACCTCGTCGTTGCCCGGGTAGCCCGTGTGCTGCCACACCACGTTACCCTTGCGGTCGAGCAGAACGTAGTGGGGGATGCCTTCCACGCCAAAGCGTTCGAGCACGCCCTTATACTGCGCGTCGGTGAGGTAGAAGTGGTCGCCGTCGATGCCCTTGAACATCTCGTCGAAGTCGCTGCGCGGTGAGGTCTCGCCGGTGATATAAACGAATTTGCAGCCCTTGGCCATCAGCGTGGGTTTGATGGCGTCGACCAACTTCATGGCCTGGCGGCAAGGCGGACACCATGTGGCCCAAAAGTCTACAAACACCACGCTGCCTGCATATTGTGCCGCCACGGTGTTGAACACTTCGGCGGGAGCCACGTCAGCAGCGAGCGTCTTGAGCACGGGGCCTGCGCCGGTGGCTTCCGGCTGTTGGAGCGTGTCGGCAGGTTGGCTGTCGCTGGCAGGAGCGGGGTTGGTGTTGCCGGCACAGCCCGTGCCGAGCGAGAGTGCGAGGGCGGCGAGGGAGATGAAAAGTTTTTTCATAGTGTGAAAAGTTTTTGTGAGCAAATCAATGAATGGAGGGATTGCCGTCGTTGCGTGCGTCGGCATCTGATTATCTGACGCGGGGCCGGCGGCAGGGTTTAAACGGTGCGGCGTGGCTCATCCGCCGATGGGGAAGAGGCGTTCCTCGCAGAGGCGGCGGAAGGCGTCGGCCTCGTCGCGCAGGAAACTCACCTTGACGGGCTGCACAAACAGCGCGCGCTTCACCTCGTCGGAGAGGCGGTCGCTGCGTGTGACCAGGCGCGTGGCGTCCTTCTCGGTGGTGATGATGGCGTCGTGGCCAGGGAAGGCGGCATTGATCTTCGCCAGGTCCTCGTCGCCAAAGGGATGGTGGTCGGAGAAGCGCAGTGGCGTCACCTCGCCGTAGCGTTTCAGGTACTCCACGAGCGTATGCGGGTTGCTGATGCCCGTCACGGCGAGCACGTTGGTGCCGGCGAAGGGGCGGTCTTCGCCAAAGAGCGGGTAGGGCTCGCTGTATTCCTGTGTGGTGAAGAAGAGGTGCTGCGACGCGAAGGGGCGTATGCGTTTCGAGAGCAGGGTGAAATCGATCGGCTTGAGGTCGGCTGGACATTTCGTCACGATGATGATGTCCGCACGGCGACGCCCGCTCTTGGCCTCACGCAGGTGCCCCTCGGGGATCACGCGGTCCTCGCTGAAGAGGCGGTGATAGTCGGTGAGCAGGATGTTCAGGTCGGGTTTGACATAGCGGTGCTGATAGGCATCGTCAAGCACGATGGCTGCGAGTTTCTCGCTCTTAAGCATCTGACGGATACCTTCGCAGCGGTTCTCGTCCACGGCCACTACTGCCTGGCCATACTTGCGTTTGATCTGGCACGGCTCGTCGCCGCACTCCTCCACGCTACTGGTGGGATAGACCCAGCGGAAACCCTTGGTGTTGCGCCCGTAGCCACGGCTGAGCACGCCCACCTTGCCGCGCGTCTTGAGCATGTTGTAGAGGTATTCGGTATGGGGCGTCTTGCCCGTGCCGCCCACGGCAAGGTTGCCAATGGTGGCCACAGGGACATTGAAACGGCGCTCGGGCAACAGGCCCACATCGAAGAGCCAATTGCGGAATGCCATCACACTGCTGTAAACCCACGCGAAGGGGCGAAAAAGAATGGATATGCCGGCCATGATAGGGGTGTTCGGGTTGG
The DNA here is from genome assembly GCA_017444485.1 of Bacteroidaceae bacterium. Lineage (GTDB taxonomy): Bacteria > Bacteroidota > Bacteroidia > Bacteroidales > Bacteroidaceae > Alloprevotella. Next base: position 5,573 of record JAFSWM010000056.1, on the reverse strand, counting down.
TGCGGGCGCACGGTGCGACCGCTTATCTGAGGTTTGGTTCGAAGGGAATGCGTGCCTGAAGCATGTCGCGTCCCTGAATGCTGTAGGCGAAGCGCAGCGGGCGATAGTAGATGCCCAGTTGGCTACGCAGGCGGTTCTCCATGTAGCCGCCCGAGGCGGACTTGGCCAAGCGGTCGAGCCATGAGGTACCGGCGGGGTAGGTGGCGGTGACTGCTTTGTCGAACTTGGCGCGCCGTGCGGCCTCGGCCACGGCATCGTCGAGCGTGCCGAGACGGTCCACCAGGCCGAGCCCTACGGCCTGTGCGCCGGTCCATACGCGGCCCTGCGCCATGGTGTCCACCACGGCGGTGGACTTCTTGCGACCATCGGCCACGCGCTGCAAGAACTGCGCGTAGCCACGTTCCACATAGGCCTGCATCGCGGCGCTCTCGCCGGCGTTGAAGCCACGTCCCATGGCACCGAAGTCGCTGCCCTCGTTGGTCTTCACCACGTCGAAGTGCAGGCCGAGTTTCTCCGTGAGCAACCCGCTCACGTCGGGCACCAGACCGAAGATGCCGATGCTACCCGTCAGCGTGGTGGGCTCGGCGATGATGTAGTCGGCACCGCACGAGAGGTAGTAGCCCCCGCTGGCGGCCAGGCCACCCATAGACACCACAACGGGCTTTTTCTTCTTCAGTTGCTGCACCGCGCGCCACATTTGCTCGCTGGCGTAGGCGCTGCCACCAGGCGAGTTCACGCGCAGCACCACGGCGCGCACGTTGTCGTCGGAGGCCAGTTCGTCAAGGTCGCGCACCAGGTCGGCGCAGACGATTTCGGACTCCTCGCTGAAGCCACCCGTCGTGCTGCGGTCCACAATCTCGCCCTCGGCATAGTACACGGCGATGTGGTCGTCGGCACGGCGTGTCAGTTCGTCGGTCTCGCTCACGAGATCGGCGGGACGGGCAAAGCGCACCTTGTCCTCGCCAGTGAGCGCACGCAGACGGTCGCGCACCTGGTCGATATAAGCCAAGCCGTCAACAAGGCGACTCTTCACCAGGTCGGCAGGGGCAGACATCAGCACATCGCCGTCGGCCAGTTCGTTCACACGCGCCGCGCTCAACTTGCGCGAGGCGGCAATCTCCTGTCTGACGTGCTGCCAGATGTCGTTGCAGAACGACGTGACCTGCCTGCGGTTGGCCTCGCTCATCTCTGTGGCAATAAACGGCTCCACAGCGCTCTTGTAGGTACCCACGCGGAACACCTGCATCTTCACGCCCACCTTGTCGAGCAAGTCCTTGTAGAACATCGGCTCGGAGGCGATACCGCGCAGGTCGATCATGCCGCTGGGGTTGAGCAACAGCGTGTCGGCAGCGCTGGCCACGTAGTAGGCCGACTGGGAGTACGTGTCACCGTAGGCAATGACGAACTTCTTGCTGCCCTTGAAGTCGAGCAAGGCCTCGCGCAGTTCTTGCGCCGAGGCGTAGTCGGCAGCGAGCGCACCGCCCTCGATATAGATGCCCTCCACATTGTCGTTGTCCTTGGCGGCCTTGATAGCGCCCAGAATCTCGTTGAGTCCGAGCGTCTGCATCTCCTCCATGCCAAAAACTTCAGCAAAGGGATTGTCGGTGGCTCGCTCAGCAAGCGTGCCGGTGAGGGATATTTTTAAGATGGAGTGCTTCTGCACGGTAGTGCCGCTCGAGGCACTGCTCACGGCGGCGAGAAGCATCAGGAGCAGAATGAACGTGAACAAGCCCGTGAGCATGATGCCCACCATCGTGGCGAGGACGTATTTGAAGAACTGTTTCATACGGAGTAGGGATTGTGGCCGCACGTGAAAGGAGCGGCGATGGATTGGGTTTGTTGATGGAATGAATTACAGGTCGAGGGTGAGTTCCACGGGGCAGTGGTCGGAGCCGAAAACCTCGTTGTGGATGGCCGCCCCAGTGAGCGAAGGCACCAGGCGGTTGCTGCACAGGAAGTAATCGATGCGCCAGCCGGCGTTCTTCTCACGGGCATGGAAGCGATAGGACCACCACGAGTAAGCACCCTCTGCCGTGGGATAGAAGTGGCGGAAGGTGTCGGTGAAGCCCGCCGAGAGCAGGTCGCCAAACTTGGCGCGCTCCTCGTCGGTGAAGCCAGCGTTGCGGCGGTTGGTCTTGGGATTTTTGAGGTCGATCTCGCGATGCGCCACGTTCATGTCGCCACACACGATGACCGGCTTGCGTGCGTCGAGATCAGTGAGGTACGCGCGGAAGGCGTCTTCCCACGCCATGCGATAGTCTAACCGCCGCAGGCCGTCCTGTGAATTGGGCGTATAGACCGTGACCAGAAAGAAGGCGGGGTATTCCAGCGTGATGACGCGCCCCTCGGCATCGTGCTCCGTCAAGCCCATGCCCAGCGTGCAGGACTGCGGCTCGCGGCGGGCGAACACCGCCGTGCCGCTGTAGCCCTTCTTCTCGGCATAGTTCCAGAACGAGTGGTAGCCCTCGAACGACAGGTCGAACTGGCCGGCTTGCATCTTCGTCTCTTGCAGGCAGAAAAAGTCGGCGTCCAACTGACGGAACGCCGCTTCAAAGCCTTTGCCCGCACAGGCGCGCAGCCCGTTCACGTTCCACGAGATGAGTTTCATTGTGATAGCATTTCAGAGAAAAGCGAACGCCGAGGCGTCGCCGTATTGCTCGCAAAATTACGCAACTTTGCCCACACGCGCCAATCTATATGCGTAAAAAGTACTACTTTTGCGCTGCAAAATCGATTATTATCCGCCATGATGCGCAAACTATACCTCCTGCCGCTGTTTCTGGCAGCGGTGATCACCGCCGCTGCGCAAGGCAACGTGCAGTTCTACGAAAAGCGCGTGGACTGCGGCGTGGTGAAATGGAAAGAACCCGTCACAGCCACCTTTACCATCACCAACGCGGGCTCGCGCACGATGGCCATCTCGCAGGTGCGCCCCGACTGCTCGTGTACCGTGGCCGACTGGACACGCACGCCAGTGGCGCCCGGAGCGCACGCCCAAATCAGGGTGACCTACGATGCCGAACTGCTCGGCACCTTCGAGAAGCAAGTGGCCGTCTATACCAACCTCTCTGACAAGCCCGTCTATGCCACTATGCGAGGGCGTGTGGTGATGCGCCCAGAGGCCATCGCTACCGACGAACCCGCCAAGCCACAGCACAGCCCCGAGGACTTCAACTACACCATTGGCGATATACACCTGAGCGACAACAACATCGACTTTGACGACGTGCAGATGGGCGACAGTCCCACCGTTACGTTGCGCGTGCTCAATACCAGCGACACACCCTATGCTCCGCAGGTGATGCACCTACCGCTCTGGCTCAGCGTGACAGCCTCACCGCAGGTGATACGACCAGGGCACACCGGCGAAGTGGCCTTCCGGCTGCGCTCACGATTTGTGGGCGATTACGGCCTGACGCAGCGTAGCGTCTATTTGGCGCGATTCCCTGGCGACGTGGTGGGGAACGACAACGAACTCATCGTTTCGGCCACCATCGTGCCCCATGTCTATGGCAACGCGGCAGGACCCGTGCCACAGGCACAGTGCGACACACTGATGGACCTCGGGCAATTTGAGGGCAAGGAGCAACTGAAAGCCACCATCATCGTGCGTAACATCGGCTCTGCACCGCTCGAAATACGCAAATTTCAAGTCTATAACCCCGGAATGCTTGCCAGCCTCTCCACCACGCGTATTCGTGGTGGCGGAAAGGCCAAACTCACCGTCATCGCCACACCCTCTATCTTCGACCACCATGGGCACCATCGCCTGTTACTCATCACCAACGACCCCAAACACCCCAAAATCGTTATAGAGGTCAAGGCGGCCAAATAGCACCATGCAGCAAATAAACGATTTCTTCACGCTGATCAACGACTACCTGTGGGGCTGGCCGATGATCGTGTTGCTGCTCGGCACGCACATCTTCCTCACCATCAGGTTGCGCTTCCCACAACGCAAACTGCTCACTGCACTGCGCCTCTCCGTGAGCCGCGACAAGGGAGCAGCAGGAGAAGTGAGCCAATTTGGCGCACTGGCCACAGCGCTGGCTGCCACCATAGGCACTGGCAACATCGTGGGTGTGGCCTTGGCCGTCTCCACTGGTGGGCCAGGGGCGGTGTTTTGGTGCTGGCTGTGCGGCATCTTCGGCATGGCCACCAAATATAGCGAAGGACTACTGGCAGTGAAATACCGCGTGCAGGACAGCGACGGACGCATGCTCGGCGGACCCATGTACGCCCTGGAACGTGGCCTGGGGATGAAGTGGCTCGCCGTGCTCTTCGCCCTCTTCACCGCATTGGCCGCATTCGGCATAGGATGCACCGTGCAGGCCAACGCCATCAGCACGCTATCGTTCGAGACCTATGGCGCAGCACGCTGGATCACCGGATTGATCATCACCGCCCTCGCCGCCGCCGTGCTATTGGGAGGGGTGAAACGCATCGCCACCGTCTGCGGAGCACTTGTGCCTTTCATGGCCGCCTTCTACGTCATAGGTTGTATGGCATTGCTCATCATGAACAGAGCATACGTGGGCGAAGCCATCTGGCTCATCATCACATCGGCCTTCACCCCTACAGCAGCGGGCGGAGGCTTCGTGGGAGCCAGCGTGATGATTGCAGCACGCTATGGTATTGCCCGAGGACTCTTCTCCAACGAGAGCGGCATGGGCAGTGCGCCCATCATCGCAGCAGCAGCCAAGACACGCAACCCCGTCAGGCAGGCACTCGTCTCCAGCACAGGCACCTTCTGGGACACTGTGGTGATCTGCGCCATCACGGGCATCGTGCTCGTCAGTTCCATACTCGCCTATCCCGAAATATCAAGCGCCGACGGCGCCACACTCACCAAGGCAGCCTTCGCAAAAATACCGCTCGGACCGCATGTGCTGGCTGTGGCCATCCTTACCTTTGCACTGAGCACCATCCTGGGCTGGAGTTACTATGGCGAGCGCGCCATGGAATACCTCGCAGGGAAACGCTCCGCGCGTTACTACCGCTGGGCTTACGTCTTCGCCGTCTTCCTCGGCAGTGTCGTGGGACTGGAAATCATTTGGAACATTGCCGACAGCCTCAACGCACTTATGGCACTGCCCAACCTCGTATGCCTGTTGCTACTCAGCAAAACGCTCGCGCACGACACCAAGAAATACCTTTGGGAAGGCAACATCGACGAAACGGAATAGCCGCCCGACGTGGCAGAATTGCCATTTGACGATACTAAATCGTCATTTGATGAGGCAGAGTTGTAGTTTGATGAGGCAGAGTTGTAGTTTGATGAGTTGGATTTGTAGTTTGATGAGTTGGATTTGTAGTTTGATGGATTGGAATCGCCATTTCTGCAACCATTCGCGCACTTTTTCCACCCCACAAAGCCAATCGCACTGATTTTTTCCTATTTTTGCACCGCCAAATCGGGAGAGATGGTAGAGTGGTCGATTACACCGGTCTTGAAAACCGGCGTGCCGCAAGGCACCGGGGGTTCGAATCCCTCTCTCTCCGCAATATCACTTGGTTATCAGTGATTTACAGAATTTACACCCAATTTTACACCCAAAAATGTAAAGTTGGGT
>JAFSWM010000055.1 GCA_017444485.1 Bacteroidaceae bacterium | reverse complement strand
CTGCACCGGCCTAACGAGCATCACCATCCCCAATTCCGTCACCAGCATCGGAGACGCTGCGTTCAGTGACTGCACAGGCCTAACGAGCATCAAGGTAGAAACTGGCAATACGAAGTACGACTCCCGCGACAACTGTAATGCTATCATTGAGACAGCGAGCAATACGCTCGTTGCTGGCTGCAAGGCTACCACCATCCCCAATTCCGTCACCAGCATCGGGCTCAGTGCGTTCGAAAACTGCACAAGCCTAACGAGCATCACCATCCCCAATTCCGTCACCAGCATCAACAGCATGGCGTTCTCTCGCTGCACCGGCCTAACGAGCATCACCCTAAGTTGGGACGACCCTACGAATTGTACTTATGGCAGTGCTATGTTTGATTATGTACCCACAACTGCAACACTTTATGTGCCTGCAGGGACAAAAGCGCTCTATGAGAATACAGAACCTTGGAGTAGCTTTGAAAACATAGAGGAAATAGAGGAAAAGGGGAAGTCAGTCATCACGCTAAACAACACCATGGGTACATACTGTGATGCCTCAGGCCTGGATTTCTCCAGCGTTGAAGGATTGGAGGCATATACTGCTACGGGGTATGCTTCTGGTGAAGTTACGCTGACGCGGGTCAACTATGTTCCCGCTAATACTGGAATCGTACTCCGCGGAACAGCGGGCGTGTATGATGTGCCGAAGCAGAAAGTTAGTGCCTACCTCACGAACCTCCTCAAAGGTACCACATCGCCCATCACGCTCAACCAGACAGAGGGCGACATGACGAACTACATCCTAGCGAATGGTTCTAAAGGTATCGGGTTCTACAAGGTGGCGAGCGTCGGTGGTACGCTGGCGGCCAATAAGGCTTATCTGCAACTGCCCTCCAACCTTTCCGCTACGCGCCCCATGATGCTACGTTTCGAGGACGAAGACGGACAAACTACCGACATACAATATCTCTACACGTCCTCCGACGACGAAACCGCTCCCGCTATCTTCGACCTGCAAGGACGCCGCGTCAACGGCACTATGCAGCAGGGCGGTATCTACATCGTTGGCGGAAAGAAAGTGATGGCTAAGTAAACAGCCCCTCCCTCCCCCCTCTCTCCCCTAAAGGGCGAGAGGGGAGTGGATAGAAAAGGCGACAAAGAAGACCACAGGGTCACTAACGCGATAGAGTCTTCGTGTTCATTTGACTCTTTTCGTGCCCTTCGTGGTTCCCAAACATCAACCACAAAACACACTAATACAACACCAAACACACTCCCGAGCCCTTTGTGGACTTTTGTGTCTTTTGTGGTTCTAAGCATTTACCATTCTAAATAACAAGTTTGCTATGACAAAGAAACCATATGAAAAGCCAGCGGCAGAGGCTGCCCGCTTGGTTCTTAAGCACGCTCTGCTGCTCAACTCTCTCGGCACAACGACCGCAAAGCAGACCAACACGACACTGAACGAAGAAGAGCATACCCCAGAAGAAGCCCTTTGTCCCAAACGCAGGCTCTGGGAAGAGGATCCCTGAGAGTATTAGCTTAGTGACGCCTGACGAAGTGCCCTGGGAGCGCGGGCGTCCCGCCCGCAAACGTTTAAGAGTCCCCTCGATGGGGGCTCTTAAACGTAATAAGATGATATAGCCCTTTGCTCAGGCATTGAGCCACTCGCAACGGTCATGCAGGCGAGACGCCTGCGCTCCCAGTAGGCTGCGGCTCGGCATAATCAAATCAAAAATGAGTTTTGTTTGCTTCTGCGCTCGCCTTGCCACACCACTTGGGGCCTTCAATAAGAACAGCACCCTTCCCGAGAACCTTTCGTTCAAGAAGTTTATCTGCGATGTGTCTTTTGTATTTTGCCATAACTTATCGTTTAGGCCATAAAAGTACATTGATCTATACCTGCGGTGTTGCCATCAATTGCAATGCGTTACTGCTTGTCCATCGTCTTCGGCTACTTGCCCGCGCTGCGTTCGCTGCGGCGATTGCGGTTGTAGGAGCGGTAGGAGTCGAAGGGGATTTCCACGTCGGGCTCGGAGAGTGTGGCAGCGGCGGGGAGGCGGAAGCGCAGGTACTTGATGGGGATGCCGCGCCCGAGCCACTGGCTCTCGTAATAGGTGCGGATGCCGAGGACGCGCTGCGTGACAGCGTCGTAAGCGTCGCTCAATGTGCCGTAGAGGTCGGCGGTGCAGGCTTCAACGGGCAGGTCGCTCTTTTCGCAGAGCAGGCTGGTGTAGGTAAACAGAAACTGCGAGTCGGTCTTGACATGCACTGTGCCTCCGTCGCGTAGGAAGCCGCGGTAGCGTTCGAGGAAGTGTGTGCCGGTGAGGCGCTTGCGGGGCTTTTTCATCTGCGGGTCGCTGAACGTCAGCCATATCTCGCTCACCTCATCGGGACCGAAGAGCCGATCGATGAACTCCACACGGGTGCGCAGGAAGCCCGCATTGGCCAGCCCCTCGCGCTGAGCCTCCGTCGCACCGCTCCACATGCGTGCTCCTTTGATGTCCACGCCAATGAAGTTCATGTCGGGAAACAGCCGTGCCAGTCCCACGGTGTATTCGCCGCGCCCGCAGCCCAGTTCGAGCACGATGGGGCGGTCGTTGCCAAAGAAGTCAGTACCCCAACGCCCACGCAGGGCGAAGTCTGTGTCCGTCTGTGGGAAGGGGCACTCCACCACGTTGGGCAGCGCCGCCATCTCGGCGAACTTGGCCAGTTTACCCTTGCCCATCGTCGGATTTCATGAGGAGTTCGTACTGTGCGTCCACGTCTTCAAGGCGTTTGGCGCAGAATGTCAGTAGACGTTTCGCTTCGGCGATGCGCTCGCACAACTGGTCGATGTCGCACGTGCCGCTCTCGAGCGAGGCGACGATTTCTTCCACGCGAGCCAGGGCAGCGGTGTAGGTGATAGGTTGGTTTTCCACGATTATCGGGGGATAAATAAGGTTGTCGTTATTCTTCTGTAACAATCTCCACGCGGCTCTGCGCTGTGCCTTTCCCGAAGCGGGTCAGTAGCACATCGCCATGGTGCAGGTCGCTGGCGCGGCGCACTACGTGGCCGCCGCAGGTGGTCAGGCTGTAGCCGCGCTCCAGCACGTTCTGAGGGTCGAGCAGCGCAACTTGCTTGCCGAGGGTGGCGAGCCGCTGACGTTGGTTGCCGAGGTGGCTTCGTGTAGCGGTGGACAGGAGTAGGCGCAGACGTTCTGTACGCAGACGCTCCGCTTGGGAGAGGCTTTTCGCAGCGATTTGCAGACGCGCCGAGGTCTCGCGTAGGAGCAGCGTGTGGTGGTTCACTGCCTCTGAGACGCTCTTTGATAGGCGTGCCATGAGGTCGTCGATGGTGCGCAGTTCCTCGTTGTGACGATCGATGAGAAAGGCGGCCACGGCAGTAGGCGTCTTGAAAGCACGGCAGGCCACCATGTCGGTCACACTCGTGTCGCGCTCGTGCCCGATGCCGGTGAGCACTGGCAGGCTGGCCTGAGCCACGGCACTCGCCAGGTCATAGTCGTCGAAACACACCAAGTCGTCTGTCGCGCCGCCACCGCGAATGATGACTACGGCGTCAAAATCATCGCGCACCGCCTCAATGCGTTCCAACGCTCTAATCACCGAAGTAGGGGCGGATGTGCCTTGCACCACGGCCTCGAATAGGGTGGGGCGGATCGGGTAGCCCGACTGTTCCAACTGGCGGCAGAAGTCACCATAACCAGCGGCGGTAGCACTCGACACCACAGCGACGCGCGTCAAAGGGCGGGGCAGCGGCAACTCGCGGTTCATGTCGTACACGCCATCGGCCTTGAGCCGAAGGATTGTCTCCTGGCGGCGGCGTGCTTGCTCGCCCATGGTATAGGACGCGTCAATGTCCAGCACATTCAGCGAGTAGCCGTATTGTGTGTGTAGTTCCACCTCCACCACAGCAAGCACCTTCATCCCAGCAGCCAAGGCTTGCCCTGTGGCCCTGACGAATTGTGCAGAGACGTTGGCCCACCTGTTGCGCCAGATGTGTGCCGGTGCCTTGGCCACGGTGTCGCCCAGGGCACCTTTCTCGATTAACGTCAGGTAGCAGTGGCCGCCGCTCCGTCCGGAGATTTCACTGATTTCGGCCACGATGTTGTATCGCCCGGGCAAAGCCTGCCCCAGGGCCGCAGAAGCCAACGAGTTGAGTTCGAGGAGTGAGAGCGTCTTGTCCATATCAGGGTGGGGCGGGTGAGTATGCGCACGCCGCACTGCAAAAGTAAGCAAAAATGCCGCCCCGTGCGCTTTCACTCTACCCAAACCGGCCTTCCGACAGCCTCTGACATCGCCCTGACCTGCCCGTGAGTCCTTCTTCCTGCAGCCTCCCACACACCAGTGCCCAGCCTCTGTCGCAGATTTTTTTGGCGAAATACTTTGAAAATTTTGTCGGTTCGCCGTTTCTGCCTACTTTTGCGCCTTGGAAACCCCCAGGAGAGATGCTCGAGTGGCTGAAGAGGCACGCCTGGAAAGCGTGTAACCGTCAAAAGCGGTTCGGGGGTTCGAATCCCCCTCTCTCCGCGTTTTTATCCTCAAAGGGATGCCCCGCCGGCATCCCTTTCCTGCATCTATAGGCCCTAACCGCTCGCGCACAAAGCCTTCGCAGGCAAGCATAGCCAGAACGAGTCCGATAACAACAAATTCCGTCTTGTTCAAAGAGAAATAAAGACTCATCTTAAAAAATCATTCAAAAAACGACAACCATTAAAGGTTTATAAACTACTTTTGCGGAATCCACCTCATTCGGATGGAGAAAGTTTGAACGCCACCGCGTTTCACTGTTACATTATTCAAACTTATGAAACATTTCACACTCGAGGCTCAAGCCCACGAAGAGGGCAATGGCGCCGAATACCACTTTCAATTGCCATTCTACGTTTTTCCAGAAGACAATGCATACGTGGCGTATTGTCCCAGTCTTGACATCGCCACTTCAGGCAAGGACTATGCCGATGCAGTGAAAAACTTTTTTGAGTGTTTCCAACTCCACATTGAGTGGTGTGTAGAAAACGGCACCCTTCTTGACGACCTGAAAGACCATGGCTGGAAGGTACGCAAGCATTCAGCTGAACCGCCCGCGTTCCGCACACTTTCGCGCAAGCCAGAATATGCCAGCTTGATAGGGGGCGACAAATCTTATCAGCGTATCGTGATGCCCATGCGCATTAATATTCCTGTGGGCGTATGAAAAGCCTCTCCAACATTTCATTGCAGGATTTCCGTCGTGCGCTTACGGCCCTCGGGCTGAAATGTGATAGAAAGCGTGGAGGGCATGAGGCATGGGCGAAGGAAGGGATGTCGCGCCCCGTTATCATACAGACACATATAGATCCCGTTAGGGAGTTCATCGTCAAGAACACCCTGCGCAATCTTGGTATTTCTCGGCAGGAGTTTATCTCGTTGCTGGAAAATCTGTAGCACAGTATGCCAACAGCCACAGCGCACGCATCAATTCAATGAGGATGACGTGCTGAAGCTTGGGATTGAGGAAATGGAGTAACTACAGAAAACCTCGTAATTCTTCCCAAACTAAAGTAACACGGACTCTGTTTTTAGCGATTTCGTATGTATCGTTAGGCGGGGCTGCAATCCTTGTACGCGGTCGCGGGCGGGACGCCCGCGCTCCCAGGGGGCAAACCATCAAACAACAAAAAACGGGGAAGAGGCCCGATATGGTCTCTTCCCCGTAGTAGTGGGGTTTGCGCTGTGCGCGGGTGTTTACTTCACGAGGACTTTGCGTCCGTTGACGATGTAAACGCCGGCGGGCAGGTTGCGCGTGTCGGTGATCTTCTGTCCCTGGAGGGTGAATACGCCTTGGCGCTTGCCTGCGGCGGGTTCAGCCACGAGGGTGCCGATGCCGTTCACGAGGTCTTCCATGAGCGGGAGCAGTTGGTCACCTGCGCTCACGCGGGGCAGTGCCTGCAGGTCGCTCCATACGAAGTAGCCGCTGTTCGGTGCGATGGCCTTCAGTGCTGCGGAACTTGCGTATACGAGTTCGGAGCAGTCGGCCTTCATCACGAGTTCGGTCTCGGAGATAGTGTCGGGCTCGAAGGTGCCCACGAGGCCGTTCACGGTGAGGGGCTCGTAGACGTACGACACGTCGTCGGGCGTGGTAGCGAGGAGCATCAGCTGCACGTTCTTGGTCACGGAGGTGTCGGCCACGATGACGAACGGTGTGCCAGCGGGGATTTCGCCGCTGATGGCGTTCAGCGCTACGCTTGTGCCGTCCTCGGTGATGCCAGCCACGCTGTAGCAGTCGCCGTAGGGCACTGCGGTGAAGGGCAGTACGTTTACGCTCACGGGCTTGTTCAGGTCGATGGTCATCATCTGGCCGTAGTCGGCGGGCACGAAGGAGAACGCGCTGTTGTCATTGCCTTGTGCACTGCTCCATACCACGAATACGTTGCCGCCGGGCTGTGCGTTACCGTAGAGGCCCTCTTCGGCGTTGATGATGAAGTTCAGACCGATACCTGCGCTGTCGCGTGCGGCACGGAGATCAATCTCACAAGGCTCGGTGCCCTGTGCCACAGCACCGCTGAGGGTGGTCTGCGTGTTCTGCATGTAGTAGCCGCTGGCCACGTTCTTGAACGTGTAGGCACCGCTTTCAGTCTTTTCTACGTACCAGAGGGTGTTGAGGTAGTCGCCCGGGTTCTTGCCGGCGTAGTTCCATCCGAGTCCGCTCACAGCGCTCCTGTCGGTGGTGCTGGTGTAGCGTGCGCACAAGTAGGCATCCTTAGCGGCGCCAGTGGTGAGGCTCTGGATGTTGTAGTAGCCAGTTTCGGGCAATACGAGTTTGCCTGCCAGTGTCTCAACAGCGTTGGAGAGGTTCTGCATGGCGTTGTTGTAGGCCTCGAAGGTCAGCGTTCCATCGGCAACACTCTGTGCATCATTAACGGCAGTATTGAAGGCAGTCAATGCACCAGCCTTGTAGTTACCGATCTCCTCGCCTTCCACAGCATTCTTTGACCATGTCTTGGCTTCTGCGATGGCAGCGTTGAGCTTGTTCTTGTCGGGGAATACAGCCATGAATGCTTCGTAGGCAGCCTTCAGTGCATCGATGGTGCCCTGCGTGGCCTTTTCGTCAGCCAGTTCGGTCTTGGCGGTTGCCAGGCTGCTCTCAAGAGCGTTGATGGCTGCCTCGTCCATGTGTGCATATACGCAGTCGGGGTCGTAGGTGGCGGCATAGGCGCGGAGTTCAGCCATGCACCAGTAGTTGAAGCCGTCGCCGTTGGTACGTGTTGAGCCATTCTTGACGCTCTGCACCGTGCTGTTCACTGCCATACGTACGTAGCGGTAGGCTGCGGGGAATTCGAAACTCGTCACGCCAGCGCCCTCGCCCTCGGGGATGAGGCCGCGGATGTTGCCGCGCATGCTTACGCTCACTGTGTTGCCGTCAGCGTCGAGGAGCGGATACTGCCAGTTGAGGGTGTAGTCGCCCAGGTTCGTCCACTCGCTGCTGGGGATGGTGTCCTCATCGGTGGAGAGCAGGTTCGCGTCGTTCGTTCCGTAGAGCGTCACTGTGTAGGGGATGTCGGGCGTGCCGGCGTCGCTGCGCACAGCATACTTCAGCACGAGGGTGGACACCTCTTCGCCGAGGTCCATTTGGATGTAGTGGGGCTCGGTGCCCTGTACACTGGCGTGCCAGCTGGTGTGAATGAAGGTAGTTGTGCCATTAAATACGCCGTCAAAGAGGCCCGGAGTGTTGTTCTCATCGGGGTCGGCGGGATATACCCATACCTGTGTCTCGTCGATCAGGAGTCCTTCGCCTACGGGGAACTGTCCGTCGTTGGTGCCTTCGAAGGTGAAGGTGCGACCAGCCTCACGGGCTGCCACCGCTGCGGTGTAGTACTTCTGCAGGGTGTCGTTCAGGGCCTTCTGGGCTGCGGCGTTGCGCAGGGAGTCGATCTTGGTGCCCATCTGAGCGATGGTCTCGTCGTCCACTGCCACAACGGTCCAGGCGCTACCGCCTGCTGCGGGAGTCCAGTTCACCACTTTCTTACCGCTGGTTGCGGAATGGAGGCCAGAGTGCTCTGTGGTGATAGCGGAGTTCACGATGGTGATGAAGCCAGCCACTGCGGTGCTGGTACCTACCACGAACTTACCAGCCTCTTCTGCACTTGCGGTGAAGCCATAGGCTGTGGAGGCGCCAGTGGTGTTGTTTAGGTACTGGTCGATGGCCAGGTTCTTGATGGTGTAGAGGGGCTTCTCGTCCTCGGTGGTGCCGGCGGCCTCGAACTTCCAAATGTACTGGGGCTCAGCGTTAGCGCCCAACACCGTAGCATCGAATGCCTCGCTCCACAGCGCGGTGGAAGAGGAGAGGTCGGCATAGGCAGCGTCCACATTGGAGAGGTCGTCGAGGTTGTCCATCATGTTGTTGGACGTGCCGATACGTGCGCTTACCAGGTAGTAGTTGCCAGCCTGGAACGATACGGGGATCTGTCCGGCGAGCAGTGCCTCATAGGCAGCGCGCAGGTCGTCAGCGGCCTGTGTGATTTCCTCGTCGCTGTATGCACCGTAGTCAGCCTGGATGTCGCAAGCCAGGTCATAGGCGTTTTGGCAGGCGTCGATGAGGTCCTGGGGATAGCCACCAGGGATGTCGGCCTGGTAGTTGCTGCCATCGAACTGAATCTCAGCCAGCACCTGGTCAAGAACCATCCATGCCTGCGGGTCGCCAACTTCCACCATGTAGATGGTGAACTTACCATTGGCGCCGTCGCCGCTGATCCAGGAGGCTACGGTCGCTCCGTCGCCATTGGTACCGTTACCATTACCATTGAGTTCTTTGCCGCTGGGCATCGTGAAGTGGAACACGCCGTCCTCAGGCATGGTGATGGTGTAGATGGCGGGGGCGTCCTGCGTGCTCAACGCTTGGTTGCCGCTCACGTCGGGCAGGTAGCGTCCATAGGCCGAACGGATGCTGGCCTGGACCTCGGTGTCGGAGGTAGACTTCACCTCAAACGTGAAGACAAACGTGGCGTCAGAACCTTCCTCGCAATTCGCGGATTGGTAGAGCGCGTTGTCTGCCCGCTCGTAGATGTAGGCGTTACGCCCGTTGTTGAACAAGACGTAAGTGCCACCATCTACCAACTCTTCAAGAGCCACAACTTGGTCACCTTTCACTTCGATGACCTTGTTGTTGTACGTCTCTTGTGCACTGATGCTGACGAAGCCGAGCAACATCAGTACGAGAAAAGAAGTAAACTTTCTCATTGTGAAGTAAGTTTGGTTAATAATGTGAATTGTTGTCGTAAAGTTCTGTGGTTGAGCGGTGCGCGAGGCCCGCATAAGGATTGGTTTTTCAGCGCAAATATACTTATTTTTGGCAAACGAAGAATTTCTTGCGTTAAAAAACGCGTGGCTTAGCGTTTTTTCCTCTCCAAAAATTGATACGGGCGGCCTTGTTTCCCGAAAAAAAATGGGGATGACCCCCACACCTTACACGCTAAACGATGCTTCTCGGGTGGTATTACTGGTAGTCGTGGCGGGTTTCGAGTAGTTTTTCGTACTTTTGCGCTGCCTTGAAAAGTAACGGCTTCATATAACTACTCCAATTGACTTCCTTTTATAACTTCTGAATAACTACTGAAACAGGAATAATATAATAAACTATGCTACAGATTAGCGACCTACACGCCTCGGTGGAGGGCAAGCCCATTCTTCGCGGTGTGAACCTAACGATAAATGCGGGCGAGGTACATGTGTTGATGGGGCCCAACGGATCGGGAAAATCTACGCTCAGCCATGTCCTGGTGGGTAATCCCAAATATGAAGTGACGGGAGGTGCCGTGGTTTTCAAAGGCAAGGATCTGCTCTCCATGCCGCCCGAGGACCGCGCCCGAGAGGGCGTTTTCATGTCGTTTCAGCAACCTGTGGAAATCCCCGGCGTCTCGATGACCAACTTCCTCCGCGCAGCCGTGAACGCACGGCGGGCATATCGAGGTGAAGAACCCATGAAGGCCGCCGATTTCCTCAAGATGCTACGCGAGAAGCGCCAGGCCGTGGGGCTTGACGCCCACTTCATGAGCCGCGGGGTAAACGAGGGGTTCAGTGGTGGTGAGCGTAAGCGCAACGAAATCTTCCAGATGGCAGTGCTGGAGCCTGTCTTCTCTATCCTTGACGAAACCGACAGCGGTCTTGACGTGGATGCATTGCGCGTGGTGGCAGAGGGCTTCAACAACCTGCGCACTGCCGACACCGCCGCACTTGTCATCACCCACTACCAACGCATGCTCGACTATCTCAAGCCCGACTTTGTGCATGTGCTGATGGATGGCCGCATCGTGCGTAGCGGCGGGGCCGACCTGGGATATGAGATTGAGGAAAAGGGTTTTGACTTCATCAAACCCGAAGGGATATGAACGCTGCGCTCCAACAATACCTCGACCTTTTTGGCGCGCAACGTGAGCGTTTGCAGACCGCCTCGCCTGAGGTAATGAACGCTGTAAGGCAATCGGCTTTTGACTTGCTGCAAACCGATGGGCTGTCCACTCGCCGCACCGAGCGATACAAATATACTGATGTGTCGGCCTTGCTCGCGCCCGACTATGGATTGAACTTGTTGCGCCATGCCCCAAAGGCGCTACCCACTCGGTGTGCTGTGCCAGGGCTTTCCGCACAGACCATCTATGTGGCTGGCGATGTGCCGATGCTTCAGGGCAATAACACAGTGGGAAGGCAGGAGGGGGTGGAGGTACTGTCGCTCGCGGAGGCACAGAGCCGCTACCCAAGCATTCTGCATGACAATTACCATGCGCTGGCCGCACCAGGACGTGACCCGCTCACTGCGCTCAATACGCTCCTGGCTCAGGACGGACTCCTTATATATATAAAGGAGGGGACTCACTCCGCCACACCGCTGCAAATCGTGTTCACCGCTTCCACCCGCACCGCTGCGATGCACAACCGCCGCTTGCTCGTGGTGTGTGAGGCTCGGAGCCGTGCACAAATCTTGCTTTGCGACCATTGCGAGAGCAGTGCACCCACGCTCACCACGCAGGTGACGGAGGTGTTCCTCGGCAAGGGGGCAGAGTTAGACGTGTATGGGGTGGAAGAGACACGTGCCGTTTGCAACCGTGTCCACAACCTCTATGCCCGTCAGGAGGCCGACAGCCGCTTGTCCGTCTGTGACGTGACGCTTCGTGCAGGCCTCTCACGCACACAGGCAGACGTGACGCTCGAGGGAACAGGAGCCTCGGTGCACCTGGCCGGTGCAATCGTGGCGGGCGGCACGCAGCACATTGACAACAACCTGCTCGTCAACCACCAAGCGCCAGAGTGCAACAGTGAAATGCTGTACAAGAGCGTGCTGGATGGTGAGAGCACCGTGGCTTTTGCCGGAAAAGTATATGTAGCGCCAGGTGCACAACAGACCGTGTCGCACCAGACGTCGGCCAACCTCTGCCTTTCGCCCACATCGCGTGCCCTGACGCAACCCATGCTGGAAATCTATGCCGACGATGTGAAATGCAACCACGGGGCTACGGTCGGCAAACTTGACGAAGCCGCTTTGTTCTACATGCGTCAGCGCGGTATCGGTGAGGAGGAGGCACGGCTACTGCTGCAACACGCCTTTGTGAGCGAGATTGTCGCCCACATCGGCCTCCCTGCTCTGCGCGACCGGCTGACTACGCTGATTGATCAGCGCATACGTGGTGCGGCAGACACCCATTGCGCAGGTTGCGGCCTTTGTGGGAAATGATAGCAGGGCTATCGGTCGTTGTTCTTCTGCTCATCCCTGGCCTGTTCGCCTCGCATTGCTGCGGCCACCAAATGGAGTTCGTTCCATGTGATAGAGGCGGGACACATCTCTTTAACGGCAGAAAGCGAGCCTTGCAGGTCAGTGTGTTCCAACGCGGCGCGCAAGAACCTTGCGTGAATCTCAGGCACAAGTTCTGCAACAGGAATCTCGCCCGTCTCCACGTAGCGGCACAAATGCTCGCATATCGTTCTTTCTTTGAGACCACGCTCCTCGGCGATTTCTTTCGGGCTCTTGCCTTGTCGGTAGAGGGAATAGGAGATCTCCCATGTCTTGGGCTTCGGTTCTTTGTTTACCTTGGGCTTGTAGGCCTTTTTGGATTGTGGCGCGCCCTCGTAGAGCACGTCAAGTATGGCAGTTTGTTTCTCTTTTAGATAGGTGGCCGGGCTAAATCCTTTTTCAGATATCTTTTCCAGCAGTCGCCCTCGTGATGACCATAGGCGGTGCAGTTCGTCCCATGCGCTGTCAAGCCGTTTGCGAGCCTGTTTGTTCTCGGTCTTCACCTTTTTGGTCTGTAATAGAGGCTCATAGAGTATTTTGGCCAGTTTGTCTGCAAAATAACGTGCGCTCTGACTGACGCGGGCAATGAAATCGGGTTCGTTAAGCAGTGCGACGGGCTTGCTTCGTATCACGCTGGCCCACTTCAACGCCACATCTTCCACTTGTGTTTTTAGTAGTTCCCACGCATCCTGGTGCTTCGTGTATAATAGACTCTCCTTACGGGCGAAGAATTCTGTGAAGAGCCTCACCATGCGTTGCTGTGCTTCAAACAGTGCGCTGAAATCAAATAGTTCAAGCAGCAAATGGCGGGTATATTCTTGCTTGAGCAACGGCAGGCGCGCGATGTTCTCTTTCGCCCTTTCCCCCTGCCCCGCCATATATTCGTTCACGCTACTGTCGCTCAATATGGCGCGGGGATCGAGCGGGGCAGTCAGCACAAGCCCCTCCAGGGTGCGGCAGCGGCTCAGAGCCACATATACCTGCCCGGGGGCAAAACTCTGGTTTACGTCAATGACCGCACGTTCGAAGGTGAGTCCCTGGCTCTTATGGATGGTTACAGCCCATGCCAGACGTAGCGGATATTGCTGGAACACGCCTTGCACGTCGGCCTCTATCTCGCGTGTCTCGTCGTTGAGACGATAGCGGGTGTTTTCCCATTCCAAAGGTTCTACGGCGATCGGCTCGTCATCACCAGTACACTGCACGAGGATTTCATCCTCGGAGAGACTGACCACACGCCCGATGCGCCCATTATAATATCGATGCTCGCCAGAGGGGTCGTTCTTGATGAACATCACCTGTGCTCCTTCCTTGAGTAGGAGTGTCTCGTCGGTGGGGTAGGAGGTCTCGGGGAATGTGCCGCGTACCTTCGCGCTGAAACGCACCCCTACCCCTGGTAATCGCTGCAACTCGGCATCGTTATAGCGGGCAGCAAGATTGTTGTGCGTGGTGAGGCGGATGTAGCCTTCATCAGCAGATGGTGAGAAGGCCGGGATGTGGCGTGCGGCGAGTGCAGCAAAGTCGTCGGGCGTGAGACGTGCTTCGCGGACGTGGTTGAGGATGCTGATGAACTTTTCGTCCTGCTGACGATAGACGTGGGTAAGGGCTATGGTTACATAATCCACTGCTGCTAGGGCCTTTGAGCCGAAGAAGTAGGGTGTGTCATAGTAGGCTTTCAGCAACGGTTCCTCCGTAGGGGTAACTACTGGCGTGAGTTGTGCCAGGTCGCCGATCATGAGCAGTTGCACACCGCCGAAGGGCTTCCCGTGGTCGCGAAAACGGCGCAGCACACTGTCGATGGCGTCGAGCAGGTCGCTGCGTACCATTGAGATCTCGTCAATGATGAGCAGGTCGAGCGAAGCAATGAGACGGCGCTTCTCTTTACTGAAGTCAAATTTCGACTTCATCTGTGCACCTGGTATATAGGGGGAGAGAGGCAGTTGGAAGAATGAATGCACGGTGACACCGCCCGCGTTGATGGCCGCCACCCCCGTAGGAGCCACCACGATGCAGCGTTTCGATGTGTGCTCCACCACGGTGCGCAGGAATGTGGTCTTACCTGTACCCGCCTTTCCTGTGAGAAATACGCTATGGCCAGTGTGTTCCACGAAATCCCACGCCGTGCGCAGTTCAGGGTTGTGGTGCTTAGGGGCAGAAGTGTTGGTGTCCATGTGTTTTGGGGAGGATGAAGGTGTTGCGATGATCGTGCAAAGGGTAGATGTGTGAGTTCGTAGTTGTTTTTTTAAGGTTCTGCGGTATTGTGTCAGCAGTTTTGAGGCAGAAAAAGGAATGTGTCCGTGTGCGTCTTCAATTTTTTGCTACTTTTGCACCCGTTATCGGCTTTCCGCCGTAGCCTCACGGGGTGTAGCGCAGTCCGGTTAGCGCACCTGCTTTGGGAGCAGGGGGTCGAAGGTTCGAATCCTTTCACCCCGACACAGTACGGAAAGCACACAGGCGGCTGTCTTTGGGGCAGCCGCCTGTTTTATGGCTATAACCATTTGTTGGTGGAAGCGGTGCGGCTGATGCTTTTAGCAACGTGTCTGTACGACATTGACCACATAGTCGCCAATTTTCTCACATTCGCCAATCAGGTCGGCGAAGGCAGCCCCAATGGCATAGTGTCGTTCCCCGCTTTCTATGGCAGAGATGTTTTCGGCCTTAATGCGGTCGCGCTCTTGGTTGATCCGCGTCTCGATGCGCCACGTCTCGTCCATGGTGAGTTCTTCGCGTCGCAGCGTGAGGGCTTCGTTCATGCGGGTGAGGGCTTGTCCGGTGAGTTCAGCAATCTTATCGATCTCGGTGCGTTGCCGTTTGTCAAAGATGTGCCCGAGTTCGTTTGCATGGTTTGCGGTGCGCGCCATACGGAAGCAACTGTCGGCGATGCTTTCGAGTTCACTGATTTGGCGGATCATCTCGCGTATTTTCCCCTTCGTGTCATCACTGAGGTGCTGCTCGCCCACTTTTTCGAGGTATCGGGCAATTTCTATCTCGGTGTTGTCGCAGACGGATTCGTAGTCCGCGATACGATCAAAGGCTTCTGCGGTGCGTGCCTCCGAGGGGCCGGTGAGGTAGGCGTGTGTCAGATTGAACATGCGCTGTGTGCGTTTGCCAAATGCCACGACCTCTTTCTGTGCCTGCAGCACAGCAATTTCCGGCACTTGCACCAGTCCGCTTTCAATGTATTGCAGACGCGTGGGTTCGTTCTCCTCGCTCTGTTCGTCTTTGGGCTTGTCCTTGATGACCCAGCACACGATACGCTCTATCTGAGGGATAAAACCGATGAGCACGCCCGTGTTCACCACATTGAAGCAGGTGTGGAAGGCCGCCAGCACCACGTTGAGTTTGGCAGCGTTGGCAAGGAAGGCCGCCTGTCCTGCAGTGTCGGGTGTCAGTGTGGTGTCGTATCCGACGAGGGCACACACGCCATCAATGAAAGGATGGAACACAGCGAGCATCCACATCACGCCGAAGAGGTTGAAGAACATGTGTGCAAATGCAGCGCGGCGTGCTTGTGTGGATGCGGTGAGTGCGGCGAGGTTACTGGTCACGGTGGTGCCAATGTTCTCACCCATGACGAGGGCGATGCCCTGGTAGATGGGTAGTGCGCCGCTGGAGCAAAGAATCATGGTAATGGCCATCACTGCTGCCGAAGACTGCACGCACATGGTGAGTATGCCGCCGATGAGCAGGAAGGTGAGTGTGGTGAGGAAACTCTGGGGGTCGAACGAAGCAAAAAATCCCAGTACTGCCTCGTTTTCTCCGAGTCGCAGGTCCACTCCTGTTTGCCTCAGTGTACCCAGCCCGAGTATCATAAAAGCCACGCCGAAGAGGAAGTCACCCACGTTGCGGCTCTTGCGGCGAGCGAGCAGGAAAGTGGCGAGCAAGAAGGCTGGCCAAACGAAGTCGGTGATATTGAACGACACACCGGCTGAAATGATCCATGCCGTAAGCGTGGTACCGATGTTTGCGCCCATAATGACGCTGATGGCCTGTGCGAGGGTGAGAAGTCCGGCATTAACGAACGAGACTGTCATCACCGTGGTGGCCGTGCTGCTCTGTACTGCTGCCGTCACGCCCATGCCGGTAAGCATCCCCGTGAAGCGGTTTGTGGTCATGCGCCCCAGCACGTGGCGAAGTTGCGGACCAGCCATCTTCTGTAGCGTCTCGCTCATGAGTTTCATGCCGAACATGAGCAACGCCAGCGAACCGAGCACGCGCCCGGCGGCCCACAATAGGTCGGGTTGGGTTTCCATAGAGAGTGGGATTGTTTCCGCCGCAAAGTTAGTGCAATCGCACGGATTAATGGGCGCTCCGTGCCACAAACTTATCCTGTTTCCCTGTGGTGCACAGAATGTGTAGACAAAAAAGGAGGGTGTGCCTTTTGTGTGACACACCCTCAGCGGAATCGTGTTGTATTGCAGTCTTAGATTCAGCCCTGTGGCTGATTGTCAGATTCTTTGGTTGCGAAGTTGCGCACGCGGATTTCATCGACATCCGTTTCTACGACAAAGTTGCAGGTGTCTGTGGCGTCCATAAGCAGTTCGGTGAGCCTGTCTTCCACATGCTCCTGCACAGCCCGTTTCAGGGAACGTGCTCCATAGGCTGCGTTGAATCCTTTGCTGACGATCAGGCGACGGGCTTCGTCAGTGAACGTAATGGTATGCCCGAGGGCTTGCACCCGCTTGGCCAGGTCGTCAAGTTCAAGGCTTGCGATTTGCAGCGCGCTGTCTTCGTTGAGCGGGCGGAACATGATGATATCGTCCAGGCGGTTAAGGAATTCGGGGGCGAACTGGCGTTGTAATGCCTTTCGCACGATGGCTTCTGCCGCCGTGCCGCTGGCTTCAGTGGTGGCCTCGAAACCTATGCCACCGCCAAATTCGCGCAATTGGCGCGTGCCGCTGTTGCTGGTCATAACAATGACTGTGTTTCGGAAGTCCACTGTGGTGCCGTTGCCATCGGTCATGCGCCCTTCATCCATCACTTGCAGCAGGGTGTTGAACACATCGGGGTGAGCCTTCTCTATCTCGTCAAGCAGGATAATGCTATAGGGTTTGCGGCGCACTTTCTCTGTGAGTTGGCCGCCCTCTTCGTAACCCACATATCCCGGAGGCGCACCTACGAGGCGGCTGGTGCTGAACTTCTCTCCGTATTCGCTCATATCAACACGAATGAGCGCGTCTTGGCTTCCGAACATAAACTCGGCCAAGGTTTTTACCAGATAAGTTTTGCCGACACCGGTGGGTCCCACGAACATGAATGTCCCAATGGGGCGGTTGGGGTCTTTAAGGCCAATGCGGTTGCGGGTGATGCTACGCACCAAGCGGTCAATGGCTTCTTCCTGAGCGATGACACGTTCGGTCAGCGCATTGCGCATCCCTTTGAGGCGTATGTTTTCGGCTTGCGCCATCTGTGTGACGGGCACACCGCTCATCATGGAAACGACGGTAGCGATGTCAGCCTTGTCCACGATGTGGTGTTCGCCCTGCAATGATTCTTGCCATTCGCGTTTGCGTACATCAAGAGCCTGTTGCATGCGTTGTGCCTCGTCTCGCAGGTTAGCAGCCTCTTCATACTGCTGCCGGCGGGCCGCTTCGTTCTTGCGCTCTTTCAGCGCAGCAATCTCGCGCTCGGCCTCGGTGATGTCTTGCGGCACGGTCACGCTAGTGAGGTTTTTCTGACTTCCAGCCTCATCGAGGGCATCAATGGCTTTGTCGGGCAGGGAACGGTCGGTGACGTATCTGACTGTGAGTCGTACGCAGGCTTCGAGCGCCTCGTCGGTATAGGTGGCGTGGTGGTGTTGCTCATAGCGGTCCTTGATGTTGTGGAGTATCTGCAGGGTCTCTTCCTCGGTGGTGGGAGCAAGCATCACTTTCTGGAAACGCCTTTCGAGCGCGCCGTCCTTTTCGATACTTTTGCGGTATTCGCTGACGGTGGTGGCTCCGATACACTGGAACTGTCCCCTGGCCAGTGCGGGCTTGAGCATGTTGGCCGCGTCGAGACTACCTGCTGCGCTGCCTGCACCGATGATGGTATGGATCTCGTCCATGAAAAGGATGATTTCAGGGTGTGCTTCCATCTCCTCGATGAGACGGCGCAGGCGCTCCTCAAACTGGCCGCGATACTGCGTGCCAGCCACCATGTTTGCCATGTTCAGGGTGATGATGCGCTTATTTTGCAGCGAGGGAGCCACCTCTCCACGTGCTATCTGTTGGGCCAAACCTTCCACCACCGCACTTTTTCCCACACCGGGCTCGCCGATGAGGATTGGGTTGTTCTTTTTGCGGCGCGACAGAATTTGTGCGATGCGCATCATCTCTTTCTCGCGCCCTACAACGGGGTCGAGTTTGCCGTCGGCGGCTGCGCGGGTGAGATCTGTGCCGAACTGGTCGATCACTGGTGTGTCGCTGTCCTCTCCCTGTTGTGATTTCTGCCTGGTGCCGCTTGCTCCCTCGCCCTTGGGGAAAGCCTCAGGCTCCTCCATGCTACTATAGTTTGGGATTGAAGCAGCAAGGCTGTGTCCACGATGTAGCCGTTGCGAAAGTTTCTCGTAGTTGGCACCTTCGGCGGCGAGCATCTTGTTCCCATCGTTTTCTTTGTCCCTCAGTATGGCCAGCAACAAGTGCTCCACGCCGGCCTCGCGTTGACGGGCCAGACGTGCCTCAAGGAACGAAAGTTTCAGTATGCGTGTTACGGAAGGGTCAAACGCAGCCCCAGCCTCAGGAAGTTCCTCGCTACTGGCTGCTTCGCTGCTGGCTTGTTCAGCGCGGTACTTTAGTGTCTCAAGGCTAACGCCGGCAGCACGCAAGGCTTCGGTAGCAGCGTTCTCGCCATCGCGCAACATACCCAGAAGCAGGTGGCGTGCGGAAATACGCGAGTTGCGGAAGCGGCGCGCTTCTTCGCGACTCAGGTTGAGGATATGAGAGAGTTGAGAAGAAAAGTCGTTATTCATAAGTTCATATCAGCATTTATCAGGAGAACATACAAATGAGTACAAGGCTTAAACAAAAAGCGTGCCATAAGGGGGCGGCGTCCGCGTATTAACCGCTTGTGCAAGCGGAGTGGCGTGCTATCATAATAGAGAACGGTAGGCGTCCGCCAAAGTCTCTTCACGATGTCGTTCCTCTCCCCAGTTTAGTCGCTAATATAGGGATATCTACTTCTATAATAAGAAAGGGGACTTTGTTAAAAGACACCCAATTCATTGAGGAAAATTAGCAGGATACCGATGGGGCATACCCACCGCACCATGAAGAAGAACAGGCCGAAGAGGGGGAAGCGACGGGTGCCGGAGTTGGTCATCTGTGTCCACCAAATCCGCTTGCTGAGCCACCAGCCGGCATAGATGGAGATGAAGAAACCCGCAATAGGGAGCATCCACTTGGCTGTGACGTAGTCAAACCAGTCAAAGAGTGGTTTGTCTCCCCAACAGAGCCAGTCGGAGCCCGCCCCGAGCGACAGGGCGCAAAACACGCCGAATGACGTCGTGATCACTGTGACGATGCGTGCAGCCACCTTGCGTGTCAGTTTGAACTGCTCTGCCACATACGAAGTGATGGCCTCGTGTACACTGATGGCGCTGGTGAGTGTGGCTAATACAAGCAGCACAAAGAAGCAGAGCGACATCACATAAGCCAGCACATGGCTTCCTCCAAATGCCTGTTGGAACACGCTGGGCAAAGTCTCGAAGAGCAAACTTGGCCCTGCCGTAGGTTCAATGCCAGTGGTGAACACGGTGGGGAAGATAAACATGCCGCAAAGCAGGGCCACGAAGGTGTCAATGATACATACGGAGAGCGCGCTTTTGCCCAGATCGGCATCGTCGCGGAAATAGGAAGCGTAGGTCGTCAGGATGCCCATGCCGAGGCTGAGCGAGAAGAATGCCTGCCCCATTGCCGAGAGCACAACACCGCTGTCAATTTTGGAGAAGTCGGGCTTGAACAGGAAAGCAAGGCCGTCGGCCGTCCCTGGCATAAACATGGCACAGCCCACCAGTACGAGCAATAGCACGAAAAGCCCGGGCATGAGGAGTTTGCTGGCTCTTTCTATGCCTTTCGATACACCTTGCACGATGACGAGGTGCGTGAGCAGGGCAAAGGTGATAAGGCAGACGATCTGTTTCCACCAGGAGCCTACAAAACCAGCAAAAAAGTCAGTGAACACCTTTCCGTCCCCGCTGGCCGCGAGGGTGGGGAAGAAGTCAATTGCTGCGGCTCCGGTGTACCACAGTGTCCAGCCAGCCACTACATTATAGAAACATAATATGATGAGCGGCGTGAGCACTTGCATCCTGCCTGTCCATTTCCATGGAGTGCCGGGAGACAGCACGTCGTAGGCCCTGCCTACGTTTACCCTTGCTGCACGCCCTATCATAAACTCACTCACCATGACAGGCAGCCCGAACACCACTACGCAGGTAAGATAGATGATGAGAAATGCGCTACCACCATTTTGTCCGCACTCGGTAGGGAAGCGCCAAAGGTTACCTAAGCCTACCGCCGAGCCGGCAGAGGCCAATATCAGACCGATCCGCCCGCTGAAGTTTCCGCGTGATTGTGACATGGTTCGTGTGTGGTTTTAGGAGGTGAGGGATTGTGCGTTTAGGGCAGTGTGCGTTGTGAAAAGAACACCGTCCGAGCGAGATGTGTTTCTCCCGCCCGGACTGGTGTTTCAAACGTTTTGTGCTTGTGCGCTGAAAATAATTGGTAGAACAAAGAGTTCAGCGTCCGGGCGGGGGCGCGATTTCGCTGTCTTCCTTTGAGGTGGCCACCCCTTGGGGCGCGTCTTCCTCATAGATGGTGTCTCCCGTGAGACTGTCTATGCGCACGCTGTCGGTGGGGATGATAGAGTCGGCATTGAGACTGTCGGTACCACCTTGGTTTGCATCAGTCTTACCGTTGCAGGCCGCAAGCGAGAGGGCAGCGGTAGCCAGTACGATGTAGAATGCTTTTTTCATGGCTATGGAGATGTGGAACGTAGTTCTGTGTGTGTGAAGAAAAAAACCTGTGGGGACTTGGTCCCTACAGGTTCAGTCTCTCTTGTAACTTACAGCTTATTTTGCGCTGTCAGCAACGGCGCTATCAGCAGCGGCAGCCTCAACGGGAGCAGCGGCGCTGTCAGTAGCGGCGCTGTCGGTAGCGGCGCTGTCAACAGCCTCAACGGCGCTGTCGGCGGCGGTGGTGTCGGCACCCTCGGTGGTAGCGGTGGTGTTGCCGCCGCAAGAAGCGAAGCTAATAGCTGCGAAAGCTACGAACATGAAAACTAACTTTTTCATTTTGTTTTTTGGGTTTAAGTAAAACAATCAATTGCCTTAAAACGCTGCAAAAGTAGAGCGGGAATTCACTCCGTGCAAGAGTTTCCAAGTTTTTTTTCAAAAAAAGTGTGTTTTTCCCATTTTGTAGCCCGTGGTGTGTCCTCAAATGAAAGCCGAACTTTGCAAAAGACTTATTACAAGGCCGTTATACCCTATGCTGGGGATTGGTTCTCCGGGCATTCAGCGCATAAAGACTTTCCGACTGTCAATAATATAGATGCCTCTGGCCAGTGGTGACGGCACTGTGCGCCCTTGCAGGTCGTAGGCTGTCATGGCTTGCTTTGCCGCGGCTTCTTTCAGTGCGATGCTGGTGGGCGTGACTGGCTGCAGGTGAAGCAGTGATGTGGCTTTGCGGCTACTGCCTACAAGCACGCAGGCTTCCGCCCAGGCCACGTCGGGCGACATGAAAATATCGCCTGTTACATCAACGAGGTAGAAGTCTTCCCCGCATTGATACAGATAATAGTCGCTGCCCGTGGCATTGAACGTGAAGGCAGGATAGCCCGTTGTGGAGGGTGTGCTGCAGAGGTAAGGGCCGTAACGACTGTCTGCCAGTTCGGCAATATACACGCTCTTCAGCCGAACGGCCTTATCTGTGGTGGGGGAGGGCTCAAACATCCAGAGGTAGGAGGTGTCGTCGGCCTTGAGCGTTGTACGCTTCAGGCGGTAGCCGTTGTAGTCAGAGTTGGGCATGGTGAGGCAGAGACCTTCTGTGTCGGCATCGCCATACCATTTCTCCGCGTTGGTGAGCCGATAGGTGCAGGTGTAGTCGGGTTGGGCGAGGGTATAAACAGCGGGCTGCCATTCGGCGAAATATTTGTTGTACAACCTACGCACAGTTTCGATTTCGTCTCCCACGGCCTCGGCAGTGAATGCTCCATATATATATGGTGCACCCTGCGGAAGGTAACTGCTACCGGTGCTGCGTGTGCCTTTGGCAAATGGCCATTCGAAGTTTGCAAACCATTGTTGGTTGGTGAAACTCCGTGCCACGAACGCACTCCAGCGTGGGTAATAATATGAAGACAAAAGCCCTTGCCATTCACGATTGGCATAGTCGTGCAGTCTGCCGTCTTCGCATTGTGCTCGGTCGCCCCAGGTGGTGAGAAGCATGCGAGCGTTCTGTTCATAGAGTGCCTTCTCCTCGTCGGTCTGTCCGAGCGCACGTGCCATTTCCGTCCAGCGTCCCAGTCTGAACTCTGTGCGTGTGCCGAGTAGCGTGTCTTGGTCAAGGATGAGTTGCAGGAAACGATTGGCAATGGGGCGCCGCAAGGCTGTGGTGGAGGCCGAAGATATGCTGTCGAGCGTCTGCTTGCCGTAGTCAGCGAGTACCTGGCGCATCACGTCCACGAGGTCGTAGCGGTAGTTGTTTGATGTGTTGAGACGATCGCTCAGCGAGAGCATCTCATAGAGCGCGGTGCGCAGGTCTTCGATGTCCCAATACCAAGAGGACTGTGCCCAACTGCTCACTGTGCCTGGTTTAGTGGCGGGGCGCATCAGGAAGACGCTCTCGGTGGTGCCTTGCTGTTTGTTGGTGGGGCAGTTGTATACGCCCGTAGCGAGACGTTTCCAGGCGCTGAGCATTGTGGCAAATGCCTCGCCGTCTTTCTCTGGTGTGAGGCCATAGCGCATTGTCACATAGTCGCCGAGCCAGCGGTCGGAGGTGTAGGTCTCGTTGGCCCATGGCAACATATAGATCAGGTCGTAGAGCATGCTGTTGTTCTCAATGCCCTCGGGCAGGGTGCCGATACCTTTGAAATTGCTTGATGCAGCCTTGGCTTTTGCGCCGTAGTAACAACTGATGATGCGCTCCATACGTCCGAAGAGTCCTACGTTGCCGCCAAAGTTGCTCGTATGTCCCCAAATCCAGTCGTGCTTGACGCCAGTTGCGTCGGAATTGTTGCCGCCACATTCCGTGTCTGCGCTACTGTCACCATGGAGGTCAAGGATAAGGAGTTTGCCCGCAGGCACGGTGCGCGTGAGGTATGTGCCAGGGTTTTCTTGCCAGTGCTGTGCCACCCATACGGCTTCGCTGTCGTAGGCCAGCAGTGCGTCGTACATGGCCTGTACGCTTTGTGCGGGAGTGCTCACGCCACTTGGCACACCGCCCTCGTGAAAGGGATCAATGGCATAATAATGCGTGGCGAGTACATCGCCGAACACGCGCTTCATGGCGGCATAATACTGTGCGCCGAACTCCTTGAGGCGGTCATTGTTTCTCACGAAGTAGGGGCGCTCAAAAGCGTTCCACGATCCGCCGCCCACGATGTCGGTAGTGCTCCATGCAGCCACCTTCTCAGGAGCGGCGAGCGTCAGAAAGTCCTTAGGCACCATCCCCACATAGCCTGGCACCACAGGAGTCATGCCATATTCGTTCAGACGGGCGAAGATACGCTTGGCCAGTTCCTCACGTTGTGTAAACCAACTCTCGGGCTGTGGCCCACCCCAGGCCGTCATGTTGTTCATAAAGAACCAGCCGTAGTAGGCGCTACCTGTGACAAACGCGTTCACACCATCGAGCGAAGAGTATCCGTAACCATTGATGAGCACGTCGCGCCACACGCATTCCATACCCGTGATGATGAGCGGCAGGTTGATGCCGTGTAGTGCCATCCAGTCTATCTCCTGTTGCCAACGTTCCCAGCCCCAGAAGGCCATGGTGTAGGAATGGGTGCAGAAGTTGAGATAGTAGCGGAAGTCCGCGCTGCAGGTGTGTGTCTCTTCAGAACAAGTGGGCAACGTGGCAGGCAGACGATCTGAGGGGTTGTTCCACGAGATGTCAATGCCTGCATGGTGTTGCAGATACCAATTGATCCCCGCAGCAATGCTTACATAGTTGTTGCCGCTGACGTTGATTGTTGAACCGTCGCAACTCAGCGTGAACTGATCTACACCTCCTGTGGCGGAGATCGTCCAGGCGAACTTTGATGCGTCGCCGTTTTCTGGCAGGATGCGCTGCAGTAGGCTTGCTATAGGGTCAGCGTGGGCGGCGACACACAGCGTCAGGCCGAACAATAAGGAAAAGATCTTCTTCATGGTGCTATTATATATAATATGGTATGGGTATCCCCGTGCTTCGTTCTTAACGTAATGGCAGCGGGGACAGCGGAGTGAATACGGTCAGTATTTGTTGGACCAGGGAACGGCGCGGCGGCTGAGGTCGTTCACGTTGGGGGTGAGACGGCGCAGGAAGTGTTGATAGTCACGCGCCTCTTGTTGCGACCACGCTGCTTCGATCAGCGCGAAGATACGCGGGAAAGCCATGTAGCGCAGGCGTTCGGTGACGGGCATGCATTCTCCCCACAGTGTGCCGGCCACACCGAAGAGGCTCGTTCGCTCAAACTCTTCACCCTTACCCCATGTGGGGTCGAAGGAATATACTTTTTGTAAGGGCGTGGCATGCATGCCCCAATTCTTGTCGGGCAGATCGCCCTTTTCCATGGGATAGTCAAAGTAGCAGTACTCACCAGGGCAGAGCAATATGCGGGCTTTGTTGCGCAACGCTGCATCAATAGCGAGACCAGTCTTGCCATGTCGCCATGCGTAGGTCACGCAGCCGCTTTGTATGTTGTGGAAGTCGGTCTCGTACCAGAAAAGGGGCGTCTTGCCGTATTTGTTTTGCAGGGTGTCGATGATGCGGTCGAACATATATTCTTGCAGCCGCCAGTTGTTCTTGCCGTCAAGTTCAAAACCGAGACGTGCGGCCTGAGTCTTGCAGTCGGGGCATGAAGTCCAATAGCCCAGTGCGGGGTGTCCGGCTTCGTCGCCCCCGATGTGGAAATACGGGGCTGGGAAAATCTTGCAGAGTTCGCCAATCACGGTGCCGAGGAAGGTGTAGGTACTTTCCCGACCAGCACAGAGCAGTTCGTTGGCCACCCCGCTACGCACACGAATGGGTAACCGCTTAGTCGTGTCACAGGTGAGGTAGGGCAGAGCGTGGAAGGCTGCGGTCTGGTGGCCGGGCATTTCTACCTCGGGCACCAGCATGACGTGCCACTTGGCCGCTACGTCCACGAGGTGGCGTAGTTCTGACTGGGTGTAGAATCCAGCGCTCTCGCGGTGCATGTCGTCGAGTGCAGGGCGCACCGAACTTTCAGCAGTGAGTTCCGGATATGCCTTTATCTCCACGCGCCAGGCCTGGTCGTCGCACAGGTGCAGTTGCAGCATGTTGTACTTCAAGTAGGCCATCTCGCGGATGAAGTCTTCGATCTCGTTGGCCTTGATGAAGGTTCGTGCGGGGTCTATCATCAGTTGGCGCACAGCCAGTCGCGGAGCGTCTTCGATGTGTAGGGGCGATGTGGCGCGGCATCGACCTCCTTCGGGCGCACCGCTGATAAGTACCTGACGCAACGTCATGATGCCATAAAAGATACCCGTGGTGCTGCCGCCTTTGATGCGGAGTCCGTTTGCGTCAATGTCAAGCACGTAGCCCTCGGCAGGTAGCGACGGATCGATCTCCATACATGGCATGTAGGCCTGCGCACCTTTCGGCTTCTGGTAGTCGGTGTACTCCTCGAGCACCTCGTTCAGCCTCTCGTATTCGTTGGCGTACATCCCCGCGCCTGCGAGCAGTGGCAAGCGTGACCATACGAGGGGCTCACCCTGCGGACGTTCTACTCTCGTTGGCCAGGGGATGAGCGCGAGCGTGGTGTCAGCGGTGCAGGCTACGGGGGCGCTGTGATCGAAAAAGCGACTCCATACGGGTGCCTTCTTGTAGGCCGCTTCGCATCCTGCGGGCACTACGAGCCTTGCCGTCGCGAACACATCATCACGGAACGCGCTGGGACTGAGCACGGGGGGCGTCGTGGCGCGCACGCGGATATAACTGAGGTGCACGGAATGCCCGAAGGCCTCGGGGCCAATGGTGTCGAGCGTGGCCGGCAGGTCAATGGCGGGGATACGGAACGACAGGTAGAAAGCGCCTCGGTCTATAACTTTCACGCCCTCGGGAATGGTGAGTGTGTCGCGCAGTTCCAACATACGCGAGAAGGCCCAGGGGCTAATTCGTTCCAGCGTGCTTGGGAGGACGAGTTGTTTCACCTTGCTGCAACCTTGGAAGGCTCCTTCGCCCAGCGTTTGCAATCCTTCGGGGAGGATGAGGGTGCCGGTGAGCGATGTGCAGCGATAGAAGGCGTAGCGCCCCACGCTTTTCACCTTGGCAGGGAGCGTCACATGCTTAAATTGCGCCGCTCCGAAGAAGGCGTTGTCGGGAATGCTTTCCACTTGCGCCGCGCTCATGTCGAGCGTGGCGAGCCGTCCGCATACTTCCCGCAACTGCCGGAAGTCGGAGTTTTCGTCCTCGGTGAGGGTTCCGGTGAGACGCAGTGCGGTCACCGTGTCTTTCACTTCTTGGGGTAAGGAACGCACGTCGGGGTTGCTGACGCTCTGGGCTACCATCGTTGCGGTGATGAGCACTGCTACGATGAGGGAAAGGGCTTTGCGTGCCATAGCAGGTCGTGTTTAAGTTCTGTCGTCGGGAAACCTCATGGTAAGGTTGCGCGTGCCATCAGGCTCCACGTCTATATATATATATATTGTATCGTCGGGCAGGAGGTCTGCTGCAATGTCTGGCCATTCCACGAAGCAGGGCATGCCGCTGTAGAAGTAGTCCTCTGCACCCATGTCGCGCGCCTCTTCAGCGTTCTTCACGCGATAGAAATCAAAGTGATAGACCGGTGTCCCCGTTGGCTCGCGGCGATATTCGTTGATCACGGCGAAGGTGGGTGAAGTGACGGTGTCGGCCACGTCGAGGGCCTTGCATACGGCAGCGATGAATGTGGTCTTTCCTGCGCCCATCGTGGCCTTGAACGCGAAGACCGTGTGTCCGCTCGTCTGCCTCACGAACTCGGTGGCAGCAGCGGGCAGGTCGGCGGGAGTGGGAATGCGTAGCGTCATCTGCCCGCGTACATCCGTTCGTAGTACTGCTGGTAGTCGTCGCCGCTGACGGCTTCTACCCATTCGCGGTGGGTGAGGTACCAATGCACGGTCTTGCGGATGCCAGTCTCGAAGTCGGTCTCGGGATACCACCCGAGGTCGTCTTTGATCTTCTGCGGGTCGATGCCGTAGCGCAGGTCGTGGCCGAGGCGGTCGGTGACGTAGGTGATGAGTCCCTCGCCGATCCAACTGAGGTCCTCACGCTTATCGGCGGGCAGCAGGGTGCGCAATTCGGGATTTTGCTCCATCTCTTCGCGCACGAGGGTAAGGATGGTGCGCACGATGACGATGTTCTGCCGTTCGTTGTGTCCGCCCACGTTGTAGATATTCCCTGGTTTCCCGTTGCGCACCACCATGTCGATGGCCTTGCAGTGGTCCTCCACATAGAGCCAGTCGCGAATGTTCTCGCCCTTGCCATATACGGGTAGGGGCTTTGCCTTGAGGATATTCCCGAGGATCAGGGGGATCAGTTTTTCGGGGAAATGGTAGGGACCGTAGTTGTTGGAGCAGCGGGTGATGCTCACTGGCAGGTGGTACGTGTCACGATAGGCTGCAACGAAATGGTCCGCACTGGCCTTCGATGCGCTGTAGGGGCTGTGTGGATCGAGGGGCGTGTTTTCAGTGAAGTATCCCTCCTTGCCGAGCGATCCATAGACCTCGTCGGTGCTTACCTGGTGGTAGCGTACGCCGTCACGATAGGTTGGGAACCCGTCAGCACCTTTACCCGTCTGCCAGGCTGCCTTTGCGGCCTCAAGCAACGTTTGCGTGCCGAGGATGTTGGTCTGAAGGAATAGTTGTGGGTTCTCGATGCTACGGTCCACATGGCTCTCGGCGGCGAAGTTTACCACTACGTCCACGTCATAGTCCTTCATCAGGCTGTCCACCAGTTTGCGGTCGCCGATATCGCCACGCACGAAGATGCAGCGCTCTCCGTCGATATTCTCGTCAATGGTGCCCAAATAGCCTGCATAGGTAAGCAGGTCAAGGCATACGAGGCGCACATCGTCGTAGCGCCCCAGCATATACTTCACGAAGTTAGAACCGATAAAACCGGCGGCACCGGTGACAAGATAGGTCTTCATTAATCTGTTAGGTTTGGTTGAGTTATACTTATGATTGGGCAAAAGTAGTGTTTTTTGGCCGTAGGGCGACCTGTTTGCGTGCGAAATCATACGCCTCGCTTGCATTTCCGCCTTTTCACACTATCTTTGCACGCTGAAACCAGAAAGAAGCACTCCGTATATATATAATGGATACCCTCTACCGATTTTGTTGCGGCGTGATGGAGGTAGTGGCCGTCTTGAGCGGCTATACTGTTGAGGAAGTGAATAGCATTGCTTTCATCTATACGCAACCCGCTCTGCTCACCTTCACGGCAGCCCTGCCCATGCTGCTGATGATCTTTAAATTGTGGAAGCAGCGCACACCCAAACGCTTCGCGCTGACTGCTGCCACGGTGGTGTGGTTCTTGCCTTTCGCCTTCGGCACGCTGAAACTTTGGCAACACTATGACATGCCTTTGCAGGAAGCGTTCGAACTGGCCTACACCGATCTTGCCAACCTCGGCGAGGCAACAGGATTGGGCTTTGAGGCCGTGACCTTGCTGTTGTTCATCGTGGTGTTCCTCTTCCTATTCTTGCTCAACATCTTCTTTTTTACCTTGCTGAGGAACACCGTGCTCGACGCGCCGAAGGTGCGCCGCCGTTCCAAGACTAAGAAAACCAAGCATTGATATGAAACAATACAACCTGCTGAACAACGTGTTGGGCTGGGTGGTCTTTGCCATCGCTGCCATCACCTACTGCTCGACGGTGGAGCCGTCGGCAAGTTTCTGGGACTGCCCCGAGTTCATCGCCACCGCCTATAAACTTGAAGTAGGGCACCCGCCTGGTGCGCCGTTCTTCATGCTCACGGGCAACCTCTTCTCTCTGTTTGCCAGCGATCCGTCGCAGGTGGCCCTGATGGTGAACATCATGTCCGCGCTCCTTTCCGCGTTGTGCATCTTGTTCCTCTTTTGGACCATTACGGCCCTGGCGCGCAAACTCATAGTGACCGACAATGGCTCAGAGGTTTCCCTCCCTCAGACGCTGCTCGTGATGGGCTGCGGACTGACTGGCGCACTGGCCTATGCCTGGAGCGACACGTTCTGGTTCTCAGCCGTAGAGGGAGAGGTCTATGCCTACTCATCCATGTTCACCGCTCTGGTCTTTTGGCTCATCCTCAAGTGGGAGGTACGTGCCGACCAGCCTGGTAGCGACCGCTGGCTGGTGCTGATATTCTACCTCACGGGCCTGAGCATCGGCGTGCACCTGCTCAACCTGCTCTGCTTGCCGGCCATCACCCTGGTGTATTACTATAAGAAGAACCCGCAGGCCAACCTATGGGGTTCTCTGATAGCCCTCGCCGTCAGTTTCGTGCTGATAGCCGCTGTGCTCTACGGCGTAGTGCCGGGCATTGTGAAGGTGGGCGGATGGTTCGAACTCTTCTTTGTGAACACCCTCGGCATGGGCTTCAACAGCGGACTCGTGGTTTATATCTTTGTGCTGGTGGGTGTGGTGCTTGCTGCCATATGGAGCACCACCAAGAGCAACCGCACGCTGATCAACGCCTTGTTCCTGGTGAGCGTAGCCTTGCTGGGTATCCCCTTCGTCGGCCATGGTTTCACCTCGCTCTTCATCGGTGTGGTGGTTCTTGTGGCCCTCTACTTCCTGTTGCAGTTCAAGCGTGGCAAAGACTTCCTGCTGCGCAAGCGGGCGCTCAACACCTCGTTGCTCTGTATGTTGATGCTGATGATAGGCTACAGCACCTACGCACTCATCGTGATTCGCTCCACGGCCAACCCGCCCATGGACCAGGACTCTCCCGAGGACGTCTTCACGCTGGGCGAATACTTGGGACGTGAGCAATATGGTGACACGCCTCTGTTCTATGGCGAGGCTTACACGTCCCAACCCATCGATATGAGCAAGAAGGCGCGTGTGCAACGCCACGAGAAGAAGGACGCCAGCGAGCCCGACCGATACGATGAGGTGGAGATAACCGATGGTTATGTCTATCCCTCGGCAATGAAGATGCTCTTCCCGCGCATGCACAGCCCGCTCCATGCCAAGGCTTACGAGCAGTGGCTCGGCGGCGTGGACCTCAGGCTCGTGGACGGCGAGTGGGAAGGCCGCTACTTCCAGGGCGAGATGCCCTCGCAGACGGACAACCTGCGTTTCTTCATGTCCTATCAGATCAACTTCATGTACTGGCGCTACTTCATGTGGAACTTTGCTGGACGCCAAAACGACGTGCAAGGATTTGGAGAGAAGGAGCACGGCAACTGGATCACGGGCATTTCCTTCATCGACAACGCACTCTACGGCGACCAGTCGCTGCTGCCCGACGACCTGAAGAACAACAAGGGGCACAACGTCTTCTACTGCCTGCCGCTGTTGCTCGGCTTGATAGGCCTCTTCTGGCAGGCATACAAGGGTAAGCCGGGCATCCAGCAGTTCTGGGTGGTGTTCTTCCTGTTCTTCATGACTGGCCTGGCCATTGTGCTCTACCTCAACCAGAAGCCTCAGGAACCCCGCGAGCGCGACTATGCCTATGCTGGCTCGTTCTATGCCTTCGCCATCTGGATCGGCCTGGGCGTGGCAGGGATTGCCGCATTGTTGCGCAAGTTCTTGAAGAACGACATAGCCGCGGCTTGCATCGCCGGCACCCTTGGCGTGCTGGTGCCGCTACAGATGGTCAGCCAAACCTGGGACGACCATGACCGCTCCGGACGCTTCGCGTGCCGCGACTTCGGCATGAACTACCTCTCGTCACTCCCCGAAAAGGGCGAACCCATCATCTATACCAACGGCGACAACGACACCTTCCCCCTGTGGTACGCGCAGGAGGTGGAGGGCTTCCGAACCGATGCCCGTGTCTGCAACCTCTCCTACCTGCAGACATCCTGGTACACCGACCAGATGGTACGCCCCGCCTACGACTCTCCCTCGCTGCCCATCGACTGGGAACCCTATCAGTATGTGGACAACATGGGCTACGACTACTTCGTGGTCAGGCCCGAGTACCGCCGAGAACTGGATGAGATCAAGGCCAAAGACCCCAGCGTGAACCCCTACAGCCTGCTCTACATCATTGACAACTATGTGCGTCCGGGCAAGATTCGTGAGGGCGAACATATCATCATTCCCACCGACAGCGTGGTGGTGCCTGTCAATAAGCAGAATGTGATAGCCAGTGGCATGACGCTACCCGCTGGTCCCGACAGCATACCCGACTACATCACCATCTCCTGGGCAGGGAAGCGTGGCATCACCAAGAGTCAGATGATGGTCTATGAGATGCTGGCGCGCAACGACTGGAAACGCCCCATCTTCATGAGCGTCACCCTCGGGCAGGACAACTATGCTGGCCTGCAGAAATACTTGGCTCTCGAAGGCCTTGCCTATCGCATCACCCCCTTTATCTGGGACCAACAGGCCGACGTCGATAAGATGTACGACAACATGATGAACCGTTTCCGTTGGGGCAACGTGTCATGGGAGGGTATCTATCTCGACGAGACCAATATGCGTATGTGCCGCACGCACCGCCACATGATGGGGCTGCTCGCCAAGTCGCTCATGGCGAGGGGCGATCAGAAACGCGCCGCAGCGGTGCTGGCAAAAGCCAAGAAGGAACTGCCATTCAGTACAGTGCCTGTCGATGTGAGCGACCTCGACCTGGCCGACATCTGGCTCAAACTTGGTGACAAGAAGGACGCCGCCATGCTCTATGCCGCCATAGCCCGTCAGTCCATGGCCAAGTTGCGCTGGATGAACTCCTTCTCCGAGGACTACATCTATGGCAATCTCGGTGAGCAGTGCTACCGCGAACTGCAAATCACTTCTATGGCCCTTGAAGGACTTGCCGATTGCGATGCCAAGCAGTACGAGCAGTTGGAACGCGACTTCACCGCGCTCTCCGAGAGCACAGCCGGACGCTCTGGCTTTGAAGTCATTCAGCAGCAGATGCGCCAGCAGCAGCCCCAGGCCGCTCCCGAGACCGGTACGTCGCCCTTCGGCTTCTAAGTCACACCCTTTCCCCTATCCGCTCTCTCCTCGTGAAAGGAGGGGGCGGGTAGGGCTTTTTTATTCTCCGGGCAATGTTTATTGAGCAACCGGCCCCCTACTTACGTTGGATCTACCCGCATGCCCTGTGGCGTATGGGGCGCTACGACCAGACCATCTATCTCACCTTCGACGACGGCCCCATCCCCGAGGTCACACCCTGGGTGCTCGGTGTGCTGCAACATTATGGTGTGAAGGCCACCTTCTTCATGGTGGGCGACAATGTTCGTAAGCATCCCGAGGAGTTCAAGCAGGTAAAGGATGCCGGCCACCGCATCGGCAACCACACCTACCACCACATCGGAGGCTTTCGCCACGGCACGAGCAGTTACTTGCGCGATGTGGAAGAGGCCAATAAACTCCTGCAGACAGACCTCTTCCGCCCGCCTCACGGATGGATGAAGACAAGGCAGTACCGCAGCGTGCGGCGCGCAGGATACACCATCGTGATGTGGGACCTCGTCACGCGCGACTACTCCCGGCACCTCAACGGACGCGACGTGCTGCGCAATGTGCGTCGCTATGCCCGCCCGGGTAGTATCATCACATTCCACGACTCCCTCAAAAGCCACGACAAACTGCTCTACGCCCTCCCTCGCGCCATAGAGTGGCTCCAAGAACAAGGCTACCGCTTCGGCCTGCTTTGAAGAGGCGGTGTACGACGTTGCTTAAACAAGGTCCGAGTGACTTTAAAGTCACACGGAGGTAGTTTAAACTATGTCCGTTGTAGTTTAAACTATGTCCGCTGTAGTTTAAACGAGGACGGAGCACGGTTCGATGGGCTCGTGCGGGGCTAAAAATGCGGCAAGGCGGGTAGGCTTTTTACCGCTCCTGCCGTATCTTTGCCAGCAGTTTTCTCCCGTGCTCGGTGCGGGAGGTCAGCAAATACCCTCTGACGTGCAAGACGAAAAAGAGAAATTCCTTGTGCTGGGCGAGAAGCCCGTGGGACGCCTGTTGTTCCAATATGCGCTACCTGCTATCGTGGCGATGGCGGCGAGCAGCGTGTACAATATCATCGACGGTATCTTCATCGGTCAGGGCGTGGGGCCCGCGGCCATTATGGGGCTGGCGCTGACCATGCCCGTGATGTCGCTCACCGGCGCTTTTGGCGCCATGGTGGGGGTGGGAGGCAGTACGCTGATGAGCGTGCGCCTGGGGCAGAAGGACTATGAAGCGGCAAATAGGATACTGGGAAACGTGCTGGTGATGAACGTGGTGATGGGCCTCTCGCTGCAGTTGGTGCTGCAACTGATGCTACGCCCCGTGCTGCGCTTCTTCGGGGCGAGCGACGTGACGATAGGTCCGGCCTATGACTTCATGACGGTGATACTCGTGGGCAACGTCGTCACCCACCTCTACCTGGGGCTCAATGCCTTGCTGCGCTCCACCAACCGCCCCGAGAAGGCCATGCACGCCACGATAGGGACGGTGGTGGTGAACTGCCTGCTCGCCCCGCTCTTCATCTTCGTGCTGGGCTGGGGCATACGTGGCGCGGCGGCGGCCACCGTGACGGCGCAACTGCTGATGCTGCTCTGGCAGATACGCCTCTTCTCGCGCAAGGACGACCTGATACGCATACAGCGCAAGCACCTACACCTCGACCCGAAGATTGTGCGGCAGTCGTTGGCCATTGGGCTTTCGCCTTTCTTGATCAACCTGTGTGCCTGCTTCGTCACGGTGCTGATGACGCGCTCGCTGGCGGCCTACGGCGGCGACTACTCCGTGGGATCCTACGGCATTGCCAATCGCCTGCTGATGCTGGTGGTGCTGGTAGTCATTGGCTTGAACCAGGGCATGCAGCCCATCGCGGGCTACAACTACGGGGCGCAAAAATTCGACCGCGTCATTGAGGTGCTGCGCTGGGCCCTTATCTTCGGCACGGCCATCACCACGCTTGGCTTCCTCGTCGCTATGTTCTGGGCCGAGCCTTGCGCCACTCTGTTTGCCAGCGACTCGCCCGAACTCATTGCCATGTCGGCCCATGCCATGCGCATACTTTCGCTAACGTTTCCCGTGGTGGGGCTCTGCATCGTGGCCACGGCCTTCTTCCAGAGCCTCGGCAAGCCCGGCACGGCGATATTCCTCTCGCTCACGCGCCAACTGATATTCATCGTCCCTGCGCTGCTCGTGCTGCCCCGCCTGCTGGCCGACCCTGTGGAGGGCGTGTGGTGGTCCTACCCCGTGAGCGACGCCCTGGCCTTCCTCCTCGCTGCCGTGATGCTGTGGCGGCAGGTGAGGGACTTCAAGTTGAAAACTGAAACCAAAAGCTAGAAAGCCCATGTCAGCCTTGAATGAACTCATTGCCCAAATACCCGACGATGGCCTGCGCCAACGCATAGAGGCGGAGGTGCGCCGCACGCTGAAGCACAAGAAGTTCGGCCTCGTCTTCGAGGAACACCTCCCCGAAACCGCCTATCTGCCCGACCTGGGGCGCGAAGTGCCTTTCGGCGAACCGATATATCCCTATCTGGAACTGCAGGATACCATTCCTGCGCACGACATTGCTGCGCCCGCAAAGGGACCGAGGGAGAATTGGCACACCCTCATCGAGGCGGACAACTACCACGCCCTGCAACTGCTGCAATACCTCTACGCGGGCCAGGTGGATTGCATCTACATCGACCCGCCCTACAACACCGGGGCGCGCGACTGGAAGTACAACAACGACTATGTGGACGGCGCGGACCAGTACCGCCACTCCAAGTGGCTCTCGTTCATGAAGCGCCGCCTCCTGCTGGCCAAGAAACTGCTCAACCCCGCCTGCTCCGTGCTCATCGTCACCATCGACGAAAAGGAGTACCTCCACCTCGGCTGTCTGCTTGAAGAACTCTTCCCCGATGCAAGGAGGCAGATGGTAACAAGTGTAATAAGTGCTAAAGGAGTTGTTAGAACAGGGCAATTTTCTCGTGTTGAAGAATACCTATTTATAATTGAATTTGGAAGTTCAAATTTAATACCTGTTGAATACAATATGCTTGATACTGAAATAAAGAAAGAATCCAATAGGCATATTGAGTGGCTGGGATTTAGGCGTAGAGCACCACAAGCGATTAGACATTCTCGACCAAACCAATTCTATCCTATTTTTGTTTCTAAGGTAGATGGTAAAATACATTCTATTGGTGAGGTTCTGCAATACAATGTTGATAGACATACTGTCACCATACCAGACGGTTGTGTTGCTTTATGGCCTCTAAGTAGTAAAGGGGACGAAAGATTATGGAGTTTACAGCAGAAACAAGCTATCGTCAACTGGGGTAAAGGCTACATAAAAGTAAATTGGGATAAAAGAAAGGAAGAGGGCACTGTCTATTATCTGCCAGAAGGGACTATTAAAGATATAGAAAGTGGCATCGCCACTAAGTTAGGGTACGATGAAGACGGCTCTATCCAAGCCATCTATTATTCACAAGGAACAACCCCTCCTAAAAGGGTTTGGAATATGCCTACGCATAATGCGGAAACATATGGAACCAACATCCTTAATTCAATAATAGGCAAACGCTTTGACTTCCCAAAGTCCCTTTATGCCGTACGAGATACATTAAAGTTCTTTGTTGCTGATAAGAAAAACGCGTTAATAGTCGATTTCTTCGCAGGCAGCGGCACGACGCTGCACGCCGTGAACCTGCTCAACGCGGAGGACGGGGGGCACAGACGCTGCATTATGGTGACGAACAACGAGGTGAGCGACGCTGAGGCCAAAGCCCTCACGAAGCAGGGCCACAAGCAGGGCGACGCGGAGTGGGAACGCCTCGGCATAGCCCGCTACGTCACCTGGCCGCGCACCGTGTGCAGCATCCTCGGGCGTGACATCAACGGGCAGCTCCTCAAAGGCAACTACCTCGGCACGGAGCGCGCCATGGCCGACGGCTTCGACGCGCGCTGCGCCTTCTTCCGCCTCGGTTTCCTCGACAAGACCCGCGTGGCCCTCGGCAGGCAGTTTCGCGAACTGCTACCCCTGCTCTGGATGAAGGCGGGCTGCCACGGCGCACCGCCGGTGCTGCAGGGCGACGGCGTGCCGCCGATGCTCGTGCTGCCAGAGAACGCCTTCGCCGTGCTGGTGGACAGGCGCGCCTATGCCCGTTTCGTGCAGGAGGTGGAGGATGCGCCGGGCATCAACACCGTGTTCTTCGTCACAGACTCCGAGACAATGTACCGCGAGATGGCCGCCCGCCTCAGCCCCCGTACCACCTTCCAACTCTACAAGGACTACCTCGACAACTTCCGCATCAACCGCCCGCAGTAAGCCAGCGCCATGAAAGAACACTCCTCAACCACAAAACTTTCGTTCCGCTTCTACAAAGACCATGAAGTGCGCGCCGTCTGGAACAATGAGGAAGGCCAATGGTTCTTCTCTATAGTGGATATAGTGGGCGCAATCACTGAAAGCCCCAATCCACGACGCTATTGGAGCGTGCTGAAGACCAGGCTGAGAAAGTCGGGCAACGAGTTGGCTACACGTTGTAGTCAACTGAAACTCGTTGCGGCTGACGGCAAGCGGTATGCCACGGACTGCCTTGCGCAAAAGGACATAGAGGCCGTGATTAAGACGCTTCCGTCGAAGAACACGGCGGCCTTCCTTGACTGGTTCACCTACAGCGACAACTCCATCGACGGACGCAGCCGCAAGAAAGCCTACACCCTGTGGGAGAGCAACCTCGTGGCCGTCGAAGACGTGGGGACGGTGAAGGCGTTGCAGCAGATACATGCCTACATCTTCGGCGGGCTGTACGACTTTGCGGGCAAGATACGCACCAAGACCATCGCCAAGGGCAACACACTATTTTGCCTGGCCGAATACCTGCCGCAGAACCTGCGTACCATAGAGCGTATGCCCGAGGGTACGTTCGACGAGATTGTGAACAAGTATGTGGAGATGAACGTGGCGCATCCCTTTATGGAGGGCAACGGACGCAGCACGCGCATCTGGCTCGACCTCATCCTCAAGAAGCGGCTCGCGCTGTGCGTGGACTGGAGCAAGATAGACAAACGGACGTATCTCGACGCGATGATAGAGAGCCACATGGACAGCACGAAGATACGCGGGCTGCTCCGTGGCGCGCTGACCGACCGCATCGACGACCGCGAACTCTTCATGAAAGGCATAGACTATTCCTATTACTACGAACAAGAGGACTGAATCCTGCGAACGACGCGTATAGACCATGATAGTAGAACTCTTCTCCTTCCAGCAAAGCGCCCTGGAGCGACTGCGCCGCCAGTGCGCCGCCGC
Source organism: Bacteroidaceae bacterium (assembly GCA_017444485.1). Classification (GTDB taxonomy): domain Bacteria; phylum Bacteroidota; class Bacteroidia; order Bacteroidales; family Bacteroidaceae; genus Alloprevotella. The sequence goes on along the minus strand of JAFSWM010000055.1, from coordinate 13,661 downwards.
CCTGAGCGAATACCGCCACGACGGTACACCGCAGGTGGTGGCCTTCACCGCACCCACGGGCAGCGGCAAGACCATCATCCTCTCCGCACTCATTGAGAGCATCCTCACGGGTAGCGCGGACTTTGTGGAGCAGCCTGAGGCCATCTTCGTGTGGCTCAGCGACTCGCCAGAACTCAACGAGCAGTCAAGGGACAAGATAGCGGCCAAGGCCGACAAGATACGCCTGCACCAGTGCGTGGCCATAAGGGACGTGGGCTTCGACCGCGAGACGCTGGAGGAGGGGCACATCTACTTCCTCAACACGCAGAAGCTTTCGCGCACGAGCAACCTCACACGCCACAGCGACGCGCGGCAGTACACCATCTGGGAGACGCTGGCCAATACCATCCGCGAGAAATCCGACCGCCTCTACTTCATCATCGATGAGGCGCACCGAGGTATGCGCGGCAGGGAGGCCGGACGAGCCACCACCATTATGCAGAAGTTCATCCTCGGCTCGGAGGCCGACAGCCTGCCGCCCGCGCCGGTGGTGGTCGGTATGTCGGCCACTATCGAGCGTTTCAGCCAGCTGGTGAAGAAATCCGCCTCCACGCAGCGCAGCGTGAAGGTGCTGACGGAGGAAGTGCGGCAGAGCGGCCTGTTGAAAGACCGCGTGGTCATCACCTATCCCGCTGAGCAAGGGGAGCAGAAGGACATGGCCGTGCTCGCCGCCGCCACCGACGAGTGGGTGGCGAAGTGCCGCCACTGGGAGGCATACTGCAAGGAGCAGCACCACTGGATGGTGCGCCCTGTGTTTGTGGTGCAGGTGCTCAACGGCAGCGGCGGCAAGGTGACAGACACCGACCTTGCGGCTTGCCTCGAAATGATAGAGCGGCGCGCGGGTCTGCACTTTGAGAGCGGTGAGGTCGTGCACGCCTTCGGCGACACGCGGGGCGCGCTGAGCGTGGGCGGACGGGAGGTGCTCTACTGTGAGCCGTCGAAGATACAAGACACGGAGCGGGTGCGCCTCGTCTTCTTCAAGGAGACACTCTCCACGGGCTGGGACTGCCCTCGCGCCGAGACGATGATGTCGTTCCGACGCTACACCGATGCGACGGCCATCGCGCAACTACTGGGGCGCATGGTGCGCACACCGATACAGAAGCACATCCAGGTGGATGACACGCTGAACGAGGTGCGTCTGTTCCTGCCTCACTTCGATGCGGAGACCGTGAGTGCCGTCGTTGATGAACTGCAACACTCGGAGGGCGGCGAACTGCCCACGGACATCTATGAAGATGACTTGCAGCACGGCACGCTGACCATACTCACCTCGCGTCCGCGCCCCAGCCACCAGCAGGCTGCCGTTGTACAGGAAGGGCCGGGGCTGTGGGACGCGCCGCAGGTGACGAACGACACAGCCAGCGTGTATGGAGCAGGCCCAAGCACCGAGGTGGCCAGCATTCCCAGGCATCCAAAGCAATCTGCCGCCACGCCCCAGCCGGCGTTCGACTTTGAGTATGATGGCATAGCCCGCGAAGCCATCGTGGAATTCATCAACAGGCTGGCACTGCCCACCTACCACATCCGCGGCTTCGTGATGAACAACCCTATCAAGTCGCTGGCTCAACTCACTTCGTTCCTGCTCACCTCAGGGCTTGACGTGGAGGCCGACACTGCGGTCATTGACGAAATGACGGAGATGATACACCAGCACATTGCGGCCATGAAGCGCAGCGGGAAGTATGCCGCGGCCAGGGAGCAGGTGCTCAACTTCGAGATGTTCTCTCAGGTATACGATGCCTTTGGCGAACCACTGAAGCGGGAGAGCGTCAAGGACTTGTTCCTGGAAACGTCGATAGACCTCGAACGCCAGGTGCGCATCGCGGAGAGGAGGCTGGGCGAGCAGGGTGTGGCGCAGGCCTACGGCAGGAAGTACGACGACACCAATCACCCTGGCAACTTTATGGTGGATGTGGTCATCTACGCCTCTGATGAGGGCTGCCAAGATGCCCTGGCATCGTTCGCCAAGAGGAAATACCGCGAACTTAATGATAAGTATCGCAGTAGGACCATCTATCTGTCTGACACCCTGCGCACGAGATACCGCGACATTGTTCGCGACAGTGCAGAGGTGAGCAACGTCCCATTCACGCTGGGCGAGAACATCGCCTTCAGGTGCGATGAGAACGGCGCGGAATGCTCCGACCACCTCTTCATCGACGAGCGCACGGGCTATGCGAGGATCAGACTGAACAAATGGGAGCAGGGAGTGATAGACGAGGAACGCCGGCGCGCCGACTTCCGCTGTTGGTATCGCAACCCCTCGCGCGGTTCTGGCGCGCTGTGCCTGCCCTACCGCTACAAGGGGCAGATGCGCGGTTTCTATCCCGACTTCCTCGTGGTGCGCCGCGAGGCAGGTGGCGGCTACCTGCTCGACATCCTTGAGCCGCACGATGCCACGCGCGACGACAACGTGGGCAAGGCGCAGGCATTGGCGCAGTATGCTGGGGAGAATCCCAGCGTGATGCGCGCCCAACTCATTCGCGAACAGAGCACGCCGACGGGCAAGGCCTACCGCCGCCTGGACTTCGCCGCCAGCACCGAACTGCGCGAGCGTGTGCAAACCGCGTTGACCAACGAGGATTTGGACAAACTCTTTGAGATGTACGCTATATAAATACGAAAACCTATGCAACCCTTTGTCATCACCATTGGCCGCTCGCTGGGCAGCGGCGGCAGATATGTAGGCAAGCGCTTGGCCGAGATGTTTCGGGCCAGGTATTTCGACAAGGAGATCCTGACCTTGGCGGCGAAAGAGAGCGGGCTCTGCGAGGCCGTGTTCGAACGTAAGGACGAGCACAAGGGCTTCTTCAGGGGCGTGATGGGGCAGTTCCACACCGCCTGGGCCGGCAACGAGTTCTATCAGGGGCAACTGACGGAGGAGTCGCTCTTTCGGGTGCAGAGCGACGCGATACGCCATGCTGCAGGGGAAGGCTCGTGTGTGTTCATCGGGCGTTGTGCCGACTATGTGCTGCGCGAACACCCGCGCCTGGTCAGCGTGTTTATCGCTGCCGACGCGCCCGACCGCCTGAGGCGTATCATGGAGATGACGGGCTGCGACGAGCAGGCGGCGCGCCGCATGATGGAACACGGCGACCGCGAGCGCGCTGAGTTCTACAACTTCTACAGCAACCGCCATTGGGGCGCGGCTTCTACCTACGACCTGTGCATCAACAGCAGCCGCCTCGGGCTCGATGCCACGACGGCGCTGATTGCCGAGTTTGTCAAGGCGCGGCTCGCCGACTTATAACCTCGCTCATGCCGCTACCGCGCCTGCGGCATCGTCTTGTATAATATGAAAAGGATAGGCATCATCTCCGACACGCACGGCTATTGGGACGAGCGCTTCGCCCAGCACTTTGCGGGCTGCGACGAGATATGGCACGCGGGCGACATCGGCTCGACCGAGGTGGCCGAGCGGCTCGCCGCGCTGGTGCCGGTGTTCAGGGCCGTGCATGGCAACATCGACGGCGGCGACCTGCGGCGCCTGTTTCCCGAGGTGCTGCGCTTCAGGTGCGAGGAGGCCGACATCCTGCTCAAGCACATCGGCGGCTACCCGGGGCACTACGACCGCAGCATCGCCTACCGCCTGCGTCAGCGCCCGCCCCACCTCTTTGTTTGCGGGCATTCGCACATCCTCCGAGTGATGTACGACCGGTCGCTCGGCATGCTCCATATCAATCCCGGCGCAGCGGGGCTCTCGGGCTGGCAGCGGGTGCGCACGCTGGTGACGCTCACCGTGGAGGGGAAGGACTTCAAGGACTGCCAGGTGGTGGAACTAACAGGCAGCAGGTGATGCGCAGGGGGAGGACGATGGCAGTGGCGCTCGCGGCGGTGGCGCTCTTGACCTATTATGCGCTGTGCGACCCCGCAGAGTGTGCCTGGATGCCCCGTTGCCCGTTCCGGCTCCTGACGGGCCTGCAATGCCCGGGCTGCGGCGCGCAACGCTTCCTGCATGCCTTGCTGCAAGGCAGGGTGGGGGAGGCCCTTGCGCACAATTATTTCCTCATCCCCACGTTGCTCTACCTGGTGCTCTTCCTGCTGTCGCGCCTGCTGCCGCCGTGCGCCGTGCGCGATAGGCTGACGCGCATCGTGGAATGCCGGCCCCTCGCCGCTGCCTTTTTGATCGCCACCGTGGCCTGGTTCGTGGTGCGCAACGTGCTGGGAATCTGACACCAAGAACCCCACGCACCGCCCCCACACCCGCCCCAAGCGGCCCTGTTTCACCTAGTGGAACTCGTTGTTTCACCTAGTGGAACCGCCAGTATCATGCAGTGATACCGCCCGTTCCACTAGGTGAAACGGGCGGTATCCATCGGGCAAAGCGTGCCGTGAAACGGCGGTCAGCGCTACTTCTTAAGGTGCTTGGCCAGGAAGCGTTCCATGGCGCGGTAGAAGTCGAAGCGGTTCTCCTGGTTGTGGAAGCCGTGGCCCTCGTTGTCCTTGACCATATACTCCACCTCGATGCCCCGCTCGCGCAGGGCGTTAACCATCTGGTCGCTCTCGGCCTTGTTCACCCTCGGGTCGTTAGCCCCCTGTGCCACGAGCAGCGGCACCCGGATGCGGTCGGCATGCAGGGCCGGCGAGGTGGCAGCGAGCAGGTCGTGGTCGGCCTCGGGGTCGCCCACCTGCTCGTGGAGCATGTCGAGGAGCGGACGCCAGTAGGGCGGGATGGTCTGCATGAAGGTGAAGAGGTTCGACACGCCCACATAGTCCACCGCACAGGCGTAGAGACGGGGCTCGAACGTCACGCCTGCCAGTGCTGCATAGCCTCCGAACGAGCCGCCGTAGATGGCGATGCACCGCGGGTCGGCAATGCCTTGGCTGATGAGCCACCGCGTGCCGTCGTTGATGTCGCGCATCACGTCGCCGCCCCATTGCTTATAGCCTGCCTCGGTGAACCGACGTCCGTAGCCCGTGCTGCTGCGGAAGTTCATTTGCAGCACGCCGTATCCACGGCTGGCCAGAAACTGCACCTCGCTGCTGAAGCCCCACGTGTCGCGTGCCCAGGGGCCGCCGTGCGGATTGACCACCACGGGCAGGCTGCGAGCCGTCTCGGGGGTGAGACCGGCGGGCAGGGTGAGGTAGGCCTCGATGGTGAGGCCATCCGTGGCGCGGTACTCTATGGGGAACATGCGGCCCATCTGGTCTTCAGGCAGCCACGGCGCGAGTTGGGCGATGAGGTGCGGCTCGCTGCCTTCGCGGTAGGAATAGTAAGCCCCGCGGGTGCGGTCGTTGCCCACATAGAGCAGGAAGTCGTGCTCCTCCTTGTCGCTGTCGGCCAGCCCCACCACATAGCCCGGGAACAACGCGTCGAGCCCCTCGCGAAACCGACGGAAGTCCTCGTCGAAGTAGTGGCGCAGCGGCCCCTGCTGACCGGTGACGCTGGCACAGAGCAGGCGTTCCTGCTTCTTGGAATAGTAGATGCCGCTGATGTCGTAGCGGGGATGCGCGTAGAGCACCTCCAACTCGCGGCACGTGGGGGCGTCCATCCGCACCAGGGCGGTGAGGTCGCGCCCCAGGTTGGTGATGGCCAACACCTCGTTGCTGTGCGGCAGGAAAGTGAGGAAGTCCACCGTCTCCTTGAAATTGGTGGTGAGCACGGGGCGGAAGTCCTCGTCCTCGCTGTCGCGATAGAGCAATTGCGTGTTCACGCCGTCCACGATGGCGGTGGCCACACGGAGCCTCCCCTCGCGGTCGGTCATCCAGCCCTGAATGTTGCCAGGGTTCTCGGCAATCAGGCGCAACTCGCCGGTGCAGAGGTTCAGGCGGTAGGCATCAAACACCTCCGGGTTGCGGTGGTTCAGGGCGATGAGCACTTCGTCGGGCGTGTCTTCAAGGTCGTCGATGAGGCTGGTGCGCACGTTGGGGAAGTCGGTGTACCCGCGCAGCCCCGTGCCGTCGATGCTCACGGCAAAAAGCCTATAGTTCTCGTCGCCACCACTGTCTTTGAGAAAAAGGATGCGGTCGTTGCCTTTCCACATATACCCCGCCACGCTGCGCGCGGTCTCGTGCGTGAGTTGCACGGGCTGCCCGCCGCCCTCGGCCGGCTGCACAAAGATGTTCATGCGATCGCGGTAGGGTGCGAGATAGGAGATGTGCCGTCCGTCGGGCGATATTTGGAAACCCGTCTGCGGGCTGTTGCGGAAGAAGTCTTCTAAGGGAATCATGGTTGTGTCCTTGTTTGCAAAGAAAGGCGCAAAGCCCCGCCGTTTGCCTTTTGCGGGCCTTTGCGCCTTGTCAAGGGGTTCAAGTTTCGGTAGTTATTTAGGAGTTATGAAAAGTAGTTATGAAAGGTAGTTATAAGGGGCCGTTACCTTGTTGCGTAGGGTAGAATGGAAGGCAATAAAGTATCGGCTCTTTTTTAACTCCCCCTTTTAACTCCATATCATAACTCCTGAAACTTGAGAAATGGTTTAATCGTGAAGTCTCACGCTGAGTTTGTCAAGCATGTCGCGCGTCATGGCGTCCAGGTCGAAGCGCGGGGCCCAGTCCCACTCCTGACGAGCGCAGGTGTCGTCGATGCTGTTGGGCCAACTGTCGGCATTGGCCTGCTTGAGGGGATCCACGTCGTACTCCATCTCAAACTCAGGCTTGTACTTGCGGATAGCCGCTGCCACACCCTCGGGGTCAAAACTCATGGAGGCGATGTTGAAACTGTTGCGGTGGATGAGGCGGTCGGGGTTGGCCTCCATCAGGTTCACGCAGGCATTGAGGGCATCGCGCATGTACATCATGTCCATGAAGGTGCCGGCAGCAATGGGGCAGACGAATTTCTCACCGCGCACCGCGCTGTAGTAGATGTCGCAGGCGTAGTCGGTGGTGCCGCCACCAGGAGGGGTGACATAGGAGATCAGGCCAGGGAAGCGCACCGAGCGAGTGTCCACTCCGTATTTATTATGGTAGTAGTCGGAGAGCAGTTCGGTGGTGACCTTAGAGATGCCGTAGATGGTGCGAGGACGCTGAATGGTGTCCTGAGGCGTGTGGTCGGGCGGAGTCTCGGGGCCGAACGAGCCGATGCTACTCGGAGTGAACACGGCGCAGTCGTGCTCGCGAGCCACCTCCAGCACGTTCCACAAGCCATCGATGCCTATCTTCCATGCCAATTGCGGACGTCCCTCGGCCACCACGCTAAGCAGGGCTGCGAGGTTGAAGATGGTGTCGATGTTGTGCTTGAGCACCACGGTGGCAATCTGCTCGCCGTCGGTCACGTCGCAGATTTCGTAGGGGCCACTCTCCTTGAGCACGCCTTTGGGCTTGGCACTGGGGATATAGCCGCACACCACGTGGCGGTTGCCGTAGGTCTTGCGCAACTTCATGGTCAACTCGGAGCCTATCTGACCGGTTGCACCAATGATAAGAATGTTTCTCATAGTCTGGTTGCGGATTGTTGTGTTTGTGTGTTAGTGTTTCGCAGCGCAAAAGTACGGCAAAGCTTTTGTGCCGCAAAAGATTTGCCGTACTTTTGCGCAGCGAAAACGCGTGAGAACGCTTGCTAAATCCAAATACAAATAAACCCTACACCCTATGTACGGAAAATTCCAAGACCACCTGAAGCAACAACTTCAGGAAATCCGCGAGGCCGGCCTCTACAAGGAGGAGCGCCTCATCGAAAGCCCGCAGCAGGCCGCCATCCAAGTGGCTGGCAAGACCGTGCTGAACTTCTGCGCCAACAACTACCTTGGCCTCTCCAACCACCCGCGCCTCATCCAGGCTGCTAAGGACGCGATGGATAGGCGCGGATTCGGTATGTCGAGCGTACGCTTCATCTGCGGCACACACGACATCCACAAGGAACTCGAAGCCGCCATCAGCGACTACTTCAAGACCGAGGATACGATCCTCTATGCCGCATGCTTCGATGCCAACGGCGGTGTGTTCGAACCCCTGCTCACCAAGGACGACGCCATCATCAGCGACGCCCTCAACCACGCCAGCATCATCGACGGCGTGCGTCTTTGCAAGGCCGTGCGCTATCGCTACGCCAATGCCGACATGGCCGACCTGGAGCGTTGCTTGCAAGAGGCCCAGGCACAGCGCTTCCGCATCATCTGCACCGACGGCGTGTTCTCTATGGACGGTAATGTGGCCCCGATGGACAAGATCTGCGACCTCGCCGAGAAGTACGATGCGCTCGTCTTGGTGGATGAGAGCCACAGCGCCGGCGTAGTAGGCCCCACCGGTCACGGCGTGAGCGAGTTTTTCAATACCTACGGACGCGTGGATATCTATACCGGCACGCTCGGCAAGGCTTTCGGCGGCGCCATGGGCGGCTTCACCACCGGCCCGAAGGAGATCATTGCCAAACTGCGCCAGAGCAGCCGCCCCTACCTCTTCTCCAATAGCCTCGCACCGGGCCTCGTGGGCGCAGGCATCGAGATGTTCAAGATGCTCAAGGAGAGCAACGCCCTGCACGACAAACTCGTGGAGAACGTCAATTACTTCCGCGACAAGATGATGGCCGCAGGGTTTGACATCAAACCCACACAGAGCGCCATCTGCGCCGTGATGCTCTACGACGCTCCCCTCTCGCAGAAGTATGCCGCACTCTTGCAGGAAGAAGGCATCTACGTCACGGGCTTCTATTATCCCGTGGTGCCCAAAGGACAGGCACGCATCCGCGTGCAGATCAGTGCTGGACACGAACGCGAGCACCTCGACCGCTGCATCGAAGCCTTCATCAAGGTAGGCAAGCAGTTGGGCGTACTGAAGTAATCGCAAGGCAATCGGAGCAATCCTCATAGCCAAAACAGCCGCGATGTGGAGGAACGCATCCGTTCACATCGCGGCTTTTTATGGCCAGACTTGGCCCGACCGATTAGAAACTGTTTGAAGACAAACTCTATCCCATGAAGATGATGTGGATGATCCTTTTTATGGTGCTCCCGCTGATAGGCCTCTTGTACGTGGGCTGGCACCTGTGGACGCTACTGCCGCTGGACGGATGGTGGAAGGCGGCCATCATAGCGCTGGGCGTGATGTGCGTGGGGATGCTGTTCCTGAACTTCACGTTGGGGTTGGAAAGGTGGCCCCTGCCCGTGGCCCGCGTGCTGTATGACGTGGGTACTTCATCCCCGTTCGTGCTGCTCTACGCGGTGATGCTTTTCTTGCTCATCGATGTGGCGCGGCTGGCACATATTCTGCCGCGCGAGTGGGTGACGGCAAACTGGTACGGCACGGCAGCGCTGCTGGGCGTGCTCTTCATGGTGTTCCTCTTCGGGAACATACACTATCGCAACAAGGTGCGCGTGCCGCTGACGCTCAAGAGCGAGAAACCTCTGCAAAGGGAATATACCATCGTGATGGCGAGCGACCTACACCTCGGCTACCACAACCCCCGAAAAGAACTCGCGCGGTGGGTGGACCTGATCAATGCCGAGAATCCCGACTTTGTGCTCATCGCCGGCGACATCATCGACATCAGCGCCCGCCCGCTGGTGGAGGAAGACGCTGCCGCCGAGTTCCGCCGACTGAAAGCCCCCGTTTATGCCTGCCTGGGCAACCACGAGTACTACAGTGGCTCGCAGCGGGCGAGGAACTTCTTCAAGGAAGCCGGCATCCGCCTGCTCATCGACGAGGCGGGGGAGATTGCCGACGGCATTGTGCTCGTAGGCCGCGACGACCGCACCAATATGCGTCGCAAACCCTTGGAGCACCTCATCAAAGGCGTGGATAAGAACAAATACATCATCGTCCTCGACCACCAGCCCTACGATCTGGATCGTGCTGAACGGGCCGGTGTGGACTTCCAACTGAGTGGTCACACCCACCGTGGGCAAGTCTGGCCGATATCGTGGGTCACGGACCGGATGTATGAGTGCTCGTGGGGTGAGTGGCAGCGTGGCACGACGCGCTATTATGTGTCGAGCGGCATCGGTATATGGGGCGGCAAGTTCCGTATCGGCACGCAGTCGGAATACGTCGTGGCGACACTGCGCTGAGACGCACCGCGCCCAGTCGCCAAGCCCAATAGATAAACAACGTGCGGGGACGCTAACCGATGGTCGCGTCCCCGCACGTTTGTGACTCGTATAGGATTCAAACCTATAACCTTCTGATCCGTAGTCAGATGCTCTATTCAGTTGAGCTAACGAGCCGTGCATTACGCTAAATGCGAGTGCAAAAGTAGGTGTTCCTGTGCATATAGCGCAACGTTTGCTCGCTTTTTTTTGCAAAAAACGCCTTTTCAGTCGTTTTTCTGATAGTTCAAGGTTCAAATGACGGGTAGAAAAGGTCAAAAGAGTTACCCCTTACGTGCTTCAATTGCCGTAAGGGGTAAACAATTTCATGCCTCTCGGACTTCCTCGCCGTTATAGGATTCCCCACACGATGAACTGGATGCCGAATACATTGTTTGACTCAAACTTCTGGATGGGGATCTCCTTGCTGTTGAGGCAGTCCTTTGTATAGAAGCGGTAATACAGCGCGATGCTGCCGCCCCAATTCTCCTGGGCAACGTTCACTCCCAGCATCGGATAGACGGCGAGCGAACTGTTGTTGAGGACGGGAGCGCCATAGTGTCTCTCATAGCGACGAGACTTATAGAGCCGTATGCCATACTCAATGCCACAACCTGCAAAGAGGTAGCAGTCGTCGCCAAGGGGTACAAGGTTGAGGTGGGCTTCGGCAGGTATGATGAGCTGCCCGCCCATAGGACGGATGTAATTGTCGTGCCCATTTTCATCATGATAGAGCAGATAGTCAGAAAAGCTCGGGTGGTTGATAAACTCGCGGGGTGGATGCAAATCAAACCAACCTCGATACCCGAAGCCGCAAGAGATGTTGAGAATGTCGTCGGGTTTGCCCAGAGCGGCCTGAAGCCTCAGGCTCGCAGTCGATTTGTTATTCCCGAAGTCCACATTGATGCCGCCGCCTATGCCGACAGCCGGAGTGAACACGTTTCTTTGTGCTTGCAGAATTGCTGGCGAAAAAAGGCACAAGGCTATTACAAGCAGCAATTTTTGTAGAGAAAGGCAGTTTTTCATGGTATTAAAAGTTTAGACAAGGCAAAAATAGAAAAACTTTCGCACCAGTGGGTTTCCAAACATGGTTTTTCCTACTTTTGCGTTTGGTTTTACAAGATTATCAATGGCACAGCAACGTCTTGACATAGAAAACGTGGTGCGAGAGAAGGCTGGCAACAAGGCCCGCTTCGTGCCACGCTTTCTCATCAACTACCTTCGGCGCATCGTCCACGAGGACGAACTCAACGACTTTTTTCAGCGCGTAGGCGACATGGAGGGAGTGCCCTGGCTCGACGCCGCAGTAGATTTTATGGGGGTGAAGGTAGAAAAAGAAGGCGAAGAACTCCTGCCCGCTGCCGATGATGGCAAGCGCTATACCTTCGTCTCAAACCACCCCCTCGGAGGCATCGACGGCATCACCCTTGGAAGCATACTCGGCCACCGCTACGACGGGCGGATACGCTACCTCGTGAACGACCTGCTGATGAACCTCAAAGGCTTAGCACCCCTCTGTGTCGGTGTGAACAAGTTCGGAGCACAGGGACACGACTTTGCCCGAAAGGTGAACGAGGCGTTCAACTCCGAGAACCACATCATCATCTTCCCAGCCGACCTCTGCTCACGCAAGACAAAGGGCGTCATACGCGACGTGCCCTGGAAAAAGACGTTCATTCAGAAAAGCATCGCCACAGAGCGCGACGTGGTGCCCATACACTTCCTTGGGCAGAACAGCGACTTCTTTTATCGGGTAGCTAACGTATGCAAACGCCTCGGCATCAAGTTCAATATCGCGATGCTCTATCTTGCCGATGAGGCCTTCAAGAACAGGGGCAACACCTTCACCGTCAGATTCGGAAAGCCCATACCCTGGCAGACCTTCGACAATAGTCGCAGCCACAAGGAGTGGGCGCAGTTCGTTTACGACAAAGTCTATGCGCTCTGAGCGGACGTTCCCGTTTAGTACATATACCTAATTATATATATAATACGGAGTGCGGCGATTGATTCCTGCCTCCGATCTTCCCAAACTCTCCAAGCGACAAACCAAATATCCCGTGCAGCAAATCATTCCTCCGGTGAGCCGCGAATTACTCAAAAAAGAACTCACCCCAGCCCGCAAACTACGCTCCACCAACAAGAGCAACAATGAGATCTACGTCGTAACGGTACAGAACGCACCAAACGTACTGCGCGAGATTGGCCGCCTGCGCGAGATTGCCTTCCGCACAGCAGGCGGCGGCACCGGAAAAGAAGTAGACCTCGATGAATTCGACCTCGGCGACAACCCCTACTACCAACTCATCGTGTGGTGTCCCGAGAGCGAGGAAATCCTCGGAGGCTATCGCTTCCTCCCCGGGCGCGAATGCAAATTCCAGGAAGACGGCCAGCCACACCTCGCCACCAGCCACATGTTCCACTTCTCGCAAGAGTTTATCCGCGACTACCTCAGCACCACCGTGGAACTCGGGCGCTCCTTCGTCACGCTCGAATATCAGAGCACCCGCAGCTCGTACAAGAGCCTCTTTGCACTCGACAACCTCTGGGACGGACTTGGAGCACTCACCGTGATCATGCCCTCCGTGCGCTACTTCTTCGGAAAGATGACCATGTACCCCACCTTCAACCGCCGCTCGCGCGACATGATCCTCTATTTCCTCAACAAACACTTCGGCGATAAAGACGCGCTCATCACTCCCATCAACCCCGCCGTCATCGACACGCCGCGCTGCCAACTTGACGACCTCTTCGTCAAAGAAACATTTAAGGAGGACTACCACATACTCAACACCGAAGTGCGCAAACTCGGATACAACATCCCCCCGCTCATCAACGCCTACATGGGACTCAGTCCCACCATGCGCGTCTTCGGCACCGCAGTCAACGAAGATTTCGGGCAGGTGGAGGAGACAGGCATACTCATCGCCTTCGACGAAATCCTCGAAGAGAAACGTATGCGCCACATCGACTCCTTCGTACAGCAAAACCCCGAATCGATGAACATCCTGCGCGACGTCTTTCTCTCCGGCGAAACCGATGCCGCCGCTTCAAGCAAAGTCCCCTCCAATCATTGAGCAGAAGGCTCCGCCGCCACACAAAACAATATCCGTTGTAGTTTAAACGAGGTCCGTGTGACTTTAAAGTCACACGGACCTCGTTTAAACTACAACCCACCAAGTAGCGCACCACTGCGCAAGCGCAAACTTTTGCACCCTCGTTATAGCCCGAAAACCCTCAAAAATCACCTCAAAAACGACACCCAGAGATTGCTAAATGAGGAAAAACGACCCCTTTTGGGTGATTTTTTCGAAAAAAAAGTGAGAAAAAGTTTGTTCGTCCCAAATCCCGCCGTATTTTTGCATTCGGTTTCGCGCTAAAAAAGCAAAAAACCAAACGATCTTAGAAAGAGTTACATGCAACAGCTAGAGTAGTACTAGCCGAAATGTATCAAGGCAGCGCTCATGCGTCTGTCTCAACATTCGGCACAAGGGTGTGTAACCGCTCAGTTTGATCTTAATGGTTGAACAGAGTAGGGTACACGCAGAAGTCAATTCCTAATCCATTCAACTAAGACAGTGAAATCCTGCCAGTCAAGACAAGTTATTTAATGTATTTATTATTATACATTTCCAACGCAGAGTTTGATCCTGGCTCAGG
>JAFSWM010000054.1 GCA_017444485.1 Bacteroidaceae bacterium | reverse complement strand
CAGCGCAGCCCCTTACAACCTCATAACCTCATAACCTCAAAACCTTAAAAGGTTATCGCCCTCGCTGATAACTGATTTCGTAGAAGCAGGGATAGACGAGCGAGGACTGGTTGGTATGCCCCACGCTGCTCGGGGCGATGATGCGCACCAGGGCGACCTGGTTCTCCGGATCTGTCTGACGCCCCAACTTGATGTATTGCAACGGCGTGAGCCATGCCGATGGCACGCTGCTGCCGTAGGTGTTGCGCATCACGCCACTCTGGAACGTGCCGGTGAGCGTGCCGTAGGAGTTCGACACGTTCATCACATCGGGCGACGTGGTGGTGAGGAGCGTGCGGTTGGTGCTTTGGATAGAGTCGCCCGCCATGTTGTACTCCACATAGCGGCAGATGACGGGTGCGCTCTCGCCTTCAGCAAGCACGGTGCCCGTGCCGCGCCGTATAATCTGCATGTAGAGTCCTGTGTTGGCGAAGAGCACGTATTCGTTCTCCGCCACGTCGGTCACGGTGTCTTTCTCAAACTCTTCCTGGCTGATGACCTTGATGGGAGCCACGCTGAGCAGGGTGACACCCTCGCTGTTCTGAAGGGTGAGGCCGCCAGTGATGAAGTTGCTCACCAGTCTGCGCTCCGTCTTGCGGAGTTCGGCGTAACTGTCATCGTCTTCGTCGCAGGCCGTGAAACCCAGGGCCGTGATGCAGACTGCAATGAGCAGGAATATGCGGGATACGTTCATAGTGTTCGTGTGATTCTATTAGGTTTTGAGGTTTTAAGGTTTTAAGGCCGTCGCGCGCTCCCAGGAACAGCGCAGCCCCTCATAACCTAACAACCTCATAACCTTATAACCTTAAAGTTATTGCGCAGCTTGCGCTTGGCAGGCGGTGATGGCAACCATGTAATAGATGTCGTCCACGGAGCAGCCGCGCGAGAGGTCGTTCACTGGGCGTGCTATGCCTTGCAGGATGGGACCGATGGCAGTGGCGCCGCCGAGGCGCTCTACGAGTTTGTAGCCAATGTTTCCCACTTCGAGGCAAGGGGCGATGAGCACGTTGGCATGGCCAGCGATGGCGCTGCCCTTGGCTTTCTTCTCGCCGACAGACGGAACGAGCGCGGCGTCAGCCTGCATCTCGCCGTCCACGGGTAGTTCGGGCCAGCGTTCCTTGGCGATGCGCGTGGCTTCTGCGACCTTATCCACCACTTCGTGCTTTGCGCTGCCTTTGGTGGAGAAACTGAGCATGGCTACCTTGGGGTTTGCGATGCCAGCCACGCTCTTGGCGGTCTCGGCGGTGCAATAGGCGAACTCAGCCAACTGCTCAGCCGTGGGCATAGGGGTTACGGCAACGTCGCTCATTACGATGACGCCATCCTGCCCGTATTCGGACTGATTGGTGATGAGCAACATGGCGCCGCTCACGCAGGTGATGCCGGGCGTGCACTTGATGATTTGCAGTGCGGGGCGCAGGGTGTCGCCGGTGGTGCTGAGTGCGCCGCTGATTTGTCCGTCGGCGTGGCCGCTCTTGATGACGAGGCAGCCGAGGTAGAGGGGATTTTTCACTAACTCGCGCGCCTGTTCGATGGTCATGCCTTTCTTCCTACGCAGTTCGGCGAGCAGAGCGGCGTATTCCTCGCTCTGCGGGTTGTTGAGCGGGTCGATGAGGGTGGCCTCGGCGATATGCGTAAGCCCCCAGTCAGTGGCCTGGCGGCTGATGGTCTCGGGGTTCCCGATAAGGATGATGTCGGCCAGCCCGTCGGCGATGGCACGGTCGGCAGCGCGGAGCGTGCGTTCCTCCTCGGCCTCGGGCAATACGATGCGCATGCGCCGTGACTGCGCGCGCTTGATGATTTGTTGTAAGATGTCCATTGTGGTAATTGTCTCTGTGCTTGTGTGATTTGTGGCGCAAAATTACGAAACTTTTTTATTGAACATTGAACATTGAACATTGAACATTGCCAATACCGGTTGCAATGGTATTGCTAATGTTCAATGTTCAATGTTCAATGTTCAATGTTCAATGTTCAATAAAAAAAGCACTACTCTGCTTCGCGAAGGTAGGCTGCGGCTCGGTAAAGAAAAAGGAAATCGTTATTTCCTTTTTCTTTACGCTCGCCTTGCGCTACTTTTGCAGCCATGAGGATTCTCCTGATAGGCGATTACAGCAATGTGCACGCCACATTGGGTATGGGGCTGCGTGCTTTGGGCCACGAGGTTTGTGTGGCCTCCGACGGCGACGGGTGGAAAGATTACCCGCGCGACATTGACCTTCGGCGCCCGTCGTTGGGTCGCCTTGCTTCGCTTCGTTACTTGCTTCGCTTGGAGCGCACGATGCGGGGGCTTCGTGGCTTTGACGTGGTGCAACTCATCGGGCCCGACTTCTTGCCGCTGCGCGCCGAGCGCACGCTGAGGTACTACCGCATGTTGCGCCGCCACAACAAGCGCTTGTTCCTCGGGGCTTTTGGGATGGACAGGTACTATGTGGAGGCTTGCCTCGACCGCACAACGTTTCGCTACAGCGATTTCAATTTCGGCGACACGCTGCGGGAGAGCCTTGAGAACGACCATTTCATCGCCGACTGGGTTCGCGGACCGAAGGGACGGCTCAATGAACTGATAGCCCGCGAGGCAGACGGCATCGTGGCGGGGCTCTACGAATACCATGCGGCCTACAATAAGGTTTTTCCACAGAAACTGCAGTTCATCCCCTTCCCCGTAGTGCCGCGCAGGGAGATCCGTCAGTGGGGTGGGGCGATGGGTGAGGCTACGCCTGTCCGATTCTTTATCGGCATGATGCGCGGACGCGCAGCGTACAAAGGCACAGACGTGATGTGGTGCGCGCTGCTCAGGGCGAAAGAGAAGTATGGCACACTGGTCGAGGTGGTCAGGGTGGAGAACGTACCGTTCGCAAAGTACCGCGAGATGCTCGGCGCGTGCGACGTGTTGCTCGATCAACTCTACTCCTACACGCCCGCCATGAACGCGCTGGAGGCGATGGCTGCCGGACTGGTGGTAGTGGGGGGCGGCGAGCCGGAGAACTATGCGATACTGGGAGAGGACACGCTGCGACCTATTGTCAATGTGCTTCCTTCTGAGGAGAGTGTTTTTGCTGCTTTGTGCTACTTGGTAGAACATCGTGCGGACTTGCCGCGCTTGCAGCGTGAGAGTGCGGAGTATGTGCAGCGCCACCACGATTATATAGCCGTGGCGCGTCGTTATTTAGATTTCTGGACGCGCTGACATAGCGGACGGGCGGCAAGGGCATGGGGCTGTCCCCGTCTGCGCCTTGCCGCCCGTGCATTGTGCGATGTTGTTAATCCAATTCGAGAGAGAAGAAGTCGGTTTGCTTCTCTACGTTGATGATTTTGCTGTCGTCGGCCTCTTCGTTGTCTACGGCGTAGCCGCGCTTAGACTCGTCGCTGGCGGCGAGGAGGGGCTCGGCGACGAGTGCAAGGGTGCGTAGGTCGGGCTGTATGTAGTTCTTCTTTGTTTTCATCTGCTGTTCCATGAATGTTGCGGCGCACGGGCCGCCGTTTGCTTATTTGACAAAGAATTTCTTGCCGCGCACGATGTATATGCCTTTGGGCAGGCGGGTGCCGATGGTTCCTACCTTGCGTCCGCCGAGGTCGTAGATGGCATCGTCGGCTTGTAGCGCCACGGGATAGGCCAGCACGTCGGCGATGCCTGTGGCGTCGGGGCTATCAGTCTGGCCATCAACGGCGAAGCGCAGTCCGAGTGTTGCTGCTTCGGGGTCGTCGAAGATGCTGTGAGCGAGGGTGATCCATCCGCGGAATCCTTTGATGGGCGTGTCGCGGCTCAGCTCGTAGATGGTGCCGCCGCTTACGGCGTAGGAGCCTTTGGGGGCGTAGAGCGTGTCGATGGCGCTGGATGTGTTGTATCCTTCAGCGTCGATGGTGAAGTCGCTGAAGCCAGGTGTCTTGACGTAACTGACGTATGCTGTGCCGTTGTTGCTGCCTTGGTAGGAGCCGACGGCGTAGTGTGCGCCGATTTGTGTGGCGTCCATGACGTAGTGTTCGTAGGTGGAGGCTTCGCCCTCGGGATTGACGGAGAAGTAGTTGCGCCCCAACTCGTAGTATTCTCTCAGTACGCCCAAGGGGTCTTCTCCGGTGGTGGGCTCTTTGGTAGGTTTGAGCATATATAGTTTTCCGGGCTCTACGGCGTGCTGCAGGGGGGCGGTGGGCTTGAGTTCAACGGTTCGGAAGTCGATGACGTTTTCGTTTAGTGACATGCCGCCAATGCTGACGAGTTCTACAAGGAGTGCGTCTTCGCCGAAGGCGTAGCGTACTTGTTCGCCGGTGAGGGGAATGGGCAGTGAGAAGGAGTTCCACTGGTTTTTCTTCAGTGTGCGTGCAAGGCTCAGCGATCCGGCGTATTGGTAGGTGGGTAGTGCGCTGGGACGTTCGGTCACATGGTTGATGTCGAAGACGAGGTAGTCGAGGTTGTACTCGTCTTCGTAGAGGAAGGCTGGCGAGAGTCCCATGTAGGACATTTTGATGTCGTCGACGATGACGTAGTCTCGGTCGTAGTAGTAGTTTATGTCGCCTGAGGTGGTTTTGCTGCTCTTTGTGGCGTAGTCTTTTCGGAATCCGATGGTGACGGTACTGTCGGTGGCGAAGCGCTCGGGGCTGACGTACACCCAGAGTTTTTGTCTGTAGTCTGTGCCGTGGTAGGTGAGCACTTTTCCGATGGCGATGCTCATGTCCTTTTGGCCTTTGTATCGGTTTGTGGTGGGGAAGGTGATGTCGGGGTAGATGTCAAGGTCGGTGATGTCGGTCTTTTGCACGAGAGGCACCTCGTTGTATCCGTAGTAGGCGCGCATGTCGGAGGCTTTCTGCTCGTCGGTGACGACGGTGTTGCCTGGCTGTGCGTACATGTAGGCGATGTGTGTGGCATCGGCGCTGAAGCTGATGGCGTTGGCCTCTATCTGATACCATCCTGGGCGTGGGAGTTTGAAGGTGGTGGACACGGTGCCGACTCCTTCGAATCCCATGTATCCGAACTTGGCGTTCTTCATGTCGTCAAACTGCATCTTGAGACGGACGGGCTGGTCCCATGCTTCGGGGTAGTACTGGTTGCTGCTGGGTGAGCCTTTGGTGTGTAGTGTGAGCGATCTGATGTATCCCCAGGTGTATCCGCGTCGTCCTTCGCCCTCGGCGGGTGTGCTGGTGTCGGGGCTGACGGTCCACCAGTCGTAGAAGTCGTTGGCGTTGCGCGTGAAGTCGCGGTCGAGGATGAGGCTGGAGACGCTGGGGTTAATGCCCTCTACTTCCTCTTCAAGCACGTGTTCGAATTCCTCCTCGGAGATGATGCGCCACTGGTAGAGTTCTTTGATCATGACGGAGTCGCCGTTGACAAGCACTTTCGTTTCGTTTTCGTAGGGCGGTATCTCACTGCCTGCTCCCCACTGACTGGGTGTCTGGCCGGCTGTGGTCCAGCAGAGGCGGTCGTCGTCTACATTGACATAGAACCCGTTGCCTTTGTCATTGGTTGTGCCGTCGCGGTAGGTCGTTGTGCCATCAGGGCACCACTCTCCGTAGGCGGCGCCGAGGTAGAAGTTCTTGTACTGCTTGGTGCTCTCTTTGTAGTAGAAGGAGTTGTGGCGTTGGTACATGTAGTAGGTGTGGTAGCCTTCGGCTTCGATTTCGCCGTGTGTGGCGATGGGCACGAAGGTCCAGGCGGGCCATCTTCTGGCACCATCCATGATGGTGGTGAAGATGCGGTCGTTGGCGGCCCTCCACGAGGTGTCTTGCGTGGTGATGGGTATGTTGCAGATGAACATGTGTTTGTCTGACTCGATGTTGGTCTCGGAGATGCCGGAGTTGATTTTTCCGTCGGTGAAGAGCTGCATCTGCCGTCCGAAGTCCTCGTAGAAGAGTCGTCCCTCCACGCCCCAACTGCCGCCTTCCACGACGAAGCGCCCAGTGCCCACGTTGTAGAGATAGATGGGCTTGCCGTTGGGATACTGGGCGGCGCTGTCTTGATAGGCTGCTACGTCGATACCTTTCCACTGCAGGCTGGTGGAGTGAGCGTGCGTGGTCTGTGCGCTGAGGTGGGGGAAGGTGCTGACCAAGAGCGTCAGGAGGCTGATTGTATACAATACGGGTTTCATACTCGTCCTGTTTGGTGTTTTTTCAATATACAAAAGTAAGCGTT
>JAFSWM010000053.1 GCA_017444485.1 Bacteroidaceae bacterium | reverse complement strand
TCGTGAGTTTAATTTCACACGGACCTTGTTTAAACTACAACGGACCTTGTTTTGCGGCCCTCGTATTCCTCGCAGCCAAAGTGCGCGTTGAGCAAAAAAGAAACGCCCCTGCCGATGTGCGGGGGCGTTGTGCTGTGGTGGGCCGTGTGAGGGTTATTTCACGCTGACCTGTTTGACGTAAACGGGTGTGTTGGGGAGCATCTGCGAACTGTTGCAGATGATGCGCTGTCCGTTTTCGCCCTTAAGGAAGAAGTAGAAGTTCTTCAGCATAGACTTGGAGCGCGGGTCGGTGCAGATGGCGTACACCTGCCTGACGAGGGGATAGTTACCTGTGGCGATGTGGTACTGCCAGGGGCGCTTGTAGTCGGCACGCTCATCGGCGTAGCGACTCACGCGTGCCACTTCGAAGCCCAGTCCGTCGAAGTCTTTGAGCGTGCTGTCGGCACCGGCTCTGAGCCAGTCCACACCGACTACACCAACTACACCTGGGGTGGTCTTGACGGCTTCGATAACGGCTTCGTTGCTGCCCTGGGCGAACACGTTGCCGCTGAGGGGCTTCCCACCATTGAGGCTGTCGCGCATGAAGCGCACGGTGCTGCTGCCGCTCTTGTCGAACACGAGGCGCAGTTCGCCGGTGCGGTGGCTGCCCACCAGTTGCTCCCAGCGTGTGACCTTGCCGCTGACGATGCCGCGCAGGTCGTCGAGGGTGAAGAGGGTGTCGGCGCTACCTGCTGCCACGATGAGGGCGAAGGCGTCTTTGGCGATGACGGCTTGCAGGGCGCTGCGACGCTGTGAGGTGATGTATTCCTTCTCCTTGTCGGTGAGGCCGCGTGTGACGATGGCCATCTGCACGCTGTCGGCCATGAGCAGGTGGAGGGCGCTGTCTTCGCTCACGTAGAGCGGCTTCATCGTGGCTTCCACATGGTTGAGGGCGAAGGCTTGTGCCTCTTCGTCGATTATCGGGGCGAAGGTCTCGTCAACGGCGGGCACTACGTCGTTCTCGCTGAGCCAGCCGCCCGCGGCCTGGCCGCCGCCGCAGGAGGCGAGCAGAGAGGCTGTGGCAAGCAGGGCGGTGAGGGTGAGTGCGTGGGTGTTCATGGCGTTGCTGTCAGTGGTTCATCGTGATTCGGCGCGGCCTATGCAGGCGTAGGCGAAGCCTGCTTGCTGCATCTCTTCGGGGCTGTAGATGTTGCGCCCGTCGATGACAACGGGCTGGCGCATGGTGCGGTGTACCACTTCCCACGACGGCAGGCGGAACTGCTTCCACTCGGTAAGCACGAGCAGGGCGTCGGCGTCGAGGGCGCAGTCGTAGATGTCGCGGGTGTATTCCACCTTGTCGCCAAGGCGTCTGCGGCACTCGTCCATGGCCACAGGGTCGAAGACGCGCACGTGGCAGCCGGCGTCGAGGAGTTTTGTGATGGTGACGAGGGAGGTGGCTTCGCGCATATCGTCGGTCTCGGCCTTGAATGCCAATCCCCAGATGGCTACGGTCTTTCCGGCCAGTTCGCCGCCATAGTGGGCCGCGAGTTTGTCGAAGACGATGGCTTTCTGCTTCTCATTGACTTGCTCCACGGCTTTGAGGACGCGCATTTCGTAGCCTTCTTTCTCGGCGGTGCGTATCAGGGCTTTGACATCCTTGGGGAAGCATGAGCCGCCGTAGCCACAGCCGGGGTAGAGGAACTTACTGCCTATGCGGGTGTCGGAGCCGATGCCTTTGCGCACCATATTGACATCGGCGCCTACCAGTTCGCAGAGGTTGGCAATGTCGTTCATGAACGAGATGCGCGTGGCAAGCATGGAGTTGGCGGCATACTTGATCATCTCTGCCGAGGGAATGTCGGTGAAGATGACGCGGAAGTTGTTCATCATAAAGGGGCGATAGAGGCGCGACATCAGTGTCTTGGCGCGTTCGCTCTCTACGCCCACCACAACGCGGTCGGGCGACATGAAGTCCTTGACGGCGCTACCTTCTTTGAGGAACTCAGGATTGGAGGCCACGTCGAAGTCTATTTGCTCGCCGCGCTTGGCGAGTTCTTCCTCAATGGCTTTCTTCACCTTGCCGGCGGTGCCTACGGGTACGGTGCTCTTGGTGACGAGCACGAGGTACTTCGTCATGTTGCGCCCCACCTCGCGTGCCACTTCGAGGACGTAACTGAGGTCTGCGCTGCCGTCCTCATCGGGGGGCGTGCCTACGGCGCTGAACACGGCTTCTACTTCTGAGAGGCAGTCGGTGAGGCGCGTGGTGAACTTGAGGCGTCCTTCGCGCATGTTGCGCAGCACCATCTCTTCCAGCCCGGGCTCGTAGATGGGGATTTCGCCCTGCCGCAGTTTCTCTATCTTGTTGGTGTCAATGTCCACGCAGGTGACATTCACGCCCACTTCGGCGAAGCAGGCTCCGGTGACCAGGCCCACATAGCCTGTACCTACGATTGCTACGTTCATAGGTTTTAAGGTTTTAAGGTTTTGAGGTTTTGAGGTCGTCAGCCCGCCTATTGCAAAGGTTGGGAGCGCGGGCGT
>JAFSWM010000052.1 GCA_017444485.1 Bacteroidaceae bacterium | reverse complement strand
CCCGACCCTCTGCTTGTAAGGCAGACGCTCTAAACCAACTGAGCTAAGCGCCCATATCGCAAAAGCGTTGCAAAAGTATATACTTTCACAATCTGAACAAAACTTTACGCGTTTTTTTTGCTTGCTTTCGCAAAAAACACCCACAAAACGTATCTCTGGCCTGCGAAATACGTAGTTTCTACATCAAAGTTTGAAAGCAAATTTCCTCCATCCCGCCTTTTTGAAAGGCTGCGACATGATGTTTGTAGCAAATCCAGTACTTTTGTACGCGAAAGGCATCGCTAAAAAAACAAATGAAGAACCGCATTTACTCCATATATATAATAGTAGCAACCTTGTTGGCCGCCTCGCTCTCAGTGTACGCCCAGCCGTCGCTCCCTGTGGTGAGGCCCGTCTGCGGTGACAGCGTGGTTTTCTTCTCTCGCGATGCTACAAATTGGCCCCTGCTGGCACTCACGGTGGATAGGGATGCCACACCCTCGCCGATAGCCATCCCTCGCAAATTGCTTGAACTGCAATTGTCCCATTGGCAAAATGCCACGCTCCCGAACTTAAACCTCGTGGGCGGTAGCGGCGATGCGACTACCATACAAGGTTATTCGGCGATGGCCACGTTCTATGAAGCCGCCGCGCTTTGGATGCAGACCGGCGAGTCGCAATTCATTGATGCCGCCGAGCGTGCTCTGTTCGGCGGCCTTCCCGACGCCATGTTCCATTCCCCCGATGCGATGGAACGGGCCATGGCGGCCCAGGCCATGGCTGACGCCTCGCAGATGGTGTATAGCACAGACACCGCCGGAGTTCTTGTAAATTTCTACCTCAACACCTTTGCGCATATCGTCACGCCCGACAGCCTTGATGTCGTCATCGACCAGAGCACAGCCATGCCCTGGGGACCAATGACGCGCATTCGTCTCAGCGGTAAAGGGCGAGAACCTGTGACTCTTGCGCTGCGTCTCAGGATTCCCGAATGGCTCACTGAGAAGCCCATTATCTACGTGAACGGGCACGACAGCGAATATACAATGGCGCGCGGATATGCCGTGATCCGTAGGAAATGGACATACGGCGACGAACTGTACATGACCTTCGATACCACACCGAAGCCTTGCGCCGTTGAGAACGGCAACGTCGTGCGGTGCGGTCCTGTAGTCTATTGCACAACGGACTCTCTCCCCAACGCTGGCCTCCTTCGGATTGAGGCAGCAGCGCCCGATGAGCAAACCGGCCATCCTCTCTACACGCTCAAACCTGCTGATGCTGGCAGTATAGAGAGTGCTGTGCTCCGCCCGTTTTTTGAGGCCACCCCCGTTCGCAGGCAGATTGTTTTCAACGCACTCGTTGCCGATGATTGAGCCACGAAAGCACTAAAAATGCTTAACAAACTGCGAAAACAACATCGGCACAATTGGCAATAGCGGCAGAAAGTGTATTTTTGCTGCACTAATTAACGAAACTATGGCAAAAGGAAAGGTCGATGCCCTTCTCGGCATCGTCTTCGGCGACGAAGGAAAAGGCAAAGTCGTCGATTGGTTTACCCCGCATTATGACGTTGTGGCCCGCTTTGCAGGAGGCCCGAATGCGGGACACACCATTATATTCAATGGCAAAAAATTCGTCTTGCGCTCCATACCCAGCGGCATCTTCGACGCTGGCAAACTCAACATCATAGGCAATGGTTGCGTCATAGCCCCCGACTTGTTCATGGCTGAGGCCAAGGAACTGGAGACGGCGGGCTATTCGCTCTCCGACCGCCTTGTCATCAGCCGCCGAGCCCACCTCATCCTGCCCACGCACCGTGTGTTGGACCGTGCCTACGAAGCCGCCAAGGGAAAAGACGCTGTGGGCACCACCGGCAAGGGCATCGGCCCCACCTACAGCGACAAGGCAGCACGCATCGGGCTGCGCGTAGGCGACATCCTCGAGGGATTTGAGGAGAAATACGCCCGCCTGAAAAAGCGCCACCTGCAAATCCTCTCTGATATGGGCTTCACGGACTTCGACCTCGCAAAGGACGAAGCGCTGTGGCTTGAAGGCGTGGACTATCTGCGTCGCTACCGCCTCGAAGACACCGAAGTAGTCATCAACCGCGCCCTGGCCGAAGGCAAGAGCGTGCTGGCCGAGGGTGCACAAGGGTCTTTGCTCGACATCGACCACGGCACCTATCCTTTCGTCTCCAGCAGCAACACCACCGCTGGCGGCGTATGCACGGGGCTCGGTGTGGCGCCCAACAAGATTGGCCGTGTCTTCGGTATCTTCAAGGCCTACAGCACACGCGTAGGCAGCGGTCCGTTCCCTGTGGAACTGTTTGATGCCACTGGCGATAGGCTGCGCGAGATAGGCTGCGAATACGGCGCCGTCACGGGGCGCAACCGTCGCTGCGGCTGGATAGACCTCGTGGCATTGAAGTATGCCATCATGATCAACGGCGTGACCGACCTCGTGATGATGAAGAGCGATGTGCTCGACACCTTCGACACCATCCGCGTCTGCACGGCATATCGCAAAGACGATATGATTATCGACACCATGCCCTACGACACGGCTGGATGGGAAGCCGTTTATGAAGACCTGCCTGGCTGGAGCACGCCCATCAGCAACCTGCGGCGTAAAGAAGATTTCCCCCAAGCGTTCTGCGACTACATCGCTTACATTGAACACAACCTGCAGACTCCCATCAGCATCATCTCCGTCAGTCCCGACCGCGAAGCCACCATCACGCTCCGAGAAGTCTGAAATCAAAGTGCTGGTAGGGAAATCAACCATCATCTGCGACCCACTCTTTGAAATGAAAAAGCGACTGCTCCTACTCATCCTTAGCCTTTCGCTCGCCTATAGCGCAAAGGCGCAGGCTGAACTCGAGGACTCCGTATTATATAATACGGAAGTGCTAGAGGAACGCCCGCTCTTTGACGTCTTGATGCCACCCGCCACGCTCGGCTCGCTCAGTCCCTACGGGGCATGGGACGTGTGGCAACTGCACGAGGGGGCAAACGCACGCTTCTCGTTCAATGCGGCGGCAGGCTTCGGCAAAGGCGCACCGCGCGGCGTGGGGCTGGAAGAACGAATAGACTTCGCCTACGCTGGACGTCTGGGTAAGCGTTGGACCTATGCCTTGATGCTTCAAGGTAGCAACATGACCTGGGGACCTGTGCGTCAGCGCAACATTAGCATGACCGGCATTGTAGGCTACCGAGCCTCCGAACGTTTCAGCCTCTATGCCTACGTCTCGAAGAGCCTTATGAACGACGGCGAGGGATTCTCGCTCGGCTATTGGAGTCCCATGGGGCAGTCTGCCGAAGAACGCATCGGTTTTGTGGCCGACTGGACCATCGGCGAAAACGCCTGGATACAAGTTTGCTTCGAGGCCTCACGGATAAAATTCGATGCGCCATCGGCCTTCTACAACCCGCAGCGCTTTTATGGCGCGCCGCCCATGCGTTCCATCTATTGGTAATCCATGACGCTCCACGAACAGCAACGGCTGCTACATATCGAATACGAACACGAGAAAGAAGAGTTCCGCCGCGAGACGGAACTCTTCGGCATAGGGCGCAAGGTCAAGCGCGGCGAGTGCTGGTTCCCCGTCAGCATAGGGCGCAGGTACTATAATTCCCTGAACCGTATGGTCCTCGATATCTATCGCACGGAGGACCTTGACATTGAGCACACCTTTGAGTACGGCAAGCAGGTAGCCTTCTTCACCGAGGATGGTACAGGCTCACTTCAATATCTGCCTTTTACGGCCACGGTCAGTTATGCAGAGGCGGACCGCATGGTTGTCACGCTGGCCAACGAAGAGCAAGCGGCGCGGCTGCAAACAGCGCAGCGGCTCGGCGTGCAGTTGGGCTTTGACGAAACCACCTACCGGCTGATGTTCGACGCCCTGTCGCGTGTCATTGCTGCCAAAAACGGGCGGCTCGCCGAACTGCGCGACCTCTTTCATGGCACTTCACATCCAGCCTCCCTCGCCTCCGTCACCACCCCCTCCATCCCTTGGCTCAACCGCTCTCAACAAGACGCCGTTGGCGAAGTACTCCGCGCCAAGGACGTGATGGTCATCCACGGCCCGCCCGGCACTGGAAAAACCACCACGATGGTCGAGGCCATTTGCGAAGTGTTGCGGCGCGAACCGCAAGTAATGGTCTGCACACAGAGCAACACCGCAGTGGATTGGATCAGCGAGCAACTCAGTGACCGCGGTGTGCAAGTGCTACGTGTGGGCAATCCCACCCGTGTCACCGACAAGATGTTGCAGAACACTTACGAGCGTCGCTTCGAGGCTCATCCCGACTACGAGCAGTTGTGGGCCATACGTCGCACGCTTCGCCAATTGCAAAGCACGGCACGTCGTAGCCGCACAGAGAGCCACCATCAGAAAGTGGCACGCCTGCGTGAGCGAGCTGACGCGTTGGAAGCCTGCATCCACCAGTCGCTCTTCGACTCGTGCCGCGTGGTGGCCTGCACGCTGGCAGGATCGGCGCAGCAGGTGCTGACCGGTTGGAAATGCCACACGTTGTTCATTGACGAAGCGGCACAGGCACTCGAAGCCGCTTGCTGGATCGCTTTGCAGAAATGCCATCGTGTGGTGTTTGCTGGAGACCACTGCCAATTGCCGCCCACCATCAAGTCACCCGAAGCCATGCGCGGCGGTCTCGCTGTAACGCTCATGGAACGTGTGGTGGAGAAACACCCAGCCTCCGTGCGTATGCTCACCGTGCAATACCGCATGAACGAAGCTCTCATGCGGTTCTCGTCCGATTGGTTCTATGGCGGGCAACTCGTTGCTGCCGATGAGGTACGCCACCGCAACATCCTCGATGACCTTGACACCCCGCTCGTATGGGTAGAGGCTGATACCGAAACGCCCTCTCACCTCGCCGATAATACCAACGAAGCGAAAGAACCGAGCGGGGAAGAATTCGTGGCGGGCACCTACGGACGTATCAACAAATCCGAGGCACGCCTCACAGTGCAAACACTACTTGACCTCACCGCAAGGATTGGAACACGGCGGTTGTTTGAAGAACGCACCGACATCGGCATCATCTCCCCCTATCGCGCACAGGTGCAATTCCTGCGCCGGCTCATCAAGGGCGAGCGTGCCCTGCGTCCACTCCGTAGCGCCATCACGGTGAACACTGTGGACGCTTTCCAGGGCCAGGAGCGCGACGTCATCATCGTCAGCCTCGTGCGCGCCAACGACAAAGGCGAAATAGGTTTCCTTCGCGACCTACGCCGCATGAACGTGGCCATCACTCGCGCACGCTCCAAACTCATCATCATCGGCCACAGCCCCACCCTGTGCCGCCATCGCTTCTATCGCGAATTGTTCAAACGTTGTCAAGTGGTACAGGACGGCGGATGGAGTCATCAAGCCCCTTAAAACCCGCCGCGCACGCCTTATCTATACGCACACAGGCAGCGACAATCAATTGCCAAATAACGTTAAAAGGTATTGCTTCTATTGCAAGAACATCTATCTTTGCAATCTCAAACGGAAAAGAAACACTCCCTATGAAAAAGACAATTATCGCATTTGCCACGCTTTTCACACTATCTTTTCTTGCCCCGACCTTGCTTTGTGCCCAAGAAAATCCAGCACGCGAACTGCTCGACCAAGTAGCGGCAAAACTCAAAAACGCCGGCGGCATCCAAGCCCAGTTCACCGCCACCAGTTATGTGGGCAGTGACCTGGCGGGAGAAAGTAGCGGCACGCTCAAGGTGAAAGGTCGCAAGTTCAAACTCGAGTCCCCGCAGATGTCCCAATGGTTTGACGGAAACACGCTTTGGGCACTCGAGACCGGCAGCAACGAGATCTACATCAGCAAGCCCACCCGCACCGAACTGCAACAAATCAACCCCTATAGTTTCATCGACATCTACAAGCAGGGCTATGTGCTCAGCGTGGAGGAAGACGTGTTTGAGGGCAAACCCGTCAGCGATGTCCACCTCCTCTCCAAGTCCACCAAGAATCCTATCCAGGAGATTTACATCAGCCTCGGCCCCGACAAGATGCCATTCTCTGTCCGTGTGCGCATGGGCAAAAAGAACTGGCTCAAGATACGTATCAATTCGCTCAAGACCGGCATTCGTTTCCCCGACAGCGACTTCACGCTCAATCCGGCCAGTTACCCCAACCACGAAATCATAGACCTGCGATAGTATTTCCCGTTTGGCTATATAGGATACGACCAATCGCTACAACACGCCTCATCACAACTATGCTCAACATTCTTATCCTCGGCTCCGGCCCCGCCGGTTACACCGCAGCCATCTACGCCGCACGCGCTGGCCTTTCCCCCGTTCTCTGTGAAGGGCTGCAGCCTGGCGGACAACTCACCACCACTACTGAAATTGAGAACTTCCCCGGCTACCCTGAGGGTATCGACGCCAACCAGATGATGGCCGACCTCAGGCGGCAGGCCGAACGCTTCGGCACGGACATACGCCCCCGCATCGCCACGGCCTGCGACCTCAGCAAAGCGCCTTACACCATTACCTTTGACGACGGCACGACCGAACAGTGCCACACGCTCATCATAGCCACCGGCGCCTCAGCAAAATATCTCGGCTTACCCGATGAAGAGAAGTATCGCGGTGCTGGTGTCAGCGCCTGCGCCACCTGCGACGGCTTTTTCTACCGCCGCAGACGCGTAGCGGTGGTAGGTGGCGGCGACACCGCGTGTGAGGAAGCCAGTTACCTGGCGGGGCTGGCTGAGAAAGTGTATATGATTGTACGCAAGCCCTATCTGCGTGCGTCGGAGGCCATGAAGCAACGCGTGGCCCAGAACCCCAAGATTGAGATCCTCTTTGAGACCAACACACTCGGCCTCTACGGCGACGGTGTGGTGGAAGGTGCACACCTGGTGCATCGGCGCGGCGAAGCCGACGAGCGCACTTATGATCTGCCCATTGAAGGCTTCTTCCTCGCCATCGGTCATCACCCCAACAGCGAACTCTTCACGCCCTGGGTAGAGACCGACGAGCAAGGATACATCGTCACCGACGGAGCAAGGCCCAACACCCGCGTGCCTGGCGTATTCGCCGCTGGCGACGTGGCCGACCCGCTCTATCGCCAAGCCATCACCGCGGCGGCGGCTGGCTGCCGCGCAGCCCTCGAAGCAGAACGCTATTTGTTGGAGAACGGCTTAAAATAGAACGACCGTCATGCTTTTGCAAGACCGCTCACACCGGCCTACAACTTTCATAAAGCCTCCACTGCGCGGGGGCTTTATGCTTTTACAACCAGGGGCACTCCTGCTCTTGGGGATTGTTCTCCTGCTGTCTTCCTGTGTTTCACAGCGACTTCCTGACGGAGCGTATATCCCGGCACGAGTAGCCGCCACATCTGCAACAAACAGCACATCCCCTGCCCCATCAAACACCAGCGCGCCGCCCGCCGTCTCCCGCGCCACTGGCAAGGAGGCCGCACACGCACTGGGCATCAGCCACCATCATAGCGACGACGACCGCCTGCTCACAGTCTGCGCCTCCTACCTCGGCACGCCCTACCGCTACGGTGGAAATGATCGTTCCGGCATCGACTGTTCGGGCCTCACCACACTCATCTATCGCGATGTATATGGCATCAACCTGCATCGTCGCAGCATTGATCAACACGACTACGACGTGCCACAGAAACGTAGCGAAGGCCTACGCCAGGGCGACCTCGTTTTTTTCACCACCAATGGCGAAGGCACCTGCTCCCACGTGGGCATCTATCTCAAAAACGGGCGTTTCTTTCATGCCAGCACCTCTCTCGGTGTGACGGTCAGTTCACTTTCCGACAGTTACTACGCCCCTCGTTTCCTCGGCGGTGGCAGACCACAATCCGCACGCTGAACAGCGTCGGTCACCCGTCCGAAAAGCCGTTTTTTACTGCTTGCGCACTGCAGAAGGGCGGAAAAAATGTAATTTTGCTGCGCTAACAGAACGGGCCAGCGCGCCCCTTCTCTCCTTTTCCATATGAACGACCACACCCAAGAGCCCCCCACTGGCACCACGCCCGCCATCACAGAGGGGGAGGCCTTTGCGGGCAATGAAGCCCGCACCGAGACGAAAAGAGACTCCCGCCAACTCACCGGAATGTACCAGAACTGGTTTCTTGACTACGCCAGTTATGTGATTTTGGAACGTGCCGTGCCGCATCTGGCCGACGGCTTCAAACCCGTGCAGCGCCGCATCATGCACTCCATGAAGCGGCTTGATGACGGACGCTATAATAAGGTGGCCAACATCGTGGGCCACACCATGCAGTTCCACCCGCACGGCGACGCCAGCATCGGCGACGCGCTGGTACAGATGGGGCAGAAAGACCTGCTTGTGGACTGTCAAGGCAACTGGGGAAACATCCTCACCGGCGACGGCGCAGCAGCACCGCGCTACATTGAGGCGCGCCTGTCGAAGTTTGCCCTCGATGTGTTGTTCAACCCCAAGACCACCGAATGGAAACTGTCCTACGATGGCAGGAACAAAGAACCGGTCACGCTGCCCGTGAAATTTCCACTGCTGTTGGCACAAGGGGCTGAGGGCATCGCCGTGGGGCTCTCGGCCAAGATCCTGCCCCACAATCTCGTTGAACTATGCGACGCTGCCATCAAGTTCCTCCACGAAGAGCCTTTCGAGATATACCCTGACTTCCAAACGGGCGGGCTCATCGATGTGCGCAACTATAACGACGGGGCTCGCGGCGGCTCGGTGCGCGTCAGGGCCAAGATCGAAAAACTTGACGCGAAGACGCTCGTCATTCGCGAAATACCCTTCGGCAAGACTACTTCTTCGCTCATTGAGAGCATCCTCAAGGCCAACGAGCGCGGAAAGATCAAGATACGCCGCGTGGACGACAACACCGCTGCCGAGGTGGAAATCCTCATCCAACTCGCCCCCGGCGTGTCGAGCGATAAGACCATTGACGCGCTCTACGCCTTCACCGATTGCGAGGTGAGCATCTCGCCCAACTGCTGCGTCATCGACGACAAGAAACCCTGCTTCATGCCCGTCAGCGAGGTGCTCAAGGCCTCCGTGCTTCGCACCAAGGAACTCCTGCGGCGCGAGTTGGAGATACGGAAGGGCGAATTGCTGGAAAGTCTGCACTATGCTTCGTTGGAGCGCATCTTCATCGAGGAGCGCATCTACAAGGGACGACCTTTCGAAATGGCGAAGAGCAACGACGAGGCCTGCGTGTACATCGACGAGCGGCTCACCCCGTTCTACCCGCAGATGGTGCGCGAGGTGATCAAAGAAGATATCCTTCGCCTGCTCGAAATCAAGATGGCACGCATCCTGCGTTTCAACAAAGATAAGGCCGACGAAGCCATCGCCCGCATGAAGGACGAGATAGCCCGCATTGAGAAGGATCTGGGACGCATGACCGAGGTCACCGCTGAGTGGTTTGCCCAGATACGCGACAAATATGCGGCGGCCCACCCACGCCACACGGAGATACGCTCCTTCGACACCATCGTGGCCACCAAGGTGGCCGAGGCCAACCAGAAACTATACATCAACCGCGCCGACGGATTCATCGGCACAGGACTGAAAAAGGACGAATTCGTTGAGAACTGCTCCGACATCGACGACGTCATCATCTTCTACCGCGACGGCACCTACAAGGTGATCCGCGTGGCCGACAAACTCTTCATCGGTGAGACCGCGCGGAGCAAGGCCGAGAAGAAAAAGGCTGAAGTGATGCACATCGCCGTATTCCGCAAGAACGACAAGCGCATCACCTACAACGCGGTGTATCGCGACGGCACACAGGGTGCATACTTCATCAAGCGTTTCAACGTCACGGGCGTGACGCACGACCGCGAGTACGACCTCACCCAGGGCACCACCGGTAGCCGCGTGGTCTATTTCACCGCCAATCCCAACGGAGAGGCCGAGGTCATCAAGGTGACGCTCAAGCCTCAGCGGGGCTTGCGTAAAATTTTCTTCGACCGCGACTTCAGCGAACTCGCCGTGAAGGGGCGCGGCGCACGCGGCAACCTGCTCACACGCCTGCCCGTCTATCGCATACAACTTAAGAGCCACGGCGGTAGCACGCTGGGCGGACGCAAGGTGTGGTTCGACCACGACGTGCAGCGCCTCAACTTCGACGAACACGGCCAGTACCTCGGCGAGTTCCAGAGCGATGACCTCGTGCTGGCGGTGCGCAAGAATGGCGATTTCTACACGACGAGTTTTGATCCTGCCAACCACTACGAGACCGACCTGCTCTTTGTGCGTAAGTTCGACCCCGCGCAGGTGTTCACCGCAGCGCTGACCGACGCTTCGCAGCAGGGCTATCTCTACATCAAGCGTTTCTGTTTTGAAAAGACCGCCGCCACCCGCCCACGCAACTTCCTCGGCGAGAACGCGGAAAACCGCCTCCTGGCTCTTAGCGAGGAAGCCTTCCCGCGTCTGCTTGTCAGTTATGCTGGCGCAGATGCCGTGCGCGAGCCCTTGGAGGTGGATTGCGCCGAATTCGTTGCTGTCAAAGGCTGGGGAGCAAAAGGCAAACGCGTCACCACCCTGGCCGTAGCGAAGGTGGAAGAACTCGAGCCGCTCCGCAAGCCGGATCCTCCTGCTGCCGACAATCCTCTTGACGAAAGCGACGAAGCCATAACAGAAACGGATCAAGACGTTCCCGTGCAGGAGGTCCAGGATCTCTCCGACGACCGTTCACGCACGGAGATAGAGGACGAACTCACGGGCCAGCAGACCTTCCTCTTCGAATAGCCCCGCCCCGCGGAGCCTTTGCCTTCACGACGCCTTTGGAATGACCACTCCATCCCCTTCCACCACGAATAGCGAGCACACTCCCGTCTTGTCTGTGCTCATTAGCACCATCGGCGAGCGCATCACGTCTGTACCCGACATGTTGCTGCCTCCTGATCCGAGGGTGTGCTATCTCGTGATGTGGCAGGAGCATGACGTGCGGACCGAAGCGGTAGAGAAAGCCTTGTTGCTCCTTGAACGCGGCGATGTGTCGCTGTATTATACGCCTGAAAAAGGGTTAGCCAAGAGCCGTCAGGCCTCGTTTCAAACCTGCACCACCCCGCTGATGCTCATCACCGACGACGACGTGCAGTTCCGCCCCGACGCATTCACCAAGATCATTCGCGCGTTCGACCGGCACAAGGATGCCGACGTGTTGTGCTTCCGTGCCGAGGACCGCGATGGCAATCCGTTGCAAAAGTATCCGGAGCAGGCAACCGACTACGAGAACCGCCCTCGCGGGTATTCGGCAGCGTCGGTAGAAATAGCGTTGCGCAAGCGCTACAACTTGCCCCGCTTCGATCCTCGCTTCGGCCTGGGCAGCCCGGAATTGGTGTGCGGCGAGGAGGACGTTTTCCTGCACGACTGTATGAAGCGCGGCCTGTGCGTGCGCTTTGTGCCAGAGACCATCTGTGCCACCAATGGCGACACCACCTCGGTCCGTATGGAGCGCCACCCCAAATTCATCAAGACCAAAGGGGCCGCACTGCGCCGTATTCACGGACGCACGGGGGCCTGGCTGCGTAGCGTGAAGTATGCCCTGCAAGCCCCGTGGGGCGAAAAGATGTGGCGCTTCCGCCTATTGGCACAAGGCATACGCTACATAGAGCGCACACCGCTACCCATTCCGCTCATCTCAGTCATCATGCCCTGTTTCAACCGCGCCGCCACGTTGCCACGGCTGTTTGACTCCCTCCTCGCAGTGGACTACGACCGCCTGCAAATCATCCTGGTGGACAACGCCTCTACCGACGACACACTGAAACAGTTGGAGACGTTCCGCGCCAAATATGCCAACCGCTTTGACAGCGTCTCAGTGCTCTTCGAGCCCACGAGGAACGCTGCGACCGCACGCAACAGGGGCCTAAATGTGGCAATAGGGGAATACGTGTACTTCTTCGACAGCGACGACGAACTCTCTCCCAACTTCTTCAAAGACGCACTCCCTTTTATGGGACAGTACGACCTGATCTGTGCACGCACGCGCATGGTTTTCGAAAACGGAAAGACTCGCACGCGCTGGCGCAAGCGCCCCACCACCCCCGCCGCACATATCCTCGGTGGCGTCATCTCCACACAAACCTGCCTGGTGCGTCGCAATTTCATCACGAAACGCCGCGATGAAATCGGTTGGGAATACTACATTTCCTGGCACCAAGGACTGACACGCTGGGACGACCTGGAATGGGGCCTGCGCATGCTCCTGGCCGATCCGTCGGTGAAATGGCTCAACGGGGTGTACCACCGCATCTACCGGCATGCGGATAGCATCTCCGGACCCTCACTGGAAAGAGATCGCGAGGCCGTATTCACTGCCCTCAAAGGTCTTTTCGACGCCCTTATATGTTTCGACAACGTGCTACCTCCGCAAGAAATCCAAAAGGCGTGGAACGCCCTCCTCGGGAGACTGATCTTCACGCTCCACAAGATGTTTTACGGCAAAGGAGAGGGCAAACTGACAACCAACGCGTTGTATATTGTCCTCCTCAAAATATATTGTGGAAGAGCGGTTAAGCAACTGACAGAGAGAGAGAACAAGATTGCCCGATACATCTGCATAAAAGCCACAAAAGCCTACAAGTCACGTTCGCTCATTGTGTACAAAATGTATCCCAAATGGCTGCCCGGACTGTGGCGCGTGTTGCTGACTTTCGTTTGAAGCCATATTGCCAAGTTCACAAAGTTGCATCATTATTTGCATATCATTGACGAAGAATATAACTTTGCAAAACAATCACCCCAATCACCCATACACCTTATGAAAGGCATCGTACTCGCAGGCGGTAGCGGCACCCGCCTCTATCCCATCACCAAAGGCGTTAGCAAACAGTTGCTCCCTATTTTTGACAAGCCGATGGTTTACTATCCCTTGTCCGTGTTGATGCTCGCAGGCATTCGCGACATTCTTATCATCAGCACGCCGATGGATCTGCCCTTGTTCCGCCGCTTGCTCGGCGATGGTAGTGACTACGGCATTCGTCTCTCTTATGCCGAACAGCCCTCGCCCGATGGCCTGGCGCAGGCCTTTATCATCGGGAGGGAGTTCGTCGGCGACGACAGCGTGTGCCTGGTGCTCGGCGACAACATCTTCCACGGCTCGGGAATGAAAAAGATGCTGCGCAATGCGGTGGCAAATGCCGAGGAAAGGAACAGCGCCACGGTCTTTGGCTACCGCGTGAACGACCCAGAGCGTTACGGCGTGGTGGAGTTCAACGCAGAGGGGCACGCCGTGAGCATTGAGGAGAAGCCCTCAGTACCGAAGTCGAACTACGCCGTGGTGGGGCTGTATTTCTACCCCAACGACGTGGTGGACGTGGCCGCGCGTATCAAGCCCTCCGCACGCGGTGAGTTGGAGATCACCACGGTGAACCAGGAATACCTCACCGCCGACCGCCTCATGGTGGAGACCTTGGGCCGCGGCTTTGCCTGGCTCGACACTGGCACGCACGACAGCCTCAGCGAGGCCAGCACCTTCATTGAAGTGATTGAAAAACGCACCGGACTGAAGGTGGGCTGCCTGGAAGGCATCGCCCATCAGTTCGGATGGATTAGCGACGAGAAACTGCGCGAGTTGGCCGCCCCCATGATGAAAAACCAATACGGCCAATACCTCTTGCGCCTGATCAATAAGTAATCTTCCACCCCTTTGTCGCACATGTTCCTTCCGCATACGCGCCTCATCACGTTCCTCACCCTGTTCGCCTGCTTTGCAGTGGGCATGGTGCAACGTGCCTTGGCCGACGATGTCAGCGGGACGCTCCCTGCCGTCTTTACTCCCGTCTCGGGTAGCGGATGGATCGCCGATGGCGCGCAGGTGGTGATAGGTGCAGAGAGCAAGAGCGAGGGCATTTTCCACATGGCCGAAGCCACCCTGTCGGGCAGTTTCATCGCGGCGCAGGCCTCCACTGGCGGCACACCGACTGCCATCACGGTGGACGACGCCACCTTGGTCTGGACGCTCGAAGCCGCAACAGGCGGATACCGCCTCAGAAACAACGGGAACTATGTGGCCAAGGGGAAAACTGCCACAGCGCTGAAATTCACCTCCTCGGCCTCCGAAGCCATCGTGTGGCGCATCAGTGAGGTCGAGGGTGCGTTTCGGCTGACCGACTCTAAAGATTCGGAGCGATTCTTCGCATTGAGTCTAACCGCTGAGGGACCTGCACCGCACTATATCTTTGGCAATTACAAGAACACTGGTGGTTGCACGGTAGATCTGCGTCTCTACCGCTACGAGCGTGCCACCCTGCACCTCGGAGGTGCGGCAGTGATGCCTGCCGACGGCACCATTGTTACCCTTTTGGCCAACGGCCTCGCACCCACAGCGGAGGGTGTGACACCTGCCGCCGACTACCTGCTCTGCAACGGCCACGTCGCAGCATCCGTCCCTGCCCAACGCTGGCGAGCAAAAGTTCGCGACGCAAACACACTGGCGTTGCTCTTCCCCGACGAGCGTTATCTTGACGCCGAACTGCAACCCACGAGTACCGAAACGTGGTGGACGCTGACGGAGGGCGCATTGTGGCAAGAGAATCGCGTGTTGCGCTATCTCCCTTCGCAGAGCCGTTTCGCCACGCTTACGACCGATGAAGCGGCAGTCGCCCCTGGCCAGGCCGTGGCATTCCTACCCGTGGCCGACGAGGCGCAGGTGACACTCGCCGACGGCGTGCTGACGGTCACCGGCGGCCTGACGGCAGTCGAACTCGCTGAACTGGATTGGCAAGGCGCGTGGCTGCTCGACCTCACCGCCGCCCCACTGCCCCTCAACCCCCTACCCTTTACCAACCGCCCCGCAGCGAGCAACAACATGGTGCTTGTGGGCGAGGCGGCGGCACGTTTCGTACCCCACGAATGGGACTTCGCCGTGTCGAAAGGCACGACCTATACCCTTCTAACCCGTGCCACGCTGACCGACCGCCAGTCGCTGCGCCTGCCTGCCGACATCGTCGTGAACAGCGCACAGGCCACCTATACTCGCACGCTCTGTGGCGATGGCAAATGGGAGACGCTGTGCCTGCCCTTCGACACCGACCTGCCGGCGGGCTTTGAGGCCGAGACTTTAACGGAGACCGACGAGGAGAATGCGGTGTTCGCACCCGCCACCTCCCTTTCTGCCGGACAGGGTGTGCTCTTTCGCCCCACCGACAGCCAAGTTACCGAGGTGACATTCGTCACCAAGGGCGGCACGCTCACCACTCGCACGGAGGGAGCGTTCCGGGGCGTGTATGACTCCCTCGTCATCACCACTGCAAGCCCCGATCTGCCCTACCTGCTCCGTGCCGACGGCACGCGCTTCGTACGTCCGGCAGCGGGCAGCACACTCGCACCATTCCGCGCCGCGCTTCGCACCGACGGCACGCGACAGGTGCGCCACAAAGTAACATCACAGAACCAATAAGATCCATACGCTATGTACATCGCAGTTGATTTTGACGGCACAATTGTAGAACATCGCTATCCGCGCATCGGCAAGGAAATTCCCTTCGCAACGGCCACACTGCGCCGCTTGCAGGAAGAGGGGCACAAGATTGTCTTGTGGTCCGTGCGTGAGGGCGCGTTGCTCGACGAGGCCGTGCAATGGCTCTCTCAGCATGGTGTAGAAGTCTATGCCGCCAACAAAGAATACCCTGAAGAAACTCCAGAAACAGCCAAACACTACACCCGCAAACTCAAAGCCGAGGTGTTCATCGACGACCGCAACCTCGGAGGCCTGCCCACCGTGGGCGGAAAACCCGACTGGGGAGCCATCTACGAGATGATCACCAAGGGCATCTCTGCTGAGGCTTTCTATAGCGACCACGACGAAGAGCCGCCGCGCAAGAAGGGCTGGTGGCCGTTCTGAACCGCCGCGCGCCCGAACCCGCACCATTACAGCCAACCACCTTCCCACACCACCGCGCCCTATGTCCCCGCGCCTATTCACCATAGAGACGGCCCGCGCTATGCTGCGCGAGCGCCGCGCCGACGGCCACAAAGGCACCTTTGGCACCGCGCTGCTCATCTGCGGCAGCGAGGCGATGGGCGGGTGTGCAGCGCTGGCGGCCAAGGCCTGCCTGCGCAGCGGAGCGGGGAAGGTGGTGGTGCATGTGCCAGCAAGCCTGCGCACCATAGTGATGATCGCAGTGCCCGAGGCTGTGCTGAGCATCGATGCCGACATCACGGGGCAGCGTTTCACCATGCCCCCCGCCGGTCAGTTTCAGGCCGTAGGCATCGGCCCAGGATTAGGTTGCGACACCGCCACTGGCCGAGCCGTGGCCGACGAACTGCACCAATGCACGGACACACCCCACGTCATCGACGCCGACGCGCTCAATCTGTTGGCGCGCTCTGCCGACTGGCCGCAACGGATGTCGCCCGCATTTGTACTAACGCCCCATCTTGGCGAACTCGCACGGCTGGCGGGTGCGGTGGTGAGCGAGGCAGAACACATGGAAACGGCGGCGCGCCTCAGCACAATGTGCGGCGCTGTCATCGTGGCAAAGGGACACCCCACCCACACCGCTCTGCCCGACGGCGACGTGGTGACCAACACCACAGGGTCGGACGCCATCGCCACGGCAGGCAGCGGCGACGTGCTCACGGGCATCATCACCGGTCTGCTCGCACAGGGTTATCCTCCCGAAGAGGCCGCGCCGCTCGGCGTATTCCTCCAC
This sequence comes from Bacteroidaceae bacterium, assembly GCA_017444485.1. Taxonomy (GTDB): domain Bacteria; phylum Bacteroidota; class Bacteroidia; order Bacteroidales; family Bacteroidaceae; genus Alloprevotella. The sequence goes on along the minus strand of JAFSWM010000052.1, from coordinate 40,723 downwards.
GGGCTGGCCGGCGACATCGCGGCACGACGCCTGGGGCATCACAGCGTCATCGCTTCCGACATCACTGAGCACCTGCCGCAAGCCTTCCTGTCCGTCACTGCCCCATAACGCGCCGCGCCGCTCGGCTACATCAACCCCACCACGGCGGCGCTGCCGCCAAACCACACAAGCACACTGATTATGAAAAAAACGCTTCTCGCCCTGCTCCTGCTCGTCGCCACCACCCCCGCCACGGCACAGACGCACGTCACGGCCCACGCTCCTGGGCAGCGCGCCGACGGCATCACCTACTTCCTACCGCGCACCCGCCTGCAAATCGTCATCACCGCCGAGCGCACCACGCACCACGCGGGCGAACTCGCGCCCTATGCCAGCCAATACCTGCGCACGAACGATGCGCCGCAGTCGGACTTTGACTCGTGGCAGATCACGTCGCTCTCGCTCATCCCCCACGGCGTGGCCGACACGACCTGCGCCTACACCATTCGTTTTGACCAGCGCAGCAGCGCGCCCTTCGTGAAACTGGCACCCGACGGCACGTTGCTGGCCATCAACGGTGAGCCCGGGGAGAGCCCGCAACTCGCCACGCCCTCGGTTACCACGCTGCAAGGGCCGCCGGCAGACCTCGGAGGCTACAAGACGCAGGAGATGCTCGCTGCCGGAAGCACCGAGAAAATGGCCGAACTCGCTGCCGAGGAAATCTACGACATCCGCGAGAATCGCGCGTTGCTCTCAAAAGGACAGGCTGACTTCATGCCCGCCGACGGGGCGCAGCTGAAACTGATGCTTTCCACCCTCGACAAACAAGAAGCGGGACTGCTGCGACTCTTCATGGGCTATGAGACCAAGGAACGGCACGTCATGACGCTGGACTACGAGCCCGACCCCGCACGCGGCGAACGCGACGTGGCCTTCCGCTTCAGCCGGCACTTTGGCCTCGTAGATCGCGACGACTTGAGTGGAGAACCTTATTACCTCAATCTGAAATTCACCGCGCCACAAGCGCCGCAGACCGCACAAAGCACACAGACGCTGCGCTACTATGCGCCGGGCAACGTGGACCTCACGCTCACCAGCCGCGCCGGCACGCACCTGAGCGGCACCGTGCCGATGGCGCAGTTCGGGCGCATTGAGAACCTCGGCGGCGACTTGTTCAACAACGAATTCCGCACGCACGTCACCCTCTCGCCCGTGAACGGCGGTATTCTCAAAATCGAAGTGGCGAAATAGGAAAGCGACGACAATTTGTCCCTACGCGAAAACGATACGTCGCTTATCTTTGCACAAAGAAGACCAGCCCACCTCCTGAGAACTACATACAAGGCCGCAAACCCGCCGCACGAAGCGGGGAAAACTATTGGCTTTGCAGAAAAAACGATTGGCTTTGCAGTTTAAACTGGAAAGCCAATCGTTTTTTCTGCAACGCACCTGGTTCGGACCGGAACGGATTTGGCGGGAAACAGGTGGGATTTGCCAGAAAAGAAGTGCGTGGTGCGAAATTTTCGGAAGCCAATGGCGCGTTTTGTCCCCAGGCCAGCAAGCACGTCAGGCCTTGAACGGACGGCGGAAGTTACAACCCTCCTTCCAGCGTGAGCAGCCATAGGCCGTGCGTCCCTTGATGACTTTTCCCTCGCCACAAACGGGGCATTTCATTCCCGCACGCACACGCTTAGCACCCTCGGCGGGCTTCGCCGAAGCGTCAGACTTCGCGGCGGGAGCGGGAGCGGCGTCGGGAAGGCGACGCGGGGTGTTGTCGGCAAGCACCTGGAGCACAATGCCGCCGACCATTTCCTTGAGTTCGGCGATGAACTGCGGCGCGCTGTACTGCCCGTGCTCGATCTCACGGAGTTTCTTCTCCCAACGTCCGGTGAGTTCAGCGCTCTTGAGGAGTTCCTCGCGAATCAATCCGATGAGGTCGCGCCCCGTGGCGGTGGAGATCAGGGCTTTGCGCTGTTTGACGATATAGCCACGTTTGAAGAGGGTTTCGATGATTGCGGCGCGCGTGCTGGGACGGCCTATGCCGTTCTCTTTGAGAGCATCGCGCAGTTCCTCGTCGTCCACAAAGCGCCCCGCCGTCTCCATGGCACGCAGCAGGGTGGCCTCGGTGAAGCGCTTGGGGGGCTGGGTGAATTTCTGAGCCAACGACGGGGTATGCGGGCCGCTCTCGCCCTCACGGAAATCGGGCAGCACACGTTCCTTATCGGTGTTCTCTGCGTCGTCGGAGCCATCAGCAACGCCTGCATCGCCCTGCCGCGAAGCCTTGTCGCCGCCGATCATCACGACGGGGCGCCACGCCGGTTCGAGGATGACTTTGCCACTCACTCTGAACGGCACATCGGCGGCCTCGGCGAGCACGGTTGTGGTGGCGAACTTACAGTCGGGATAGAAAATGGCGATGAAGCGACGGGCAATGAGGTCGAAGACGCGTCGCTCGTAGTCGGTGAGGTTGTCGGGCTTCACACCAGTAGGGATGATGGCGTGGTGGTCGGTCACCTTGGAGTTGTCGAATACCTTCTTGCGCTTGAGCAGTTTCTGCCCGCGCAGCGGCTGCAAGAGGTCGCCGTAGTGACTGGCAAGGCCGTTGAGCGTGGCCTTGCACGTGGGGTACACATCGTCGGGGAGGAAGGTGGTGTCCACACGCGGGTAGGTGGTGACTTTCTTTTCGTAGAGCGTCTGCACGGTCTTGAGTGTCTCATCGGCGCTGAGGCCAAACTTGCGGTTGCACTCCACCTGCAATCCGGTGAGGTCGAAGAGGCGCGGCGGAGCCTCCGTGCCGTTCTTTTTCTCCACCTTGGTGATGGTGAGCGGGGCGGCCTTGATGGCTTCGAGGGCAGCGAGCCCCTCCTCCTCGGTCTTGAAGCCACGCGCCGCAGGCGTCTTCGGCTGGCCCTTGCCAGTCGTGGCTGGCTCGTCCTCGTCGGGCTGCGCCATGACGGCGGAGAAGACGGTATCGCGATAGGTGGTGGTGAGCACCCAATAGGGCTCGGGAGTGAAATGCTCAATCTCCAAATCGCGGCGCACGATGAGTGCGAGCGTAGGAGTCTGCACGCGGCCCACGGAGAGGGGCTGTCCGCCGAAACTATTGGGGCGATACTTGAGCGTATAGAGCCGTGTGGCGTTCATCCCGAGGAGCCAGTCGCCGATGGCGCGGCACAGACCGGCCTCATAGAGCGAACGGTAGTCGTCAGCAGGCTTCAGGTTGGCAAAACCTTCGCGAATGGCCTCTTCGGTGAGCGAAGAAATCCACAGGCGGCGTACAGGACAGCGCGCGCCGGCCTTCTGCATCACCCAGCGCTGGATGAGTTCGCCCTCCTGTCCAGCATCGCCGCAGTTGATAATCTCGTCGGCAGACTGCATCAGCCGGCGGATCACGTCAAACTGGCGCGCTACGCCGCCATCGTTCTTTAGGCGTATGCCGAAACGCTCCGGCACCATGGGCAGACTGCCGAGCGTCCAGCGTTTCCACACCGGAGAATAGTCCTCGGGGTTCTTGAGTTCGCAGAGGTGGCCAAACGTCCAGGTTACCTGGTAGCCGTTGCCCTCCTGGTAGCCCTCGCACACGCGGTCGGCGCCCAAGACGCGGGCTATGTCGCGAGCCACACTGGGCTTCTCGGCGATACAAACAATCATTAAGAAAAAAGGTGATGATACAACAAAAAGCGCCCAAGCCCTGTCGCTCCTTCCCGACACGAGGTCGGAAAGGGCACAAACGGCCAAGCGGCTGCAAAGTTACGTTATTCTGACAGAAAGTGCGCCCTCCCCCTTCGCCGCGCGCCTCACTCATTCAGCAAGTCGGGACGCAGACGGCGGGTGCGCTCCAACGACTGCGCCAGTTCCCACTCCTTGATCCGTGCCTCGTGGCCCGAGAGGAGCACGTCGGGCACGCGCCAACCCTTATAATCGGCGGGACGTGTATAGACCGGTGCGGCGAGCAAGCCGTCCTGAAAACTGTCGGAGAGCGCGCTCTGCTCGTCGCCGATGACACCAGGAATGATGCGCACTATCGCGTCGGCGAAAGCCGCCGCCGCCAGTTCGCCGCCCGTGAGCACAAAGTCGCCGAGGCTGAGTTCGCGCGTGATGAGGTGCTCACGGATGCGATAGTCGATGCCCTTGTAGTGTCCGCAGAGGATGATGAGGTTGCCACAGAGCGACAGTTCGTTGGCCGTGGCCTGGGTGAAAGGCTCTCCGTCGGGCGAGGTGTAGATCACCTCGTCGTAGTCGCGCTCCGCCTTGAGCGCAGAGATGCAAGCGTCGATAGGCTGGCACTGCATCACCATCCCAGCAAAGCCACCGAATGGATAGTCATCGACACGGCGATGCTTGTCGGTGGTGTAGTCGCGCAGATTGTGCAGACAGATCTCCACCAGCCCCTTGCGCTGCGCGCGGGCGAGGATAGAAGTGCCGATGAAGCCCTCAAGCATTTCGGGCAGAACGGTGATGATGTCAATTCGCATCGTGAAAGCGGGCTTTTGGGCGCACACGGGCGCGTTTTCTGTGCAAAAGTATTACTTTTGCTCCGAAAACGGAAGGGTACAAGCCCCAAACACCGCCTTCCCTTATGGAATACGACCTTTTCAACCCGCCCCCATCCCTCCCCGACGACACCACGGCGGACGCCCCGACGCAGCAAGAGCCGCCCGCCGACACGGACGACGCACAGCGCATAGAGCGGCTGAGGGCTGAACTGCACCGCCACAATCACAACTACTACGCGCTCAACGCGCCAGAGATTTCCGACAGCGAGTTCGACGCGATGATGCAAGAACTCATCGACCTCGAGACGGCGCACCCCGAACTCTACGATCCCAACTCGCCTACACAGCGCGTGGGGAGCGACCTGGGCAGCGGCGGATTTCCTGCCGTGATGCACGAACGCCCCATGCTCTCGCTGGGAAACACCTACAACCGCGAGGACGTGCGTGCCTTCTACGAGCGTGTGCGCGACGGACTCGGCGGACAGCCCTTCAGCATTTGCTGCGAACTGAAATTCGACGGCTTGAGCATATCCCTGATCTACGAACACAAACGGCTGGTGCGCGCCGTGACACGGGGCGACGGCAAACAAGGCGATGACGTAACGGCCAATGTGCGCACCATACGCACGCTGCCCTTAGCCCTTCCGGCAGGTGTGGCGGCGCCCGAACACTTTGAGGTGCGCGGCGAGGTGCTACTGCCCTGGGAACGCTTTGAAACCCTCAACCGCATGCGCGAAGCCCGCGAAGAACAGCCCTTCGCCAACCCACGCAACGCCGCATCCGGCACGCTCAAAAACAAAGACCCGCGCGTGGTAGCCGAACGTGGGCTTGACGCCTACCTCTACTACGTCCTGGCCGACCGCACCCCATCCGACAGCCACTATCAGAACCTCCTCGCCGCACGGATGTGGGGCTTCCAGGTGAGCGAAGCCACACGGCTGACGCATTCCTTAGAAGAAATCTATGCCTACATAGACTACTGGGACACAGAACGGCGAAAACTGCCCGTGGCTACCGACGGCGTGGTGCTGAAAGTGGACTCCCTCCGTCAGCAAGAGCAACTCGGCATGACGGCAAAGAACCCGCGCTGGGCCATCGCCTATAAGTTTCAGGCCGAACGCGCCCGCACGCGTCTGGAGAGCGTGACGTTCCAGGTGGGACGCACCGGCGCCGTCACGCCCGTGGCCAACATGCAGCCTGTGGCGCTCGCCGGCACCACCGTGAAGCGCGCCTCGCTACACAATGCCGACATCATCGAGCAACTCGACCTCTACGAGGGCGACTATGTGTTTGTGGAAAAGGCGGGAGAAATCATCCCGCAGATCGTGGGCGTGGACTATGAGGCGCGGCCGCTACTCACCGGACGCAAGGTGGAGTTCGCCACGACCTGCCCCGAATGCGGCACACCGCTGGTGCGCTATGAGGGCGAGGCGGCGCACTACTGCCCCAACACCACCGCCTGCCCGCCGCAACTCAGGGGACGCGTGGAGCATTTCATCTCACGCGACGCGATGGACATTGACAGCCTCGGGCCCGAGACGGTGGACGACTACTTCGGGCGCGGCCTCATCCGCGACGCCGCCGACCTGTACCGCATCCGCGTGGAGGATATCTGCGGCGAAGACGGCACGCGCCTGAAATCCGCGCAAAAGATTGTGGCGGCCATCGAAGCCAGCAAGCAGAAACCCTTTGACCGCGTGCTCTACGCCCTCGGCATACGCTTCGTGGGGCGTGTGGCAGCGCAACAGGTGGCCACAGCGCTGCGCACATTGGACAACGTGCGCCACGCCAGCGTGGAACAACTGCAAGCCATTGATGGCATCGGGGCGAAAATCGCACAGAGCATCGCCGACTTCTTTGCCGACAAACGCGCCGCCGACCTGGTGGACCGCCTCGTCAAAGCCGGCGTGCAGACAGCCCTGCCTGAGATAGAAGCCCTCGGCACGCAACTCGAAGGAAAGACAGTGGTGATCAGCGGCACGTTCAGCCATCACTCACGCGACGAATACAAAGAACTCATCACCCGCCACGGCGGGAAAAACACAGGCAGTATCTCCAAGAACACCAGTTTCGTCCTTGCCGGCGACAACATGGGCCCTGCCAAACTCGAGAAGGCGCGCAGCCTCGGCGTGACACTTATGAGCGAAGGGGAGTTTCTGCGCCTCATCGGTGAGACCGAAGATTAACACCTCCGGCCTGCCTCAAACCCATTACCAACCACGTATGACAGCGACCGCAATGGCCGCACCAAGCACAACCTCCCACCCCATGAACCCCAACCCCGTTTTCCAAGGCCTCGGTGTGGCCATGATCACTCCGTTCACGACAGACGGCAGCGTGGACTATCCCGCCATAGAAGCCCTCACCGAGACGCTGATCAGCGAAGGCACCGACTTCCTCTGCGTGCTCGGCACCACGGCAGAAACCCCGTGCCTGACCGACGCGGAGAAGCGCCGCGTCATTGACACCGTGAGGCGCACCGCTGCGGGGCGCGTACCCCTGCTGCTCGGCGCGGGCGGCAACAATACCGCCGCGGTATGTGCCTACCTCAAGCGCGAGGACCTCACGGGCATCAGCGGCGTGCTCATCGTCACGCCCTATTATAACAAACCCACACAGCGCGGCTTGTATGCCCATTTCCAAGCCGTCAGCGAGGCCTCACCGCTACCCTTGGTGCTGTATAACGTGCCGGGGCGCACCGGCATAAACCTCAGCGCTGAGACGTGCCTGCGGCTGGCCGAAGACTGCCCGAACATCGTGGCGGTGAAAGAGGCGAGTGGCAACATGGACCAAATCCGCGCCATCATTGAGGGCGCGCCGGCGGGATTTAGCCTGCTGTGCGGCGACGACGCACTGACAAAAGACGCCATCCTCGCAGGCGGAAAGGGGGTGATCAGCGTGGTGGGCAATGCCTACCCGCGTGCCTTCGCAGCCCTGGCACACGCCGCGCTGAGTGGCGATGCACGCACCGCAGCCCGCATCGACGAGGCCCTGCGCCCTGTATATAAACCCCTATTTGCTGACGGCAACCCAGCCGGCGTGAAAGCCCTGCTCGCCACACGCGGCACGATTGCCAACGTGCTGCGCCTACCCCTCGTACCGGCCACGGCGGACACCACAGACGCGCTGGCCGCATTTGACGCCGCCTTTTCCTTCACCGCATAAACGACGCACCATTCCCCTACCCCGCAACGAACCACCGCCATGCCCATCCGATACTCGCGAGGCGAAGAACGCCTGAACGTGTGGTCGCACGCCGGCGGCATACTGCTCGGAGTGGTATGCGGCATCCTGCTGCTCTGGTGGTGCTTCAGCGAGGGAGACGGTTGGACACGCTTCGGCGTGATACTCTATCTCTTCGGCATGATCGGCTCCTACACCGCCTCAACGGTGTATCACGCCCTGCCGCAAGCCTGGCCCAGCCGCCGCATTTGGCGGAAGTTTGACCACGCAGCCATCTACTGGCACATCGCAGGGAGTTACTCCCCCGTGACGCTCGTTGCCCTGCGCGAACAAGGCTATTGGGGCTGGACACTCTTTGGCTTCGTGTGGCTCTGCGCCATCATCGGCACCACCATCTCTTTCATTCGCCTGCGCGAACACAGCCACATCGAGACCATCTGCTACTGCGGCATGGGGCTGTCGGTGCTGGTGTGCTTCAAACCGCTCATCGACAGCGTGAGCACGGCGGCGGTGGCCTGGATCGTGGCGGAAGGCGTGTGCTACCTCACGGGAGCCATGTTCTATTCCCTCAACAAACGGCCCTATATGCACAGCGTGTTCCACTTCTTTGTGCTGGCGGGTAGCGTGTGCCACCTCGTGGCTGTCTGGGACATCCTCCTGGAATACATCTGAGCGGCGCACTATTCGGCAAAGCCACATCCCACGCGCTCCTCGTGATATGCAACAGCGGTCGTGCGATGAGTTCGCACGACCGCTGCTGTGATACTTGGCGGAAGCCTGTACGCTCTGGTCTCACTCCCACTCTATCGTTGCTGGGGGCTTGGAAGAGATGTCGTAGCAGACACGGTTCACACCGCGCACCTTGTTGATGATGTCGTTACTGACTTTGGCAAGGAACTCATAGGGTAGGTGCGCCCAGTCGGCGGTCATGGCGTCGGTGCTGGTGACGGCACGCAGCGCCACGGCCTGCTCGTAGGTACGCTCATCGCCCATCACACCCACGCTCTGCACGGGGAGGAGAATAACTCCGGCCTGCCACACTTGATTATACAACGTGTCGCCGTCGGCGGTGCGCCATTCGCGCAGGCCGTTGATGAAGAGCGCATCGGCCTCTTGCAGGATACGCACCTTCTCGGGGGTGATGTCGCCGAGGATGCGCACAGCAAGTCCGGGGCCAGGGAACGGGTGGCGGCCAATGAGCCTCTCGGGGATGCCGAGGCTACGGCCCACGCGCCGCACCTCGTCCTTAAAGAGCCATCGCAGCGGCTCGCAGATGCGGAGGTTCATCTTCTCGGGGAGGCCGCCCACGTTGTGATGGCTCTTGATGACCTTGCCCGTGATGTTCATACTCTCTATGCGGTCGGGGTAGATGGTGCCCTGTGCCAGCCAGCGCGCGTCGGTGATCTTCGCGGCTTCGGCTTCAAACACGTCGATGAAACCCTTGCCGATGATCTTGCGCTTGCGCTCAGGGTCGATCACGCCGGCCAACTCGCTATAGAACTTCTGCGACGCGTCCACGCCGATGACATGCAGACCAAGGCCCTCGTAGAGCGACATCACGTCGGCAAACTCGTCCTTGCGCAACAGACCATGATCCACAAAGATACACGTCAGTTTGTCGCCAATGGCGCGGTGGAGCAACACGGCAGCCACGGAACTGTCCACGCCGCCGCTGAGCCCAAGGATGACGCGATCCGCGCCGATCTGACTGCGCAATTCCTCTACGGTGGTGTCCACGAAGTGGGCCGCACTCCAATCGCGGCGGCTGCCGCAGATGTCCACCACGAAGTTCTCCAGAAGTTGCTTGCCGCAAAGCGTATGGAACACCTCGGGATGGAACTGCACGCCCCAGAGTTTTTCGTCGTCGGCGCCGCGATAGGCTGCATTAGCCACGGTGGGCGTGCTGGCGATGGTGCGGAAGCCAGCGGGGAGGCGAGTGATGGTATCGCCGTGGCTCATCCAGACCTGCGCCCCAGGCTCTATGTTCTTCAAGAGTGGGTCTGCGACATCGAGGGTGCTGAGGTTGGCACGTCCGTATTCGCGCGTGTCGCTACTCTCCACACTGCCGCCGAATGTGTCGGCCATCAGTTGTGCGCCGTAGCAGATGCCCAACATCGGGTACTTGCCGAACAGCGCCCCGAAATCCAAGCGGAACGCATCGGGCTGGTTCACGCTCAGGGGCGAACCACTGAGGATGACGCCGATCACGTCGGGGTCGTCGGCAGGAAACTTGTTGTAGGGAAGTATCTCGCAGAACGTGTCGAGTTCGCGCACACGCCGCCCGATGAGTTGCGTGGTCTGCGAACCGAAATCAAGGATGATGATCTTTTGCATGGTGGGGATATAAGGAAACTAAACGCAGCCGCCGAGGGGAGTGCCCGTCGGCGGCTGCAAAGTTATGCAAATTCCCGCGCTGGGGCAAACCAACAGGCGAGGAATGCTGTAGCGAGCGATTGTTACTGCCTACAGAGCACCACGTCGCACTCCTGACCGCTACGACGGTCGAGGAAGGTGACGGGCGTGCCCGTGGGGTCAAGGCTGAAAAGGTTCTGAGTGAGCGCAGCACGCAGATCCACCTTGCCCACACGTTTGCCGCGCACGGCGACTATCGGATCGCCACTGCGAATGCCGCTCCCCGCATCGTCCCATACCATGCCGGCCACGAGGGCATCGCCCTGCACGGTCAGCACAACGTTCCATTCCGGCTCATAGACATCAGGGGTGTCCTGTGGGTTGTGGGGCATAAAGTAGAAAAAGCCGTCGGCGTAATCGATCACCACATCGCCATAAAGCAAGAGCGCTGCCCCGATACGAGAGTCGGGGGCTTCGGTGGTGATGGTGGTGGCGCGGCTAAACGCGGCGTTCCCCACATGGAACGAGGGGATGAGCAGCCTCCATTTCTCAGAGGTCGTCTCAATGCCCGCCGCACCTGCAGAGAGCGTACCAAGGCCGTGAGAAAGAATATTGACGGAAGACGTATCGGCACGCAGACGGTTGAAAGATGAAACGGACATCTCGTACAGGCTCTCGGCCCCGCTGTCGAACATCACGGTGTCCACGCTCGTTCCCACGCGAACGGGAAGCATGGGGACAAAGGAGTTGGGGAGCAACTCGCTGCAGTAGTTATAGTCCAGGTCCAGGCTGTCGCGCACATCGGTGAGGATAAAAAGGCGGCGGCGAGCGTCGAACTTCACCACGCCCTGGCGCATCAGGTTGTAGCCGATAATTCCGTCAGCGCCCATCTGCTCCATGATACTGCCTGGCTCGAGCACGGCGGCCTGCAAGTCCACAAACTCCACACCGCCAAGCACGAGGCCCGGAAGGTTAGCGATGCGCACACTGGCCACATTGCCGTTGGAGTCGCTGAAACGCTGTTCCTGCATACCGCTGACCGCCACGCGGCGAGCAAAGGCATCGGTGAGCGTGCAGGGCGCGCCGGTGTCGAGAATGAAACGACCGGTCTGGCCGCCCACGACGGCACGCACCATGAGTTTGCCTCCCTCCATCACATAAGGTGCGGCGCAATGGAACGCGCGAACGGGGAGCGCACACACGAGGAAGAAGAGCGCGGCGGGGACAACGCGCGCCAAGAGCATGCGGAGAATGGTCATTCGGCAAGGATTTTCTTCGCCTCCTCAACCAATTGCTGCGGCTGTTGGAAGCCCACGATGCGGCCTTTCACGTTGCCTGCAGCATCGAGGATAATCATGGTGGGGTAAGCATCCACGCCCCACTTGCTGGCAAGCGTCACGCCCTCGCCTTTCTCCATATCAATTTGCAGACTGACAAAGCGAGGGTTGAAGTATTCGCCTACGGAAGGGTTGGGGAACGTCTGGCGGGCAAGCATCTTGCAAGGGCCACACCACGTGGTGAAACAATCCACGAAGACATGCTTACCCTCTGCAGCGGCTTGCGTCAGAGCCTCGTCGAGGCTGCCCTCGGCAAAGACGACACCACTCGTCGGAGTGGCGGGCTTGGTGAGCGCATCGGCCACATCCTGATAGCCCCGAGCATAACTGCTCCCAACTGCGCGGTAAGCCTGTTCGCGCTCGCGATAGTAGGCGACAACGGCATCGCGATCAGCAGAGGAAAGGTCGCTGTACTTCAAGGAAAGTTCCACAATGGTGCGCAACTGGATATTATCAACCTTCGGAAGGAGGGTGAGGAGCGTCTGATAATCCTTCGCGCCGTATGCCTTGGCAATATCATAGAAGCGGTAGCACACGAGGGAATCGGGCAAGGCGGCAGCCTGCATACCCAGATACAGGTCGGTCATCTTGGCCGGATCGTAGGGCGCGGTGGAGGTCATCTGGTTGAAGATCTCGTTGGTGTAGTTCTGCGAGAGGAGGGTGTTCACCTCGTCGGCACCGACAGCCTTGTCGAACTTGCTGCGGTTGTCCACCACAAAGCGGAACATGTCGCTCTGGATGCCCTCGTTGGCCTTGCGGCGGACAATGAACCAGTTCTCCTTTTTCACGAGGTCGGCCTGTGTCAGCATCTGCTCATATTCGGGAAGCACAACCTTGAAGAGGCTGTCCTGGCCGGCGTCGTCCAACGCGGTGACGTAGGCCAGGAGGAGTTTCTTGCTGCGGTCGCCACCGGCATAGGCCTGCGACGTGCCACGGAGCGACGTCTTGGGCGAGAGGGAGGCCGCTACCTTCTCCTGGAACTGAGGCAGCGGGTAGGAATTAGCGATGCGGTGGATCACTTCGCCCTTGTCGTCAAGCACCAGATAGTAAGCGAACGACGCAATGCCGTAGCGCTCGGCAAGATGACGGTTCTCGCGCTTAGAGACATCAATGAAGAAGCACACAAAGTTCTTGTCCATCCATTTGCAGAAGGCCTCGTCGCTAAAGACACGGGCGTTCATGGCGTGGCACGGCCTAGCCCAGTCGGCAAAGGCGTTGAAGAAGATGGGCTTCTTGGTTTCGCGCGACAGACGAAGCGCATCCTCGAAGGTGTAAACGTAGTTCATCTTCACCAGTGCAGCCAAAGAATCGCCGTCGGCGTAGGCGCTGGGACCTTGCTGCGCTGAAGCCGGAACGACAGCGGCAAGGAATAGGGGGAGAGAGAAAAGGAAACTTTTTAGGTGCTTGATGTTCATATTAAATATGGAGTAAAATTTCAGTATTGTTGCAAATGTAAAGTTGTATGTCGTTGAACACTGACCGTTGAACATTGAACATTGAACATTAGCAAAACCCTTTGCAGCCGGTATTAGAATGTTCAATAGTCAACGGTCAATGTTCAATGAAAGAAACCTCGAAACCTAAAGTCAGCGCACCAACACTTTGCGTCCGCCGATGATATACACACCGCCGCTGCGTGGCGACAGCACCCTACGGCCCTGCAGGTCGAAGACGGGCTGGCCATTGGCAACGTTCAGCGTAGCGGAACGGATGCCAGTGGGTGTGTTCGTCTCAAGAGGCACGTAGAAACCATCGAGGACGGTCTCCTGGCGCGCCACATCAGTGAAGCGAAGGTTGCGGAACGTGGCACGTGCGCCGGCTTCGGTAATCTCGGAGGCTGCAGCGAGTGTGAGGGAGAAAAGGGTGCCGCTGCTGCCGAAGAGATTGGCGTTGCCGTCGTTATAGGCCACTACGCGGATGGTGCCGTCTGCCAACGTGGCGGTGCTGACGGTGTGGCCGCTCAGACGGTCGCTCGGAACGAGCGAGTTCTCCTTGAGCGTCACGCCCTCGGGGACGGCGATGTCGGCCTGGAACGCGGTGTACTCCACCGCATTGTTAAGCGAAACGGTGACGGCCCATTCCTTGCCCACGGTGACTGTCGTGGCCTCGGCGCTCACTGCATTCTGTGCGAGTGCGGCAGTGGCGGGAGCGAGCGCCAGGAGAACGGCGAAAAATATACTGGATGTAGGTTTCATTATTTCGGGTGTTAAAAGATGATTTTCTTACCTGCTGCAACATAGATGCCGCCTTTGACGGGGCGTGCCACGCGCCGCCCTTGCAGGTCATAGACCTCGCCGCTGCTGAGTGCGGCAGCCGTGCGGGCGGTGAGTTGGTTGATGGCTGTGGTTTCGTCGGGCATGTGGAAGCGCACGGAGACGCTGCTCAGGCGGTTGTCCTCGGCCTCGTTGTCCACGAGCATGGCGTCGGTCACGCTCACGATGCGTGCATCGTCGGCGATAAGTTCGTCAGCGACGAGCGAGAGTTGCAGGGTGAACGTGCCTTCGGGCATCGGGTTGCCGCTGCTGGCATAAAGGCTGACGCGATAGTGGCGGGCGTCGAGGCGAGAGGTCGTGGCGCTGTAGCCCTGGAATTCTGCGGGAAGGCTTACGCCGAGGAACTGCATGCCATCGGGCACCGTCACATCAAACTGCAGCGCGCTGTATTCCCCGCTGGCGATGGTAAGGGCCAGCGGCATGATGGCCTCTTCGCCCGTGGCGGCCACAAAGGTGGCGGGGCGCAGCGCGGCTTCGGCGGTGGGCAGACGCAACTGGCGCGTGGCTGAGGCTTGCTGCTCCATCACCATTTGGATGACAGCGGCAGCGTCGCGCATGGTCACGAGGTTGTTGCCGTCGGTGTCGGCCTGGCGGATTTCAAAGTTCTCGTTGGCGATGCCCAGCACATGGTTGATGATGGCCACCACGTCGGCAGTGGTGATGAAGCCATCGCCATTGGCGTCGCCGCTACCAGGCTGGGAGATGTTGTCGAGGTCGGAGATGTCGTAGGGCGTGAGGTTGTTGTACACGTAGGCGGCGCGCTTGGCAAGCCATGACTTTGCGTTGGCGGTCTGTGTGGCATACTGCGTGCCGTCGTTCCACTTGGTGGCATTGTGCACAAACGACGGGCGAACGAACTCATAGTATTCGTCGCAGTATTCGAGCAGTTCTTCCAGCCCGCCGCCTGTCATGAACTCATGCCACAGGGCGTAGTAGGCCTTCTGCACGGTTTCGCTGCCGCGCAGCAGTTGGCGGAAGAAGGGTGTGCCGTTGCCGCTACTGCTGAAAATGTCCTCCTCGGCCTTGTTGATGAAATAGGTGTAGGAGCCGTCGTAGCCGTATGCCCAGTCGAAGTCCCACACGGGGCCAAATACGTAGGGCGACTCGTAGTTGAGCGTGAAGCCATCCAGCCCGTCGCTGGCCAGGGCGTGCTCGTTGTAAACGAACCAACTCTTGGGGTGTTTCAACTCTTGGTTGCGGGCGAGGTCGGTGACGAACATGGCGCGCACAAAAGCGTCCACGTCAATCCACGTCTCATAGTCTTCATTATTATATACGGCATAGGTGAATTCCTTCCAGTGTTGCAGAATGGCGTCCAGCATATTGGCGCGCTCGGTGTCGTCTAGGATATCATCGAGGTCGGGCTCGTGGATCTTGGTGCAGATGCGGTAGGCGTTGTCGGTGTAGTAGGTCTCGTCGGTGTAGGTGTCGAGTTCGAGCATGAAGGCCTCGCTCTCGTCGGCGAGGTCGATGCTGTTGTTGGCGAAGCCCACCTTCTCGGTGACGTTGTAATTGCCACGGTATTCTCCGTTGATGTAGAGTTCCACGGGCACGATGTGGTTGCAGCCCACGCTCTGCACCATGTCGGCCATCTTGAACGCCAGGGCATTGGCGGTCATTGAGCCACTCTGCTTGTTGGCCAAGAGCACCCAACTCTTACCGCTTCGCATTCCAAGGATTTTCTGTTTGCTGTCGAACTTCAGGCGGAAGGGATTCTTGGTACTGCTTGTGGAGCCGCCCCAACTGCTATTTCCGCGTCCCTTGATATTAACGGCGGTCTCTGCCAGGTCGGGATAGACGCCTGCGCCGTCAATGCGTATGGTGGCACCGATATAGTCGGACTTGGTGATGCTGCTGATGGTGGCGCTGCCATCGAGCGTGATGTACACCGTGGGCACGTTGTATTCGCCGGTGGGGTTGTCGGTGGCCCAATCCACGTGTACGGTGTACTGCCTGCCGTAGGGCGCCCATGAGTAGGTGCCTTCGCCGTCGTCACTGACCAGGACCACGGGCTTGGAGGGGTTGGACACGTCGAGGATGTTGGCCGTGCCAGCGGTGGAGAGGTAAACCTTATGGGCGCGCGGAGCAACGGTATAGACGATGTCGTGGTCGAAGCGCTGACGCGTGCGTTTGCTCACCTGCTCCACACCGTTCACATAGACGGTGGCGTCTTCGGTAGAGGCATTGAACGAAGCGGTGAGGCGCTTGCCGATGGCATTTCCCACGGTGAGGCTGATGGTTTCGGGCAGGCCGAGCGTGCCGTCCTCGAGAATCTCTTCCTCGGCAATTACATCAACAAGCAGTTGGTCGTTGTACTTGTTGTTGAACTTATAAGAGGTGAGCACAGGGAGGTCGTCGGGTGCCTGCTTGGACACGCTGACAATTTCGGTGGCGGCATAGGTGAAGGTTTCTCCGCCGGTGGTGGTGATACTGAGCGAGCCGTCGTCGCCGTCCGTGCGTGTGGCGATGAGCGACACGGGGAAGACGTCCATCGCGCCGCTGGCCTGTTTCACAAAGAGCAAGTCGCCCTCAATCTCACCGATCTGCGGTTCATAGACCGTGACGGTGCAGGAGCCAGAGATTTTGGTGCCGTCCTTGGTGGTAGCGGTGATGACGGCGGTACCCGTGCCCACGGCAGTGATTGTGCCGTCGGCAGAGACGGTGGCTACTGCCGCGTTGTCGGTGGTCCAGGCGAGTTTCTTGTTGGTGGCATCGGTCGGTGTGATGGTCACGGGCAGGGTGTACGACTTGCCCACGGGAATCTTAATGGCCGAACTGCTCAGAATCATGTCGCGGATGGTGATACGCTCGCCTTGGTAGGCCTCCACGATTTCAAACTGGCTGCCGTCGTCGTTGATATTGGAGTAGAGCAACACGGTGGTGCCAGCGGCCTGCTGCGGCGCGGCGCAGAGATAGTAGGTGGTCTCGTAGGTGTATCCCCCGGGGCCATACGAGCCGCCGCCGCTGCTTACGGTCACGGCGAACACATAGACGCCCTCCTTTCGCTGCGTCGGGGTGAAATAGGTGGGGGTTGTGGAGAACGTGAAGTTGCGCGAAGCGCCGTAGTACGACTGTTGTACGGAGACGTACAAGTACTGCTGCAGGCCCACGTTGTAGAAGGCGACCTGCCCGCTGGCGTTGGTCTCCACGCGCCATTGGTTGTTGGGGTCGGAGTCGTCCATCTCTTCGCGGAAAGCCTCGTTGGCACAGTTGCGCGAAGCGTTGGCAAAGCCCTTGACAACGGGTGCGGTTTCTATCACGTCGGGGTTGTACACGATATATCCGAAGTCGTTCACGTTGTGCAGCACATAGACCTTGTCGGGGTCCCACAGGGTGTCGCCCTGGGGGTCGTCAGGGTCGGTACTGCCGCTGCCGCCGTCACCATCGCCCTCGGCATAAATATAGAAACGCCCGTTGGCATTGCCCAGGCCTTCGTAGCAACCCATGAGATAGGTGTTGGTGCGCAGGTTCCAGTAGTACGACTGGTGGGCGGCGTTCTGAATGGTGACGAAGGTGCCTGCTGTGGAACTGATGTTCCAGCGGGCGTTGTCGTCAACCGACGTTTGGAGCGTCATGTACTTTGTGTCGTTGCTGTAGGTGGAGCACCAGGCGAGGTATTCGCCTGTGGAGGCATTGCGGAACGTGTAGTTCGAGCCGCTGGACTCAATGTACCAATAGCCATCCGCGGCCACAGCACCGGTGCCCTGCACATAATACAGTTCGATGGTTGAGCCGTGGTTTGCGCCGAGTGCCATGTAGCCGTCGGCGTACTCACAGCGGATGTAGTACTTCTTGCCGCTCTCGAAAGTGGTGACGGGCGTGGCGGCAGCCATATCCATCACGCCGAGCAGCAGCATGCTGAACGTGAATAGTACGTTTCTCATGTATTTGGTTGGTTTTAATTATCCCAAAATGGGCCTCCGCGTGCCTTTTCCGCGAAAAGCGCACAAAAATAAGCAGATTAGCGTTTGTTTGCAACAAAATTAACGGCGTTTAACCGACTTTTTAACACTCCAGCGGCAAGAATGAAACGCTGCACACGAAAAAAAGCGAGAGCGACTCTGCTGCTGGCACGCCACTCTCCGATTTTTGCGGCATCACCCTTGCTACGAAGTGGGGAGGGAGCCTTTCGGATGTTTTCCCAAACAAAAGCGAAAAAAAGCCATCCTCAAAGGAGTTTGAGAATGGCGTTTTCCACTTCCGACATGTCGGCTGTCGGCTCGAAGCGCTGCACAGGCCGGCCTTTGCGGTCGCACAGGAATTTGGTGAAGTTCCACTTCACGTCGTTGCTCTTCGCATAGCGCGCGTCCTGGCTGCTGAGCATGGCGTCCATACGTTGGCCGAGGTCAGTACTGAGGTCAAATCCGCGAAAGCGCAGTTTCTTTTCCAGATAGACGAAAAGCGGTGTGGCGTGCTCCCCGTTCACAAGCACCTTGTCAAAGCGCTGAAATGTGGTGGAGAAGTTGGCGGAGCAGAAATTGTTGATCTCGCCAATGCTCTCCGGTGCTTGGTGGCCGAACTGGTTGCAGGGAAAGTCGAGCACCACGAGGCCGCGGTCCTTATACTTGTCGTAGAGTTGCTGAAGCGCGGTGTACTGGGGCGTGAAACCGCAGCGTGTGGCGGTGTTTACGATGAGCACCACCTTGCCTTTGTACTCCGACATGGGAATTTCTCTCCCGCCCTGCCCTCGGGCGGTGAAGCCGTAGATGTCGCGCTGAGCGGTGGCGGAGAGGCAGATCAGCGTCAGGGCGAGTAACAATGTCTTTTTCATAGGGGTTGGTATTGTTTCGTTTTGTTTCATTTATGATTCTCTTCGCGTTCCTGCAACAACTGGTCGCAGAGCCTTGCGCAGCCGTCCTCCAACATATCCAGCACGAGTTCAAATCCCTCAGCCCCTTCGTAGTAGGGGTCTGGCACGTAGTCGTAGGTGGGAAAGGCTGTGAGATAGTCGGCCATGCGGCGCACCTTCTGCTGGTCGTGCAGCGTCGGAGCGAGGCGGAGCAAATTGTGGCGGTTGCTGTCGTCCATCGCCAGGACTACGTCAAAGCGGCTGAAGTCGGCGGCGCGAACCTGACGGGCTCGGTGGGTGAGGTTGTATCCACGTTGGGCTGCGGCATGTCGCATACGGGGGTCGGCCTGTTGGCCCTCGTGCCCGCCGTAGGTGCCTGCGCTGTCGGCAAAGAAGCGATCGGCCACACCGCGTGCCTCACACACAGCCTCAAAAACGTGCTGCGCCGCCACACTGCGGCAGATGTTGCCCAGGCAGACGAACAACACGGCAGTCGGTGCGTTCCTGTCAGCACGTGAGCGGATATTAGTATGGGGATTGTGGGTATAAGCGTGCATATCGGGGGCAAAGGTAAAACTATTCCCGCAATTACGGCAACGCTTCGTGCCAAACAAAGGCAACGGGAGCATTGTGGGAGGCCCCATGTCGGACACCCGAAATCGTTGGTCGGTTCTTGTTTTAAACTACAACGGATGTAGTTTTCGCCCCGAGCGACAATCAGACGGGCGAGGCCACGCTATTCACAAAAATGATGGCCAGCACGGCGGAGGTGATGGCGGAATAGAGCCAGTCGTGCTGCCCGACGAAGTCGATGAGCGAAAACACCACGCGCATAATCGGGGTGAGCAGCAGGGCTATGACGCCGGCCTGGATGAGGCCGTAGGGCGAGAAGTTGAAGAAGCCGCCGAAGATGCCTGTCAGGGTGGTGTATTCGGGGTTTATGCCCCGAAAGACAGAATAGTCGGGAGCCGGCTCACTCCCGTGGTGCAACAGATAGGCCGCGCCACCCACGAGGGCTATGGCACAGGCCGTCAGTACGCCCCAGCGGAGCGTCAAGCCGATAGTATTGCGGAGGTCTTTCATCGTGTTTGCAGTGTGTGGCGAGATTGTAGGGGTTGCTCTTGTTTCAGAACTTCCCCGCCACGCCGTTCCAAATCATATTGGCGGCCACGAGCAGGATGGCCACGCTGAAGATGCGCCGCAGCAAGCGCACATCGAGAGTCTTGAGAAGCCGCGCGCCAGTCAGCGCTCCAGCCAGCACGCCCACCAGTATGGGGAATGCGATGCCGGGCTCGATATTGCCGCGTTGCAGGTACACCACGGCACTCGTCACCGCCGTGACGCCCATCATGAAATTGCTCGTGGTGGTGCTTACCTTGAAGGGCACCTTCATCAGCGTGTCCATGGCCAGCACTTTCAGCACACCGCTGCCTATGCCGAGTATGCCGCTGAGCGCCCCTGCCACGGTCATGAGCGAGAAGCCGCCTGCCACGTTGGTGAGTTCGTAGGGTTGCTGCGTGCCGTCCTTGAGCGGATAGGAGCCAAAGAGTTTCAGCCGCCGTGCCGCCTCGCTGCCCTGCACCGCGCCGTGGTCTGCCTTACGGCGCAACTGGTTCACTGCGGTGAGGATCAGTGTCAGCCCGAAGATTACGGCGATGACGTTGTTGTTGAGATAGGCTGCGACGAAGGCACCGATGGCGGCGCCGATGCAGGTGGCTATCTCGAGGAACATCCCCAGGCGTATGTTGGTCATCCCCTCCCTGACGTAGGCACTGCCGGAGCCGCTGGAGGTGGCGATGCTCGCCACGAGTGCTGCGCCCACGGCATACTGAAAGTCCACGCCGAGGCAGAGCGTGAGCAGCGGTATGACAATCACTCCGCCGCCCAGCCCGGTGAGCGAGCCGAGTAGTCCAGCCAGGTAGGCGCCGAGCAGAAGTATCAAGGTGAAGGTCAGGACTGTCATAAGCGGCGCAAAGGTACGCGCCGCATCGGGCAAGGCCGTTGCCAAGAGCACAAAAACAGCCGCCCGTCCAGGATTGGGACGGGCGTTTTGCTTCATGGATGTGTCAAGGCGAGCGCTCTGTGCTCAGTCTTCCAGCGTGTCGTTGTAAATGCCGGCCATCACACTGACGATTCTGTCGATAGAGAAACGCTGCGCGTCGCGCACGTTCTGCCGCGAGAAAGTCTTGCGCAGTTCCTCATCGTCGTATAGGCGGCAAACGTGCTCCACGAGTTCCTCGGGATGCTTCTTGTCGAAAAGGAATCCGTTCACACCGTCGATGCACACTTCGCGATGGCCTCTGATGTCGGTGACCACGAGGGGGAGGCCGCTGGCTGCCGCTTCGATGTTGCTCACACAGAGCCCTTCGCGCAGGCTGGTGGAGACGTGCAGGTCGGCCATATTGCAGAGCATCTCCACGTCGTAGCGCCTGCCAAGGAAACGCACCGTCTCCTTAAGCCCCAGTTTGTGTACCTGCGCCTTGGCGCGCTCCATCATGGGGCCGCTACCGGCGAATACCACCTTGAGCGTAGGGATATGCTCCAAGAGGGCGGGGATTTGGCGGATGAGGGCGCGGTGGTTCTTGTCGGGTGCGAACTGTGCGGTGAAGAGGATGACGAAGTCGTCCCTGCCGATGCGCAACTGCTCGCGATAGGTGTTGCGCACCGTCTCGCCACGCGGGTAGAAGCGGTCCAGGTTCACCCCCACGCCGTCAATGCGGTACACGCGGTTGCGATACATCCCGTAGCGACGGGCACGGTCGTAGTCCTCTTGGTTGATGGTGACGAGCGTGTCGCTGTATTTTGCCATCAGACGCTCCACGGGGAAATACACGAGCCAGTTCAGTTTCGGCGCTCCGCTGTAGAAGTGGAAGCCGTGGGCCGTATAGATGATCTTTGTCCCTCGTCGCTGCGCCGCCCGACCAGCCAGGCGTGCCAAAATACTACCCATCGGCGTGTGACAGTGGATGAGGTCGTAGTCGTTCTCGTCGATGAGTTTCTTGAGTTGGCGGTAGGCGGTGAAATTCTTGAGGGAATATGGTGAACGCTGTATGCAAACGTCGTACTGGTGGTCCACCTCGCCCGACTCTATGCCCGGCGAGGCATTATCGACCATCCAACCCTGGCTCTTGAACCACGCCATATAAGGGGCATTGAAGTTCGAGAACCAATCTGAGTTTGCCACAAAAAGTACTCTTTTCATGTTTTGCGGAAAAAATGCATATAAAATAATAACCGCGAACACGCCTTTTTATTGTTGCTGCCTTTAATAATTTTTAAGGAATTAGGCTCGCGCGGCTTTTTCTTGCACGAAGCAGCCGCGGATAGTTGAAGTTCTTGCTACTTTTGCGCTGTTTATGAAAAGCCCCCTCCACAGCGGTTTGTTCCGCAACATTGCGTCGATAGGCATCCTTCAAATAGCCAACTATATCGTGCCTTTGCTCATCGTGCCATTCGTGACACGCGCCTTAGGCAAAGAAGTTTTTGGCAGCGTATCATACGCACAAAACATTGTAGCCTACTTGACATTGCTTGTCACCTATGGTTACGAATATTCTGCCACACAAGATGTTGCGCTCTATCGTGATGACAAAGATAAGCTGCGCACTATTTTTTGGACGGTTATTGGTAGCCGCCTCCGCCTTTTTGCACTTTCACTATTGCTACTTGTCGCAGCTTCATTTTTCATCACCCGAATTCAAGATTCGCCTCTACTTTATGCCGCTGCCGCACTCATCAACCTCGGCGTGGCCATTTATCCCACCTGGTTTTTTCAAGGCATTGAACAGATGGGGAAAATGGCTGTGGCCGGATTTCTTATCAAAGCAATTGGCGGAGTTCTCATCATCCTGCTTGTCACCACCCCCGCAGACGGGATGCTCTATCTACTACTGCTGTCTTTAGCGTATGTCGTGGTAGGTATCGGCACTTTGATTTATGTTGTAAAAAACTTTAGCGTACACAAGCCCACCACTACAGACAAATCATTGGCTCGTAGTATAAAAAAGCGCGCTTTCCCTATTTTCCTAAACGCTTTTTTTGTGTCGCTTTATACGATGGTAGGATTGACGATTTTAGGTGCATATGTCGATGACAGCGAACTAGGCCTCTATTCCGGCGCATACCGCATCATAATGGCCATCATGACAGTGAGCAACACTCCCATCAACATAGGTTTATTCCCTGTGATGAGCCGCCGCTGGCACGCTTCGCTCAGCGAAGGTTGGAAGTTTTTTGGCAAAGTGCTTTGCATAGTAGGTGCAGGCGGTGTAACGATAAGCACCATTACCTATTTTCTCGCACCGCTTCTAGTTTCGATTCTTTTAGGCAGTGAATTCACGGAAGCCATAATTTTGCTGCGCCCGATGGCAGTTCTCCCATTACTCGTAATGGTGTCGAGTTTGCTAACCGTGCAAGGTCTTTATGGTCTGCGCAAACAACATTTGGCTCCTTACCTCGGCTTCGCGGTGGCCTTTGCAGGACTGACACTAAACCTGCTGCTTATTCCCACATATGGCACAGAGGGAGCGGTTTGGGCGTGGATTACGAGCCAAGTCTGTGAAATACTCATCGCCACAACCATTTTGATCATACTCCGCCGACGCACACATCTTCAAAAAATCCACACCGAACCATGAAGATAAACATTGTCCTTCCGAGTTTTCCTATCCAAATGACAGGCGGCTTCAAAATAATATTTGAATACGCCAACGCTTTGGCTGCAAACGGGCATGATATAGCACTCTATTTTGTCATCCAGTTGCCGCACGATCGTCCACATCGGCCGACAATATATCTTAATTTAAAAAGTTTGTGGTTAAAAAAACGACGACCATCCTGGTTCACTCTTGATAGTTCAATCCGCACCCAAAGCATACTGCGGTTAAACAAAAACAGCATTCGTGACGCTGATGCGCTACTCTGCACAAATTGTCTCGTTGCCCTTGAACTCAAAAATCTTCCACCCTGCAAAGGAACAACGTTCAATCTCATTCAAGGTTACGAAGACTGGATTCTACCCCAAAACGACCTATTAAACGAATCTTTCCGAACTGCTGCGCACAACATTGTTATCGCAGATTACCTCGTCCCTTTGGTAGAAAATGTCACGAAGAAAAGGCCTCATGTGTTGTACAACGCTTATCATCCGGAACAGTTTCATATCACCACCCCCATCGCCGGTCGCCAACCCCATCGCGTTGCCATGCTGTGGCACGAAATGCCCAAAAAGGGATGTAACTACGGTATAGAAGCGCTACGAATTTGTCGTGAACGCTTTCCGGACTTAGAAGTGGAACTTTTTGGAATCTATTCCAATCCGAATTTTGACGAACGGTGGATTCATTACACACAGCAGCCGGACAACCTTTGTGCACTCTACAACAGCGTTGCAATATTTCTCACGCCCAGCCTAAACGAAGGATGGGGGCTTACAGCCACTGAAGCGATGGCCTGCGGCTGCGTATTGGTATGCACAGACACCGACGGACTGCGGGTCTTCGCCCACGAAGGCAAAACAGCGCTTCTCGCGCCGCCGGCCGACGCCGAAGCGTTGGCAAACAGACTTTGCGAACTGTTGGAAAATGACACTTTGCGCCGGCAAATAGCTCAATCCGGAAGCGAATATATACAACGTTTCACTTGGAAACGTGCCGTAACCCAACTTGAACAGATCTTGAAAAACCGCAATTAACCCAATGTTCACTCCGTTTTATATCCTTTTGATGACCGTCGCTACCACGCTCGCACTTTTTGAGCGCAACGATGAAAAGAAGAAAAACGCCATAGAGCAATTGGTCTTCTTTGCCTTTGCAACGCTACTCTTAGCCATCGCCGCATTCCGTCCCGTCGGTATAGACCAAGATTCGTTAAACTACGTCGCGCTATTCAATGGACAAGGCAATCAAGACATAGAAATAGAGCCTTCCTTCTACATGATTGTAAATGCATGCAAAATGCTAACAGATGATGCACGCATTCTCTTCATAATTTACGCCCTACTCGCGATACCCATAAAGGCCTTTGGCATGACACGCGCCTCGCGAATGTGGATGCTTTCCCTCGTTACATGGATGGGATATTATTATATTTATCAAGACTTTACACAAATCCGCATAGCAGTTTCCACCGGAATATTCCTCTTCGCACTCACTTTTCACGGAAACGGACAGAAATCCATCACGCTACTTTTATATCTGCTAGCCATCTTTTTTCACAGCACCGCTGCACTATATTTACCACTACTCTTATTCGGCAGCAAGCCATTGGGCCTCACCGCAAAAAGCATCCTTTCAATACTACCCTTATTGGGTATTATCATCAACCGGTTACACATAGACCCTGTAATGTTTCTTCCCATTCCGCAACTACAAGACCGTATAGAACTTTACGAAGCCATGCGCGACAGCGGTATCATGGGCGACAGCATCAGCACCTTCAACATCCCCTTCATCTTCAAACTCTTCATCTTCTACTTCATCCTTTGGAAAGCGGAGTTCATCTCCGAAAAAGTTCCGCACCTGAGCCTCTATCTCAAGGTATTCGTTTATTCCATCACTTGCTTCCTTGTTTTTTCCTTTATGCCCGTGATGGCATGGCGTCTTAGCGAAGTAACAGGCATTATCGAGATTATTCTTTTCCCAGCAATCGTTTACGCATTTCGCGAAGAAATCTACGGAAAACTCATCGTTATAGCCTATGCTTTCATGATGGTCGTGCAGGGGCTCATCCTCACCTCCAACACAATCAACGAAGGCTTCTGAACACATTAGGTTTTGAGGTTATGAGGTCGTCGCATAGCCCCTTACAATCTTCTAACCTTACAACTTATTATATCTCCTCCACGCCCACAATGCCGTGGCTGACGGCATAGACGGTGAGTGCGGCGAGCGAGCGTGTGCCGAGTTTGGCAGCGATGTTGTTGCGGTGGGTGATGACCGTGGTGAGCCCCACACCGAGCGCCTCCGCCGTCTCCTTGTTGGAACGCCCGCGCACCAACTGCCGCAGCACGTCGGTCTCGCGGCGCGTAAGCAAGGACTCTGTCCCCCCTACCGCTGCCGCATGATGTGCAGCATGCGGGTGGGCACTGCAGGGCCCGTGGGCATGTCCGTGGAGCGACATCAGGCGGCGGAGCAACGCATCGCGCGGCAGACTCACGTCGATTTGCACGAAGCCCTCCGGCAAGGCGGCAGCCTCAGCACCCTGCACCATGACGATGGTCTTGTGGCGACGGGGCAAGAAAAAACGTGCGTGGCTGAGCAACGTCTGCGCGGAGATAAAATAATGTACAAAGGGATCTGCCGCCACGTTATAGCCCGCACCCGTCTGAGCAGCGAGGGCCTCGAGGCTCACAAAGACGCACACCTCCCCCATGGGCATCATCTCCTCGAGGAGCCCAGCGAGGCCCATCGCGGCGAGCGTGTTGGCCTCAACGATGGCAATGCGCGGGGGAGTCATATCAGGGGTGGACAAAGGTGCCTACCGCCTCGCCGTCGATGACACGGCGCAGGTTGCCAGGCTGGTCCATATTGAACACCTGGATGGGCAGGTTGTTCTCCTTGCACATGGCGATGGCCGTGATGTCCATCACGCGCAGGCCGCGGCGCAGCACCTCGTCGTAACTGATCTCGTCGAAACGCGTAGCGGTGGGGTCCTTCTCGGGGTCGGCGGTGTAGATGCCATCCACGCGTGTGCCCTTGAGCATCACGTCAGCCTCAATCTCGATGCCCCGCAGCGACGAGCCGGTGTCGGTGGTGAAATAGGGCTGCCCCGTGCCGCACGACATGATTACCACCTCGCCTCGGCTCATGGCTTCGATGGCGGCCCACTTGTTGTAGAACTCACCGATGGGCTCCATCCGCACCGCCGTCATCACGCGCGCCTTTACACCGATGGCCGTCAGCGCGCTGCTCAGCGCCAGGGAGTTAATCACCGTGGCGAGCATGCCCATCTGGTCGCCCTTTACGCGGTCGAGGCCGCTGGCTGCACCGCTCAGGCCGCGGAAAATGTTGCCACCGCCAATGACGATGCCTATCTGCACGCCCGCCGAAGCGACGTCCTTGATCTGTTCGGCATACTCGGCCAGCCTATCGCGGTCAATGCCATATCCCTGCCCGCCTTGCAGGCTCTCACCGCTGAGTTTCAGCAGTATTCTCTTGAACTTTGCCATAGATAAAACGATTTTTCGGCACAAAAATAGGGATTTTTGGAGCGTGCAGCGCCATCTTCGCGCATTTTCTTGGCTTTACGCTTGCACTATTCGGCTGAAAGCCCTAAACTTGCAGCGATTTAACCATCGCCCCGCCCCCATTTTTATTGCCCTCTCCCCTTCCCTACCGGCGTAAATGCCGGGGTGTTTGGTTTAGTAAAGCCCACCGCTGACTGGCAGCCGGGCCATCTTCTGGTTATGAGAAAAGACCAGCCGCTCCCATGCCCTCGCTGGCTTGCCCCTTCCCGCAGGCCACGCGCCCTCAATAATTATTCAACAAACCAAACCCTTATATATTATGAAACAAGTCGTGACATTTCTCACCATGCTGACGATGTTCGTCTGTATGGGCGCAGGCGGGTTCGCGCAGGTGCACACCACCCAGAGCGGCACGAACACGCTTGACGCGGCGACCATCATGTCAAAAGCAGATGCGGGTACACTGTGGGTGGCACTACAGAACCACACCACGGCTGCCGAGAATTACTTAGACAAGACCGGCTGTCTCAGCGAGTCTTTCATGGCAGACGGTAGCACGTCGTGGCAGGTGGTTCCTCACCCCGACGGCGGCTACGCGCTGCAGAACATTGACGGGCAATACATCACGGGCACCGAACGCCCCATGGCCTTCACCAGCGACCTGTCTGACGCCACACGCTTTGAGCCCGAGGATGCCAACGCAGACATCGCCAACATCGCCAGCGGCTACAATAGTTCTATGGCCGTGAGATGGAAAGTACTCCCCGACAAGGCCGTGTGGCTTAATACAAATGGCGCAAGTAGCACCGTCACCGCCACATTCAACAGCGGTATAGGCAACTGGACATGCCTCTTCACCTACGAAGTGACGATTAGGAAGGGGTATAGCGACAGAGTAATCAGTGCCATAGGAAACCCTGTGGCGAGTTTATCCGAACTAAGGAACGAAGGCACCTATGTGCTGTTCAACAACGGACGTAACGCCTACATCTACGAGCGGGCAGACAACGCGCTCTACCAATCCGCGAATTGCGAGGAAGGTTCTGACGCCTCGTATGTCTTCACGTTCGAGATATCGTCTGCTTCCGACACGGAGGTCAAGGCCAACATCCGTTCGGCCTACGGACGCTACCTGCCCGATGTGAGCGGCTACCAAGCGTTGAGCACACAGGCCAGTCCTGCCACCTACACCATCACTATGCCCGAGGACGGCGTGTTCCACTTCACGATGCCCAGCGGCAAAGAACTCAATGGTAATGGTGGCGTTGGCAATGGCGACGGAGCGACCGTAGCCTCCTGGATCAGCGGCGACGGTGCCAATGGTAAGTTCACTATCTACAAAGTAGAACTCTCCGATCCTCCTGCCTGGATGGTCCTTGAACGGGTGCTGACTGAGATTCAGTTCGATGGTAGCAATTACCAGGCCGATGTGATTGGTGGCTACCCGCAGGAACTCATTGACGCTTGCCAGGAAACCTACGATCAAGCATTAGATATCCAGGCCGATTTAGACACATACAGCGACGAGGAAATCACACAGGCCGCGGAAAACCTGCGTGCCGCCTACGAAGCGCTACTCGCCGGACAAATTCCTTTGGATTTCCAATCTGGCTACTACTACTTAGTCAGCGCACGTATCGGCACGTCCAACAACATGATGGACAAGAGCGACGACCTCACCAATGTGGACGCCGCCTATGCCAACATTTTCTCGTCCATCGCGTTGTGGAGCGAAGCATTTGACGCCACGGTATTCGGTGCTGACGCTGAGCCCCAGTACATTTGGCAGTTTGAGGATGCAGGCACCACCGACGACGGCAAGAGCCTCTATACCATTAAGAACCTCGCCGTCGACCAGTACCTGAACAACACCACCGAACGCTTCACGGCCTATGGCTTCACGGCAAGCGCAGAAGAGGCAGCCAAGTTCGTGGTGGGCATCAGCCCTGCGGTGCCAGGCTTCATCACCATCGTAAACACGGGCATCACAGGGTCTGTGTACACCGGCCTTCACACTGCTATTGACGGAAAGTATATGGTGAACTGGACTCCAGCAGCAGGCGGTAGCGCATGGACCGTTGTAGCAGTGGACGACGAGACCATTTCCATAATGGACAGCAAGATCGATTCGCTGCGCAACACCATTGCCCAAAACGCTCTCAACGACACGCTGCAAAAATACTTCACGATAGCGACCAATTTGCGTGACGCCGGAAGCACCATCCACTTCAACGGCACAGAGGACGGCACGTTCCCCATCGGCGAAGGCCTCCTGACCAACAAAACGCAGGTTTGGGTATATCCCGCCGACCCCGTAGAGAACAATCCTGCTGGCCTCTTCGACGGCGTATTTGACGGCACCTCCTTCATCCACACCAGTTGGCACGCCAGTGTGCTGGGCACTGAGCCCCACTTCATCCAGATGGACCTCGGCGAAGAGGTGTCTACGCTCGTGCTGAAATATGCTGTACGCAGCAATGCAGGCACGCCGGACATTCCCTACACCGTGACGCTCTACGGAACGAACGACGAGAGCCTGCTCTCCACCGATACGGAATTTGTCCCCAGCGCTGGTTGGAAAAACTTGGGCGTCTACACCCTCAACTGGCAGTACCCGCTCCTCGACGCTGACGGCAACACGGTGAGTGTAGCCATGCTTAATAGTCTCCGCAGCATCATCCCCGAGGGTGAGGGCGGCGGTGTGACGAGTTTCGAACTCCCCGCAGCCTACCGTTACGTACGTATGGCAGTGAACAGCACGGTACAGAGCGTCAAGAATGGCTCTCGTTCCAACGGCGACGGCTTCAACTACTGGTGCTTGAGTGAACTCCGCGCCTATGCCGCTCAATATGACCACAGCACATTCTACGCCCAACTGACGGAGGCTGACGCGATGGAATTTGATAACAGCCTGGCAGCAGCAGCCGCAGAACTCAAGTCCCACGCTGCCACACAAGCCACCATCGACCGCATAATGGCTGCTATCACGTTGGTTAATCCACTTCCTTACCTCACCTCGCTCGTTGTATCCACAGAAGCAACTGCTGGTGGCGGGTTAGAAAGGGCCATTACGACGGTCTCCCATACAGAATCTATCGTCACGCTCAAAGTCTCCGGCCCGCTCAACGGTACGGACATCAACTTCCTACACACTCGTCTCAGCGCTGTGGCCGAACTTGATCTGAGCGAGGCATGGATCGTCAGCGGCGGAGAGAGTTACCACTCCTACTCCGTCGCCACCGATGGCACGGTAACAGCGCAAAACGACGCATACCAGACTGAAAACGATGTGATAGGCGACTACATGTTCTACAACATGCCTGCGCTGACTAAGATTTGCCTACCAAGCGCCAACCGCATCGGCAGTTATGCCGTCGCAGGCAATAGTATGCTTGACAGCGTGGCCGTACCTGAGGGCGTTCGTGAAATTGGGGAATACGCTTTTGACTCCAACGCCAACCTCTCCAAAATCTCTCTACCCTCCACGCTGACCGCTATTCGCCAACAGGCGTTCTATAACAACAGGGCGCTCACATCGGTCTCCCTACCCGAGAACCTCGCTGAAATCGGCATGATGGCTTTCGGCGGCACAGGGCTTACCGATGTCACCCTGCCAGAAAGCGTAACCACAATGGGCGACGGTGCGTTTATGTTCTGCACAGCGCTCGGGCGTGTTCATCTGCCTGAATCTTTGACAGAAATCCCATACATGGCTTTCATCTACTGCGCAAGCCTAAACAACATCAACACCCCGTCCTCACTTCGCACAATAGGCGAGAGTGCTTTCCAGCATTGCAGCAGCCTCAAAACTTTTGAACTGCCTCAGACGCTGCAAAGCATCGGGGATCGCGCATTCTCGCAGTCCGGTCTCACAAAAGCCGTCATTCCCGACAGCGTCGTAAGGGTGGGCAGCGCAGCATTCTCATCATGTGCCTCGCTGAAATACGTCAGCCTGGGGCGCAACCAAGATTACAGCCTGGGCGAGTCCTTTGACTACTTCAGCGGTTGCGAGAATCTTGACTCGCTCCGCGTCTTCTGCGAACGCCCGCCCGCAATTACCACGGGCGATGCTCCGAGCAACCGCGCCAATGTCACGCTGTTCGTACCCAAAGGTTCTGAAAGGCTCTATGCCGCGGCTGGGGTGTGGAAAGAGTTCCGCCTTTTGCCATTCGTCACAGGCGACACCCTCGCCGATGCCGACTTTGCCATTCTGCAGGCCTTCTACAACGAGAACGGCGGTGAGACATGGGCTGAGCCTTGGGACTTCACGAGCAATTCGCTGTATTTCGGCAAATGGATTGGCGTGACGACAAAGGGCGACCGCGTCACGGGCATTGACCTTTCTGGCATGGGGCTCTCTGGCACACTGAGCGGCTCAATCTTTGGCCTTTCTGAACTTGCCACACTCGATCTCTCCAACAACACGCTGAGCGGACGCCTTGAAGAAGCCGCAGCCGACATCTCTGCCCCCAACACTTCCTTGCGCTTCCTCTATCTGCAGGGCAACCGCTTGGAGGGCGATGTGGCGCCGTTGGCCACAAAACTTCCAAGCCTGAGCATCTTCAACGCCAGTTACAACTTGCTGACCGGCGTGAGCACGGCGATAGATACGACTTATATGAAGCGAGTGTCTGATGACCTTGACCTGCGATACCAATTCGTGGACTACGCGACGAAACTCCCCATTGTGACGGAAGCCTATCCTGCGGTACGGGCAATGCTTGGTGAGCCGCTCGCCTGGCATGCAAACAGTCTGCAGACCTATTGTCACGCCACGCAGCAAGCGGCAGGGGCCGATGGCTTCCTTCGTCTTGGCGAGCGCGTAGCCGCTGCTGATGGTTACACCTATGCCACCTCTAGCACCTCCTGGCTCAGCCTGAACGGAGAAACTGCATACACCGCCACGAACGAGTGCGACGCTTTCACCGGTCAGCGCGACACCATATATATTATGGACGTGTCGCGTGGCGGGCGTGGCACTCAGCCTTTCGCCTTCGACTGGGTGGAG
Source organism: Bacteroidaceae bacterium (assembly GCA_017444485.1). GTDB lineage: Bacteria > Bacteroidota > Bacteroidia > Bacteroidales > Bacteroidaceae > Alloprevotella. The sequence goes on along the minus strand of JAFSWM010000052.1, from coordinate 9,121 downwards.
GGCGACGCAAACATTGACCTCACGGTGGATGTGGCCGACCTGCAAAGCATCATCTATCATGTGCTCTATCAGGCACGCCCTGCTTCTGTCCCATTCAACTACACCACTGCCGACGCCAACGCTGACGCTGCGATGGACGTGCGCGACTGCGTTTTGGCCATCAACCGTATCCTCGAATTTGAGGGGGAAAGTGCGGCGGCCACTCGCGCGCTATATAATATAATGTACGACGCCCGCAACGTCTGCACAACCGCAGGCGGCACACTGCGCCTGACGTGCGCTGACGAGGTGGCGGCGTTGCAGTTCACGCTCTATGGCGCCGGGGTGGCTGATCTGAGCGCTGCCACCGTGCCATCGGGCTTCCGTCTCTCAGCGAGGCAGCAGGCTGACGGCTCGGTACGCGTGCTCCTCTATTCGCTTGAGGGTGCTACGCTGCTGAGCGGTGAGCACACGCTCCTTAAGGGATTGCCCGCCAGTACAAGCCTGGGCGACCTGCGTCTCACTGACGTGCAAGGCGCACGACTGCCTGCCGCTGTAGAAAACGGCGCAACAGGTATCGACACGATGACCGCCACGGGATCCGCCACGGGCGAAATCTACGACATGCTGGGCCGACGTGTGGCAGCCGGAAATGTGGCCGACGAGTTCCGCCGCCTCCCTGCCGGCGTCTATATCATCAAGACCGCCGACGGCGGGGAGTTCAAAGTGCGTAAAAATCATTGAACATTGAACATTGACCGTTGACCATTGCCAACACCCTTGCTCTCGGTTTTGCAAAAATGTTCAATGGTCAATCATCAATGGTCAATAAAAAAAATCTTTCTGTTTCGTATGAAAAACATCAGATATATCTCCATCGTTTGCCTGGGCTGGCTGCTGGCTTTTGCGGCCTCGGCCCAAACAAACGTGCTGCGCGTGCCTGCCGTATCCTATCCTGCCGGACGCACGCTCAGCCTACCCGTTGAGTTAGAGAACTCCAGCGACATCGTGGCTGCGCAGTTCGAAATCCAGTTGCCCTACCGTCTGAACCGCGACGCTGACGGCCAGTGGTGCGCTCGCTTGAAGAGCGCACGCGGCGATGGGCACAGCGTGAGCCTGCGCGAAGTATCGACGGTCTTTCAGAGCGTTTCGGGCGTGGGCAGTGTGCGATACTACAAGTACCTCGTGCTGATTCTCAGCGAGCGTAACGCGCGCCTTCAAGGCACGGGGGGAACGTTGCTTACATTCGACATTGACCTCCCGCAGTCGCTTGCTGTGGGGAGTGTGCTGCCGGTCTATCTCACTGCTGGCAGCGTGATTCTCTCCGACCGCGAGGGACGCAACGTGGCCACTGGTGAGCAGAACGGCTCGGTGAGCATCACCGACGTGGCTCATCCGGACCTGCTGCCCACCGACGTCAGCGTGGCGGAGTCGCGCTGTGCGCCGGGTGATGTACTGAACTTCTCGTGGAACGTTCAGAACGTGGGCGACACCGCCACTGGCGCTGGATGGACGGAACGCATCTACATTGAGAACGAGGGTGGCACGCGTGTGTATGTGGGCACCACGGCCTACGACGGGACGCTCGGCATGGGGGCCAGCGTGAGCCGCGCTGCGCAAATCGCCCTGGCGAATTATCCTGGCATCAGTGGCGACTGCCGCGCCGTGGTGCAGATTGTGCCGGCGGTAGGAAACGGGGAGACCACCCTGGCACAGGGCAACAACACCGCCAGCGCTCCGGCCTACTCCCTCGCCGTGATCAAACACCTGACGCTGACGCCCTACAAGGGCTCTATCCCCGAGAACGGCGCGGGGCGGTACAACTGCGAACTGCGCCGAACGGGCAACCTGAATGTGGCAGAAACGTTCTCTGTCACGGCTCAGGGCGGACGTGTGAGTTTCGCTGACGGCGGGAGTGTGACGTTCCCCGTAGGTACGAGCCGTGTGTATTTCAGTGTGAGTCCCATCAACAACACGGACATCAACATCGACGCTGCCGTGCCGTTCACGGTGCTGGCGGCGAATGGCTATGACGCGGTGACGGATACGCTCTATGTGGAGGACGACGACCTCATCCCGCTCACGCTCGCCTTGGACAAAGAGGACTACAACGAGGGCGACGTGATGGTGCTAACGGGTACCGTACCTGCTCGCTATGCTGCGGGCGAACTGGTGGTCAGCCTTGGCATCGAACAGTCTAAACGCTTCCGTCTGCCTGCCAGCCTCGTCTTTGCCGATGGCGAAACTACGGCCAGCGTGCGCATCCCGATCATCGATGACAAAGACCCCGCCAACGACGAGACGGTGAAAATCACGGCCACGGCGGAGCACCACTCAAAGGCCACGGCGATGTTTGTGCTTCACGATGACGATGTGCCGGCCATAGCCCTCACGCTCTCTCCCACCACGGTGAGCGAGAGTGCCGGCCCTCAGGCCATCTATGCCACGCTGACGCGCACCGGTGTGACAGCAAACAACATCACGGTGAAACTCAGCGACGACGAAGAGGGCCACATACGCTACGGGCAGTACAAGACGATTCAGATGCCTGCCGGAACGACCACGGTGAATTTCCCACTGGGAGTCATCGACAACAGCGTCGTGGATGGCAACCGCACGGTGAACGTCACGGCCTACGTCTATATATCCTCTTGCAACTGCGCCGCCACCGGGGAGCAACAGGCTGCGGTGTCTGTCCCAGTGAGTATCATTGACGACGATGGCCCCACCCTGACGCTCACAGTGTCCAAACAGACCATCCTGGAGGGCGACACCCAGGGGGCTACGCTGACCGTGAGCCGCAACACGGCTGACGTCACGAGCCCGCTCACCGTGAGCATCACGGCTGACGCCACCGACATGACCATCCCCGCCACGCTGACCATCCCCGCGGGCTCTGTCAGTGTCAGCGGCAAAATCGTGGTGCCGAGCAACGCGGTGACTGAGGGCGACCGCACCGTAAGCATCATTGCCTCGGCTGAGGGATACAACAGCGGCGCCGCATGGTTGCTCGTTAGCGACCGCACGCTGCCCGACGCCACCATAGAGCGCATGGCGCTCAGCAGCACGAACCCGCTTGCTGGCTCGCAGTATGACGTGGCACTCACCATCAGCAACATCGGTGCGTCCACACTGCCGCAGGGCGTTCCCGCGCAAGTCGTCAGGGACGGCAGCACAGTAGCCACGCTCTCTCTGGCAGCGCCGCTGGCTCCGGGCGAGAAGGCCACCCTCTCCACCACACTCACCGCCAGCACGGTGCCAGGCTCATACACTCACACAGCCACCATCAACCCCTCGCGCACGGTGGCAGAACTGCAATACGTGAACAATACGGCTGAAGCGACGCTCACCGTGGGCTCTCTGTACAACTTCAGCATCAGCAGCGACAGCGAAGCCTACAAGAGCACACAGCCCATCACGCTCAGCGGCACCATCACACCGGTGACCGACGCCCCCGTCGCAGGCATTGCCATAGAGCCTTACATCGTCTATAACGGCGCACGCACCCCCCTGCCATGCACCACCGACGAGGCGGGCCGCTTCAGCATACGCTATGACCGCCCCGCGGCCTATCGCGGAGCGTTTGCCTACGGTGTGTGCAACACGGGCGAGCAGAGCACAGCGGCTGCCGGCACATTCAACGTCTATGGCTTTGAACAAACCGGTGGGTATGTAAAGAACGACATCTTCCTGGGCGAGGCACACAACGGCACGATTACGCTACGCAACCTCTCGGCATTGCCGCTTCACAACATACGACCTACGCTCAGCGGCGCCACGGAGGGCTACACCATGGAGGTAGGCTCGCTCAGCGTATTGGAAGGCGATGCCACGGTGGACATCCCCTACACCATCACGTCGAGCGCCGTCTCGACGGGGACTGACTGGGAGCGCATCATCGTGACGTTCTCCACCGACGAGGGAGAGTCGATCGAGGTGACCACATACAACTTCACGCGGTTGCACACCCCGTCGCTCGCGCTCTCTACATCCTCCATCAACACCACCGTCACCAAAGGGCAAAGCCGCACCTACCCACTCACCATCACCAACAACGGGAAGGGCGAGACGGGGGCTATCACCGTGTCGCTCCCCACGTCAATGAACGGCTTTGTCACCCTGGCCTCTGCCGCCACCATGCCGTCGCTGGCCTATGGTGAGAGCGCCACGATGATGCTGCAGTTCAACCCCGGCGACCTCGATGTGAATATCATTCAGACAGGGAGCATCGGCGTGAACTGTGAGCGCGGCAGCGGCGTATCGCTCTATTTCAACGTGAAAGTGGTCAGCGAGGCCGAGGGCACGCTCCGCGTAGTGGTTCGCGACGAGAACACCTACTATGGGAATGCCGCCGGCGAACATCCCTACGTGAAGGATGCCACCGTGAAACTATTGGACTACAACACCGGTGCGCTCGTCTGCAGTGGCATCACACCCGACGAGAGCGAGAACGGAGTGACACTGCCGCCGGTCAGCGAGGGCTACTACCGCCTCGTGGTCACCGCCGACAAGCACAGCGGCTATACACAGAACATACTTATCAGCCCTGGCGAAATCACCACCCACGTAGCCACGCTTTCCTACGAAGCCGTGAACGTGCTCTGGGAAGTGGTGGAGGACAACACCTACCAGGACGAATATGAGATAAAGACCACGGTGACCTACGAGACCAGCGTGCCGATGCCCGTGGTGCGTGTGACGCTTCCCGACACCATCGCCTTCGACGCCGTGCCCTATGGCGGCTCCCTGATGTTCAACGCCATACTCCGCAACGACGGACTCATCGCCGCCAAGCAGTGCCGCTTAGAACTGCCCGAGGTGCCCGGCTTTGAACTCACACCGTTGGTCAACGCGGACGACTTCGACCTGGGCGCAAACCAGAGTTACACCATCCCCGTGCGTGCCAAGCGCATCGCAGAAGACATCACCTTCGGCGGGCCGGATGACACAAGTAGCAGCGGAAGCGGCGGAAGCGGAAGCAGCGGCGGCGGACAGTCGGAGCAGGGCAGCAAACTCATTGTGAAATGCTTTGCCAAAATCACCACATACTGGCACTATGAGTGTTATGAAGACCTCATACAGAAGTACATCAGCGTCAGCGTGGTGACCGTTAAAGACTGGAGCCACTGTCGCCCCACCGGCCCCACCATATCTACCGGCACCTATGCTGGTGGTGGCGTTGGAGGAGGCCTTGGAGGCCCCAGCATCTGGCGCGGCGGAAGCGTCAGCGGCGGAGGCTCGGCAAGCAGCGCCGACAACCGTCCGAACATCCTCCCCTGCCCCACCGACGTCTGCGACCTGTGGCCCTGCATTAACGGGTATATCCCATGGTATGAATGCGGCATGGTCGGCCTCTCCTACAGCAATGCAGTCAAAGAGGTGACGCAAACCTCTCTCTCGTGCTCCATGCGCTACATCCCGACCTATGGCTCCTTATACGGCATGATCTACTGCCTCGGAGATGCCATTAATTGCTACGAGGCGAACAACAAGTCCGTGCCCTCCCTCGTCCGCACCTTCTACAACTACGGACGCCTCTACACCACCTATATGCAAACGTTCAGAGACTGGTGTCTGGCCCTCTTCGACGCCCCCGACATGATCGATGCAGCAACCGACGAAGTGGCACAGAGCCTCGACGCCGTGAATGCAAGGCTGAACGAATTGGAAGAAAGCGGCACCCTGCTCACCATGCAGCCCCTCACAGAAATACCCGACAATCTCAGCGCCGGCACCGACCCCTACGGAATCCTGCAACTGATGCCCGGCGGACAGGCCACGGTGCTCGACTTCGACGTGAGGAGATACGCCGAACGCTACATCAACACCATCAAGAAAGCCAGCGGCGGAGCCGTGGAGGGCGACAACTATGTGGACGCCGCCCGACTCTCGTCCATCATCGAACGACGCGACTCGTGCAACGTGGCCCTGGTGAGCGCAGGCTTTGCAGACTGGAAAAGCCTGGTGGAAAAGGCCAACGCTGCACTACTGGATTACTCTGAGAGTCTGAAGTCGAACACCTGCGCCACCGTGCAACTCGAAATCTCACAGCGCCTCGTGATGACGCGGCAGACGTTTATCGGCACGCTCACCGTCACCAACAACACCAGCACACCACTCACCGACATCAACCTCGACCTGCTCGTGGAGAACCTGCTGGGCGAGAAAGCCACCGCACACGAGTTCCAAATCAATTTTGAAAGCATCGAGGGCTTCACCGGCGACACGATTGGTCCCTGGACGCTGGCCGGCAGCAGCAAGGGTGTGGCCACCATACGCTTCATCCCCACCCGCTATGCAGCCCCCGACACGCTCACCACATGGTCATTCGGCGGCACGCTCACCTGGAACGACGGCACTGCCACCCAGTCGCGCGACCTGCTGCCCGTGAGCCTCATGGTGAAACCCTCGCCCGTGCTCGACCTCACCTACTTCATGCAACGCGACATCTATGGCGACAACCCCCTCACACCCGACGTGGTAGAACCCGTGGTGCCCGCCGAGTTCAGCCTGCTGATGCACAACAAAGGCCTCGGCGACGCCACCGACGTACGCATGATAACCCAGCAGCCACGCATCGTGGACAACGCCAAGGGCCTCGCCGCCACCTTCAGCATCGTATCGAGCAGCCTCAATGGAGGAACGCAGACACCAGCCCTCGGCGGCAGCGTAGCCACAGAATTCGGCGACATACCCGCCGGCACCAGCACCTATGCCACATGGTATCTCGCCTGCGACGTGCTCGGCCACTTCACCGACTACAACGTCACAGCCAACCACGTGAATAGTTACGGCAATCCCAACCTCACGCTGCTCGAGGACGTGACGATACACGAACTCATCCACAGCATCAAAGCCACCGTGGGCGACACCGTGCTGCGGGCATGGGTAGTGAACGACGAAGACGACGTAAACGACACCCCCGACCGCATCTATTTCAGCAACGGCACCAACGAGCCGCTGTCGCCGCTGGTCGAGGCCACCACCGTGGAGCGCCTCTCACCCACGCAGTGCCGCGTAAGCGTAGTGGCAGAGCGCAGCGGATGGTTCTACACCAACCTGCCCAACCCCGCCGCCACAGCAGCTGGCATCACCAGCGTCACCGCCGAGAACACCAGCCGGGCCCTCGACGCCGAGGCATTCTGGACATCGCGCTACACCCTACGCGACGGCGCCGACCCCATTGACGACAACCGCCTGCACATCGTCGACTACGTCACGGCAGGAGGCACATACACCTACCTCGTAGAATTTGAACCCACCCCCGACGTGAGGCTCGCCGTGGTAGCCATCGACACCCTGCCCGATGCCGACGCCTTGGCACAGCAACCCATCAGCCAACTCACCGTGCGCTTCAACAAGGGCATCGACGCCACCACATTCACCCGCGACGACATCACCCTGCGCTACGAGGGCGAGGTCATCGACACACCGCTGCCCATCACCGCTCTGACTGGCTCTGACAGCATCTTCGTGGTGAACACCGCCGCACTGACCGCAAACGGCTACTACGTCCTCGCCGTCAGCGCCGACAGCATCACCGACAAAGAGGGCTACACCGGAGGCGAAGGCATGCTCGTGAAGTGGGTGCTCTTCAAGGACGGACTGGTACACTACAACGTATCCGCCTGGCCGCTCCTCGCCGGCTCCACCACCGTGGCAGTCGTAGCGTCCGACGGACAAGCCGCAGTAGCCACCGCCACCGGAGAGGTAGCCTACGGCACCTCGCTGCAACTCACCGCCCAGCCCGCCGAGGGCTACACCTTCGCATACTGGGCGCACGCAACGGAAGGCAACAACCAGGCCGCAGCAGGCACGCGCCGCCTCGCCGCCACCGACGACGCAGTGACGGCAGGGCTCAAGCAGTTCAGCACACAGAATCCCCTCACCCTATTGCTTGACAACGCACAAGACGTGCGCGCCGTGTTCATCCCCAGGCAGTACCGAGTGGACGTAGCCTGCGACACCGCCGCAGCCCAGGTGAGCATCGGTACGTCATACATCGCCTATGGCACCGAGGTGAACCTCGTGGCCACCGCACGCAGCGGATACCGCGTCACGGGAATCGTCATCAACGGCAACACCGTGGAAGGCACTGCAGCCACCTTCACCGTCACTGGCACCACCAGTGTGGAGATACTCACCGAAGACCTCCGCCCCAAGAGCATCATCCTCAACGAGAGCAACGACTACGTTCCCGCCGACATTCCCGCCGCCAGCGTCACGCTGAAACGCACCTTCAGCAAAGGCCAGTGGAACACCATCGTGCTACCCTGCGCCGTGAACGACCCCGTCGCCGTATTTGGAACAGGAACGGAAGTGGCTGAATTCATTATGGCCGCCGGCGACGTGCTCTACTTCGAACGTGTCAGCGCGATGGAGCCCAACGTGCCCTACCTCATCAAGCCTGGGCTCACAAATGCCACCCTCGCCGATGACGGCACGCCCCACACCGCCGTGTACAACATTCCCGCCACGAGCCTCACCACGCCTCAGAGCGGCACGCCTAGCATCAGCAAGGACGGCACACGCTTCGTGGGCAGTTACGCAGCAGTCAGCATCCTCGCCGACGATGACAACTACACCCTCGTGGGCGACCGCTTCGAATACGTAGATTCCGAGACCTCCTGCGAACCCTTCCGTGCCTTCATCAAACTGACCGAAGGCACCTGGCAGACGTTGTACATCAACATCGATGGACAGATCACCAGCATCAGCGGACACAGTGTCACGGCGACATCAGCACCCGTGTACGACGTCCAGGGCCGACTCGTCAAGCCCGCCCACAGCGACCAGCGCCTCGCACCAGGCATCTATGTGACACACGGCAGGAAGTTCATCGTGAGATAATCCCTCGCCGTCCCCGGGCGCATAGCCCGAGATAAAAACAGCGACAGGCCGCGGAGCAACAGTGCTTCGCGGCCTATCTTTGCGCATGCATGGTCTGCGGACTTACTGGCATGCAGGCAGACGTTGTATGAGCCGATGTGGTTCTTCCCACATTAGAGCCATTTAGCCCGACTGTTCCTGCCCGAAATACTTGAAGGCTTCAAGCGTGAAACTACATCCGTTGTAGTTTAAACAAGGTCCGTGTGACTTTAAAGTCACTCGGTGTGTCTTTAAAGTCACACGGACCTTGTTT
>JAFSWM010000051.1 GCA_017444485.1 Bacteroidaceae bacterium | reverse complement strand
GCGGGGACGCCCGCGCTCCCAGCGTTTGCAATGGGCGGGCTGTTGTGAGGACATGCCGATTGTACAATGGTTTCAGTGCCAACAATCGCAACAAAAACGGGGTAAATGTCACACAGAGCGCGCGTTTTGCACAAAGGGGCAAAGCACACGTGCGCCTTTTCACATTTTTTTAGGCTCTTTTTTGCCTATCACATTTTCTATACATACTTTTGCGCGTCTTTCAAAGGAAAACACCTCCTCCGGTGGCAATGTCGACGGAAAGACAGTATTTATAAAAGGAGAAAACAATTATCAATCCAAACATCTAAAACTACACAACTATGGCAAACATGGATGTTGCAGCAAGAGTGAAAGAAATCATCAAGGACAAACTCAGTGTGGACGAGGCCGAAATCAAGGACGAGGCCAGCTTCGCCAACGATCTGGGTGCCGACAGCCTTGACACCGTAGAACTCATCATGGAGTTCGAGAAGGAATTCGAAATAACCATCCCTGACGAGCAGGCCGAGAAGATCAGCACCGTCGGCGAGGCCATCACGTACATCGAGGAGAACGCTAAATAAGCGACTCCTTACCTCCCCCCCCCCCCGCACACTTAGCGGCAATCGCTACAACCACAACAATTTATTCAGAGGCTATTCTCTCAGGGACTACAGGGAGTACCGAGTGATAACAGGAGTTATTCCTGCCCTCCGACGGCCATCGCCGCAGGCGGAACTCCTCTGATTTCACAGGCGGGCTGCCTCTCTCCTTGGCAGAATAGCCTTTATCACACCAATAAGACTTAACGCATGGAGCTTAAAAGAGTTGTCGTCACCGGCATCGGTGCGCTGACCCCCGTGGGCAACAACGTGCCCGAGATGTGGGAGAACATCAAGAACGGCGTGAGCGGTGCGGCACCCATCACCAAGTTCGACGCTTCAGCCTTCAAAACCACCTTCGCCTGCGAAGTGAAGGGCTTTGACCCCCTCACGGTGATGGACCGCAAAGAGGCGCGCAAGGTGGATCCCTATGTGCAATACTCCCTCGCCGTGGTGAAGGAAGCCCTTACCGACAGCGGCATGGACCTCGATGCGGAAGACAAGAACCGCATCGGCGTGATTACCGGTGTGGGCATTGGCGGCATCCACACGTTTGAGGGCGAGGTGGGCTACCGTGCCTGCCACCCCGAGGGCGCACCGCGCTACAACCCCTTCTTCATCCCGAAGATGATCAGCGACATCGCTGCCGGTCAGATTTCCATTGCCTACGGCTTTCACGGCCCCAACTACAACACCACCTCTGCCTGCGCCAGTTCGACCAACGCCATCGTTGATGCTTTCAACCTGCTTCGTCTGGGCAAGGCCAACGCCATCCTCGCCGTAGGAGCGGAGGCTGCCATCTGTGACGCTGGCGTGGGCGGTTTCAACTCGATGCACGCCCTTTCCACCCGCAACGATGATCCTGCAGGTGCCAGCCGCCCCTTCAGCGCCAGCCGCGACGGCTTCGTTATGGCTGAAGGTGCCGGTTGCCTGGTGCTTGAGGAACTGGAACACGCCAAAGCACGCGGTGCGAAGATCTATTGCGAGATGGTTGGCGGCGGACTGAGCGCCGATGCGCACCACCTCACCGCTTCCCACCCCGAAGGGCTCGGCGCACGCTTGGTGATGCAGAACGCCCTGGAAGACGCTGAACTCCAGCCCGAAGACATCGACTACATCAACGTGCACGGCACTTCCACCCCCGTGGGCGACATCAGCGAGGTGAAGGCCATTCAGCAGGTGTTCGGCGAGCACGCCTACAAACTGAACATCAGTAGCACCAAGTCGATGACTGGCCACCTGCTCGGCGCCGCCGGCGCTGTGGAGGCCATCATTAGCGTGCTGAGTGTGCATGACGACGTGGTGCCCCCCACCATCAACCACGAAGAGGGCGACGAAGACCCTGAGATCGACTACCGCCTCAACTTCACGTTCAACAAGGCACAGAAGCGCACCGTGCGCGCCGCCCTGAGCAACACCTTCGGCTTCGGCGGTCACAATGCCTGCTGCATCGTGAAGAAATACGAGGAGTGACCCCTACGCCTTTATGGGCAGCATGGACTAAAAGGTTTAAGGGGTGTTCTATATGCTAGGTGACCCCTTGAATCTTTAAGGGGTGTTCTATAAATTAGGGTTGAATAATTTTTTAGCGATTGTTGCTTAGATTTTGTTTTAAGTTCGCAGCAGCATAGCGAGCTATGGTGCAAGAACTTAAAGCAAAAGATAACAACAAGCGCAAAAAAGCATCAAGCTGAATCCTAATCACAAAGAATATGTGACTGCCTAATTTATAGAACGCCCCTTAAGTCATTCTTTCACACTTTCCGTTTTTTAATTGCAAGAAGAATGTTAGACATCATTGCCCGCGTGAAACTTCTGTTCGACAAGGACAAGGACTTTCGCGCCGAGTTGGCTGGCATTTTGGGCTTTCTGCCCCACAAGATAGAACTCTACAAGATAGCATTCAGCCACAGCAGCATCGATTACCACAGCCGTCAAGGCGGTAAGCGGCTGAACAACGAACGCCTGGAGTTTCTTGGCGACGCTATCCTTGAAGCCGTGGTGAGCGACCTGGTGTTCCACCACTTTGAGAACAAGCGTGAGGGTTTCCTCACCAACACGCGCAGCAAAATCGTGCAGCGCACCACGCTCAACGAACTTGCCACCAAGATGGGTGTGGACAGGCTCATCCGCTCAAGCACGCGGGGACAGTCGCACAACAACAATATCGGGGGCAATGCCTTTGAGGCGCTTATCGGCGCCATCTACTTAGACAGGGGTTATTCCGCCTGCAAGCGGTTTGTGCAGAAACAGATACTTCGCGATTTCGTCAACATTGACGACGTGGCGCAGAAAGAGGGTAACTTCAAGAGCAAGATCCTCGAGTACTGCCAGAAGAACCGCATCAACTGCGAGTTCAAACTCAAGAACATCGACAAGGGCGACACCAATAGTCCCCAGTTTCGTTCCATCCTCGACATTGAGGGTGTCATGGTGGGCGAGGGCAAGGGCTATTCCAAGAAGGAGAGCGAGCAAGCCGCTTGTCGCGATGCGTTGCTGCGTATGCGCCGCTCGCAGGACCTGGTGAACCAGATCTTTGAGTCGAAAGAGAAGCGCACCTGCACCGAGGCCCCTATCTTCGTGGCGGTGCCCAAGATTGACGAGATCGAAGAAGAAATTGCACGTATGGGCGAGGCCAAGACTGAGCGCCGTCGCCAGCAACGTCAGCGGCAGCGAGAGCGGCGTGAACAGGAGCGCCAGCCTGCCTCGAACAAGCCACAGGAACAGCCCAAGGCCGCGCCCCAGCCTAAGAAGGAGCAGAACACGCCCAAGGCACAGCCTGAGGCACGCCCCAAGGACCGCGAGAACAAAAAGGCGAAGCCCACTGTCAGCGAGCCCGTCACTGCTACGGTGGACAAGGCGGAAGCCAAACCCGAAAAGACCGACCGCCCGCGCAATGAGCAACGCCGCAAGCCTAAGAACGCTGCCACGCAGCCAGCGGAACAAAAGGCCGGCGCTGAAAATGAGGCCCCCAAGGAGGCCAACACACCGGCGAAGGCTGAGCAAAAGGCTGAGCCGAAGCCGGAAGGCAAAGCAACGCCGAAGGCCGATGTGCCTGCTCCGTTGTTTATGCTCAACGAGGTGAAGACCAAGCCGACGCCCACCGATAATGCTCCCGCTACCGACGATGCGGAGGCCAAAGCCGCTGAGAAGAAGGCGCGGCGGGGACGTCGCAAGGCTAAGGCCGCTGACGCAGAAGCCGTGAAGAGCCCTGAAAAGACTAAGGCCGAAGCACCCGCTGCGGCAACAGCCAGCGCCTCGACTGAGGAGAAAGCACCCGAAGTCGGTGCAACGGAGAACACCTCCGATGCTCCCGAGGCCGCCCCTGCCGCCAAGAAGCCGCGCCGCACCACACGTCGCCGCAAGCCCGCTGCCAAGGCGGCTGAGGGCGGCAGCGAGGCGCAGGCTGGCCCATCGGCAACCGCAACGGGTGCGGCAGCCGAGGCGCCCACGCTTCCCTTTGAACCCCAAGCCTAACCCTCATACACTCACACAACAACTTTTTCTGATATGAACGTTACCCTGCTCATCATCATTGTTTTCGTCATTGGCTATGCCGCCATCGCGCTTGAAGCGTTTACCAAGGTGAACAAAGCGGCGGTGGCCTTGCTGATGTTTGCGTTCTGCTGGACGCTGTTCATGATTGCCCCCGAGCCGTTCGTCCCCGCCGTGATGTACACTGCGGGCGACCACCATTCGTTGGTGCAGGCCGTGAGCGAGATTATCGAGAAACACCTGGGAAGCACCAGCACCACGCTCTTCTTCCTGATGGGTGCGATGACGATAGTGGAGGTGGTGGACCAGAACGGCGGCTTCAACTTTGTGCGCGACGTGATGAAGACCACGAGCAAGCGCACGCTGCTGTGGCGCATCGCCTTCATGACGTTCTTCTTCTCCGCCATTCTCGACAACCTGACCACGAGCATTGTGATGATCATGATCTTGCGCAAGTTGGTGGCCAACAAGCAGGACCGCATGCTCTACGCCGGCCTGGTGGTCATCGCTGCGAACAGCGGCGGCGCGTTCTCCCCCATCGGCGACGTGACCACCATCATGCTTTGGAACAAGGGGCTTATCACCGCTGCGGGCGTCATTATGGAAATCTTTGTGCCGAGCCTGGTGTCGATGCTCATTCCGGCCTATCTGCTCTCGCTGCAGTTCAAGGGCAACCTGGTGCCTGTGGAGGACACGGGCGAGGTGCTTACCGAGGCTGGCGAACTGACCAGCAGGCAGCGCAAGGCGGTGTTCTTCCTCGGTGTGGGCGGCCTGATCTTCGTGCCGATCTTCAAGAGCATCACGCACCTGCCGCCGTTTGTGGGCATTCTGTTGGTGCTCGGCCTGTTGTGGACGGCCACTGAAATCTTCTACAGCCGCTTGCCTAAGACGCGCACCAAGGGCAGCACGCAGAAGCGTGTCACCAACATGCTCAAGCGCATTGACATCAGCACCATCCTCTTCTTCCTGGGCATCCTGATGGCTGTGGCATGCCTGGAGCAGATTGGCGTGCTGGAGCAGTTGGGCAAGGGCCTCGACGTGGCCTTCGACGGCAACCACTACCTGGTGACGGGCATCATCGGTGTGCTGTCGAGCATTGTGGACAATGTGCCGCTCGTGGCCGGTGCGATGGGAATGTACCCTGTTGGCGCGCCTGGCACGGACATGGGTGTGGACGGCATCTTCTGGCAACTGCTGGCCTACTGCGCCGGTGTGGGCGGCTCGATGCTCATCATCGGCAGCGCCGCCGGTGTGGTGGTGATGGGATTGGAAAAGATCTCGTTCGGCTGGTACATGAAGAAGATCACGTGGCTTGCCTTTGTGGGCTACCTGGCCGGCATCCTCTGCTACTGGGTGGAGAAGGCTGTGCTCGGCATGTAGCCCTGCACGGCGACTACCCGCCTCGCGGACTCGCGGACACAGATGTTTTTCTTACTTTTGTGGCGCGAAACCTCCTTTGCAAACAAATCTCTCAATCTCATTATCACTATGAAAAAAACATTCCTCGCCCTTGTGGCCATGATGGCACTCTCCATCAGCACCGCCAACGCCCAGTTGCAATGGGGCCTGCTGGCCGGCACGCACCTCACGAAGGTGAACTTCTCGGACGACCTTGAAGACGATGCCAACGCGAACCTCAAGTCGAAGAACATGTCGGGCTTCTATGTGGGTCCGAAGGTGAACTTCACCATCCCCATCGCCGGCCTGGGTGCCGACGCCGCCATCGTCTATTCGCAGAAGAAACTGAACGTAGAAGCCGTAGGTTCATCGTCCAAGACGTTCCGCTCCATCGAAATCCCCATCAACCTGCGCTACACCTTCGGGCTGAGCAGCCTCGCCGCGGTGTATGTGGCCACCGGCCCGCAGTTTGGCTTCAACGTGGGCAACCGCAAGTGGGACTTCAGTAGCGTGGACAATGGTCTGGAAAGCGTGAAGTTCAAGAAGCAGTCGATGAACACCAGTTGGAACATCGGTGCCGGTGTGAAACTCGTTGGCCACCTCGAGGTGGGCCTGCTCTACAACATCGCCATCAGCAAGTTCTACAAAAAGGCCGGCAGCGACGACTACGACTTCAAGGCCAACAGTTTCCAGATACAAGCGGCCTACCTATTCTAACTCTGAACGAAGTACACCTATAACTGTACTCATAGTACACCTATAACTGTACTCGCCGCACACCCCATTCCCGCCTGCACAAAGACGCAAAGAAACGCAAAGATAGGCTTTGCGCCTCTTCGCGTCTTTGCGCGGAAAACGCCCCCTCATCCCGCTCGCCTATGTTCCGCAACATCCCGCCGGTAGTAAAGAACCTGCTCATCATCAACTTCATCGTCTATCTGGCGCAACTCGCGTTCGAGTCGCACGGCATGGACCTGACGAATGCCTTCGGCCTGCATTTCGTGCTGGCCGACGACTTCAGGCTGTGGCAGTTCCTGACCTATATGTTCCTGCACGGCGGCACGATGCACCTGCTGCTCAACATGTTCTCGCTCTGGATGTTCGGGTGCCAGGCCGAGCGCGACTTCGGCTCGCAGCGCTTCCTGTGGTTCTACCTGGCCTGCGGCGTAGGCGCCGGACTGTTTCAGGAGGTGTGGCAACTGGGCGAGTACGCACTGCTGGTCAAGGAATACTATGTGCCCGCCGAGGTGCTGAACGCCTGGGCCACCGTCGGAGCGAGCGGCGCCGTGTACGGCGTGTTGCTCTCGTTCGGCATGAACCATCCCGAGCAGAAGATATGGCTGATGTTCCCGCCCATCCCGTTCAAGGCCAAGTGGTTCGTAGTAGTCATGGTAGTCATCGAACTGGCGGAAGCCTTCTTCAGCACGGGCAACGTGGCCCACTTCGCCCACCTCGGTGGCATGCTCGTGGGATGGTTGCTCATCCTGCACTGGCGCCGCAGCGACCGCCGAGGGATGGGCCCAGCCCGTGGATGGGAGCGCTGGGACAGCCCCAAACCCTCCGCCTGGCAGCGCATCAAGGAGCGCATGCAGGGCAAGCGGGAGCAGATGCGCCGCGAGACCGACCCCGACCGCCGATACAACGAGACGAAGCGGCAGAACGAAGAGCGCATGGACGAAATCCTCGACAAGGTGAAACGCTCGGGCTACGCCAGTCTCACCGACGCGGAGAAGCGCGAACTCTTTGACCGCAGCCAGCGATGAGCCCCACCGCCACCACAATACGCCAAGGGCAGACGAAGAAGCGCACACCGCGCCGCCGCGCCCCTTGGCGTATTCTCGTAGGCATCGCCACCGCAGGGTGCGCCGCGGCACTGCTCTTGAGCATCGTCAGCCAATACGTATCCCCCGCCACAGCCCCCGTCGCCGCACTGCTCTGCCTGGCCTTCCCCATATTCTTCATCCTGGGCACCATCGCACTGGCTGCAGGGATTGTCCTGCGCCACAAGGCATGGGTGGCACCGCTCATCGCACTCATCGTCAGCCTGCCCGCTCTGCGCGCCTACTGCCCCTTCAACCTCCCCCACGACCTCCCCGCCGAGGCCGACACCCTGCGCGTCATCACCTTCAACACACGAAACTTCGGCGGCCACGAGAGCGGCACCGACGGACGCAACTTTGTGGCCGCATACATGCTCGACGCCGCTGCCGACATCGTGTGCTTCCAGGAAGGAGCCACCGAGGTGGAGTTCTACCAAGAGCACGTAGAGCCCCTGCTTGCCGCCCGCTATCCCTATGCCGACATCCTGCGCAAACACGGACAGAGCCCCATGGGTATCTTCTCGCGCTGGCCGATCGTGGACTACGAAACCGTGACGCGCAGCGGCACAAACCTGGTGCGAGCCTACCGCATCGTGCGCACCGCCGGCGACACCCTCCGCGTGGTGAACTGCCACCTCAGCAGCATCGGGCTGTCGGACGAGCAGCGCGAACTCTACAGCAACGCCGTGCGGGGCTATGTGGTGCGCGGCGACGAGGCTGGCGGCGCACGAGCCGTGGTCCGCGCCTTTCTGCGTGCAGCACGCCGCCGTGCCCTGATGGCCGACACCGTGGCCCAATACGTGGAAAAACACCGCGGCGAGAGCCTCATCGTCTGCGGCGACCTCAATGCCACACCCGTCAGTTACGAAGTGCGGCGCGTGAAGGGCGGACTCACCGACTGCTTCCGCGCCGCTGGCAACGGCATCGGGCGTTCGTTCTGCAGAGACGCCATCGTGGTGCGCATTGACCACATGTTCTGCTCCGACGACTGGCAACCCGCACAGTGCCGCGTCACACCCGTCGAAACCTACTCCGACCATTTCCCTCTGGTAGCCACCTTAGTACGCCATAAGCCATGACCACGAAGCGAAAGAAAACATCCGGCAAAGGCACCGACGGCGTGTGGGCCAGCCTCTTTTGGTGGTGCGCCACGCTGAGCGCCAGCCTGCTCTCCCTGTGTGGCCTCTCCACCTTCGTCACGCCCCTGCGCTTCCCGCTGCTCTCCGTCCTCGCCCTCGGCTTCCCCCTCTTCCTGGCGATGACCATCGTTTCCCTCCTGCCAGCCCTGGTGCTACGAACAAGGAAGTGGTGGGTGCCGCTGCTTATCCTGCTGGGAAACGTATGGGCGGTGCGAATTTACCTGCCCGTGAACCTCCCGCCCGATGAGCAGACCGAGGGGCTCAAGGTGTTGTCGTACAACGTGCAGAACTTCTATGTAGTGCGCGACGACACCACCTACGGAGCCTCAATCGTGAAGTATATCCTGGAGAGCGAGGCCGACATCGTGTGTCTGCAAGAAGCCCCACGCAACGAACGGCGCTTCTTTCGCGAGGTATGGTCGGCGCTGCGCGACACCTACTCCTACCGCGACTCGCTCGAGATGCCCAGCAGCAGTTATCTGAACATCTACAGCCGCCTGCCTATCATCGGGCGCGAACTGGTGGCCGATGCAGGGTCGAACCAGTGCATGGCCTTCACCCTGCTCGACGGCAAAGACACACTCTATGTGGTGAACTGCCACCTCTGCTCCACCCGCCTCTCGCCCGAGGAGAAGCAAAGTTTTTCGGGCATGGTGCACGATGCCGACACCCTCACCGCAGGCGACCGCAAGCGCGAGTCTGTTACGTTGCTCACCAAGATTTCTGCCGCCGGAGTGGAGCGTGCCGCACAGACCGACGCGCTGTGTGAGTATCTGGAGCGTATGCGGGGCAAGCGCGTCATCCTCTGCGGCGACTTCAACGACACACCGATTAGTTATACGCACAACCGCATCTCATCCTATCTCACCGACTGCTACGCCGCAGTGGGCAGCGGCTTCGGACGTTCGTTCAACGCCCACTCCATGCCCATACGCATCGACCACATGTTCTGCAGCCCACACTACAAGCCCCTGGCCTGTCGCATAGACCAATCGGTGCTACTCTCCGACCACTATCCGGTGCTGTGCACCTTGGCACGGAGAGAGTGAGCCCAGGCGTGTGGCTGTTACGCTCCGAAGATGGCGGCGTAGATACGCTCGCTCGCTCCGGAGGAAGAGGAAATGTAGGTTTCGGAAGCCCGTCCGGCAGCAGCAAGCGTGGCGGGCTCATCGGCGAAACGCTGCACCATGGCGGTGAAATCCTCGGGGCTTTCCACCTGGAACGCCCCGCCGCATTTCAAGAGGGCCTGCGCCTCCTGAAATTTCTGATTGTTCGGTCCGAAAAGTACAGGCAGACCATAAACCGCAGCCTCGGGGACATTGTGGATGCCCGCACCGAAGCCGCCACCGACATAAGCCACGGTGGCATAACGATATATGCTGGAAAGCAGGCCGAAGCAGTCGATGATCAACACCGACGGGCGCTCTCCTGCTTCGTCATTCCCTGCGAGCGAGGCACTGCCTTCAGCCTTCAGTTCGGAATAGGCCACTGTGTGCAAGCCGAGGCTCTCAAAGCGTTGGCGCAGACGCTCGGTGCGCTCCGTGCTCACCTCGTGCGTGGCGATAATCAGTTTCCAGCCAGGCGTCGAGGCGAAGTAGGGCAGATAGATGTCCTCATCGGGCGGCCAACTGCTGCCGGCCACGAAGACCTTGTCCGCACCCTCTGCAAATGCTGCCACAAGGGGCAACGGACGCGCTGCCTCCTTGATCTGCACTACGCGATCGAGACGCGTGTCGCCAGTGATGGTGACGTTGTTTATCCTTCTGGAAGCCAGCAAGCGCCTTGACTCCTCGTTCTGCACATAGAAGTGGGTGACACAGCGCAGCACCCTGCGATAGTCGCCGCCATACCAGCGGAAGAACACCTGCCCAGGCCTGAAGATGCTGCTCACACTATATAGAGGTACGGCCTGACGGCGGCAACGCTCCATATAGTTGGCCCAAAACTCGTACTTGATAAAGATGGCCTTCTCGGGATGAGCAAGGCGGAGGAACTTGCGGGCATTGAGGAAGGTGTCGAAAGGCAAGTAGCACACCGCGTCGGCATACTCATAGTCCTTGCGTACTTCATAGCCCGAGGGAGAAAAGAAGGTAAGCAGGATTTTATATTCTGGTTGCTCGCGCTTGAGCCTCTCCATGAGCACCCGCCCTTGTTCAAACTCGCCGAGGGAGGCCGCGTGGAACCATATCGGCCTGTCAACGGGCTTTATCTTGTCGCGCAGGATGCGCCATGTGTGGCGATGTCCGCGCACCATCAGCCGCGCCTTCTTGTTGCCAAACAAGGCGGCCACATTGGCGGCGAACATATACAGATAGATGGCGAGTGAATACATGAGTGGGTGGGGGCTCGCTTAGGGTGTGCCGTTGTCAGACGGTTTGGGGGAGCGTCTCAATGGCTCTCTGCATACGGCTGAGGGTTTCCTGCTTGCCGAGGAAAGCACTGATGTCGAACATGCCGGGGCCGATGCCCTCACCCACAAGCGTCAGGCGCCAGGCGTTCATCACGTCGCCCATCTTGTAGCCCTTCTCTTCTATCCAGGCATGAACCACCGGCTCCTGGCCCTCGATGCTGAAGTCCTGGGTGCCGGCGAGCAGGTCTGCCAGTTCGCGCATCTGCTGCGGGGAGTATTCCTTCCAGCGTTTGCGCACCGTCTTTTCGTCGTACTCCTGCGGTGCCACAAAGAAGAAACGGCAGAGCGGCACCAGTTCCTTCACGAAACTGACACGCCCCTTCATCATCCCCAGCACAGCGCAGGCACGCTCCTCGGTGGTGTCGATGCCATCGGCACGAAGCAGGTCGAGGAAGGCCGGAACCAGTTCCGCGTCGGGCTTGTGGAGGATATACTCGTGGTTGAACCAGGCTGCTTTCTTGAAGTCAAACTTCGCGCCGGCCTTGCTGCATTTCGTGAGGTCGAACTGTGCGACGAGTTCCTCCATAGAGAGGATTTCCTGCTCCGTACCCGGGTTCCAGCCCAGCAGGGCGAGGAAGTTGATGACTGCCTCGGGCAGATAGCCGTCCTCGCGATAGCCGCGCGACACATCGCCGGTCTTGGCGTCGTGCCACTCCAGGGGGAAGACGGGGAAGCCCAGGCGGTCGCCATCGCGCTTCGAGAGTTTACCCTTACCGTCGGGCTTGAGCAACAGGGGGAGGTGGGCAAATTGCGGCATCGTGTTCTCCCAACCGAAGGCGCGGTAGAGCAACACATGGAGCGGAGCGCTGGGCAGCCACTCCTCGCCGCGAATGACGTGGGTGACTTCCATCAAGTGGTCGTCCACGATGTTGGCCAGATGGTAGGTAGGCAACTGGTCGGCGGCCTTATAGAGCACTTTGTCGTCGAGCACGCTACTGTTGATGCGCACCTCGCCGCGAATGATGTCGTTCACCACAACATCCTCGCCAGGCTCTATACGGAAGCGCACCACATAGTTCACGCCCTCCGACAACAGGCGGGCAGTCTCCTCGTGTGGCAGCGAGAGGGAGTTGCGCATCTGCTGACGCGTGGAAGCGTCGTACTGGAAGCCACGCGTCGCCTCGCGTGCAGCAGCCAGTTCCTCGGGCGTGTCAAAGGCAATGTATGCCCGGCCCGCATCGAGCAGCCGCTGCACATATTCCTTATAGATATGCCTACGCTCGCTCTGCCTGTAGGGACCGTTGTCGCCGCCGAAGCCCACACCCTCGTCAAAGTCAATGCCCAGCCATCGGAACGATTCAAGGATGTATTCCTCCGCCCCCGGCACGAAGCGTGCAGAGTCGGTGTCCTCAATGCGGAAAATCAGTTTGCCGCCGTGCTGACGGGCGAAGAGATAGTTATAGAGAGCGGTGCGTACGCCTCCAATGTGAAGCGGCCCCGTGGGGCTGGGAGCGAAGCGCACACGCACAGGGCGGGATGTGTTCATAAAAAAGATTGGCTGTGAATGAATTTGCGGCGCAAAAGTACACAAAAAAGCGCAAACCCCTTGCTGTAGGCCACTGCTAATCCCCAATCGGCCTAAGCACATGTGCTAAAAGGCTCTGCCACAGACGGTATTCACACACTCCCGAAACTTTGCTAAACGAACCCAAATCATCGGCTTGCCGACTTAGGAAAAACTATATCGGACCTTGTTTAAATTATCTCCGTGTGACTTTAAAGTCACTCGGACCTAGTTTAAACTTTCAGCCAGCCAGTATTTGGGGCTAGAAATGAGTGACGAAGTCAGGTCGGGGGACGTTTGCGCTGTCCTGGGAGCGCGGGCGTCTCGCCCGCGACAGCGCTGAAAGCACAACCCGGAGCGTTTCCGCGGGCGAGACGCCCGCGCTCCCAGGGCAGCAGCCTCGGCGCAGTCTCTGGTTTGTTCCATGGGATGGAACCGTTTGTTTCATGGGATGGAACTGCTTGTTTCATGGGGTGGAACTGCTTGTTCCATGGGATGGAACTGCTGGTATCATGCGGTGATACTGCTGGTTCTGCCGCTTCATTAGTCAAAGAAGGGGCGGCAGACCAAAACGATGTTTTGTGCTCTGCCGCCCCCTCGGGGTTATGTAGGGTGGGTGGGTGTCAGCCTACAACCACGTTTCCTGCCTGCATCACCAGGCGCAGTTCTTGTTTGTCGTCATAGATGGTGATGTCGGCGTCCTTGCCTTTTTGCAGCGAGCCTTTGCGGTCGTAGACGCCCATGATGCGGGCCGGTGTCTCGCTGGTCATACGGAAGGCGTCGGAGGCGGGGATGCCGGCCTGCTGCACGGCGGTGCGTACCAGGCGGTCCATTGTGGCGATGCTACCGGCTAGTGCGCTGCGGTCGGCCAACTTGCATACGCCGTCTTCAATGATGACGCGGGGGTCGAAAGCCTCGGTGGCATCGCTTGCGGCAACGGCCAGTGCATCGGTGATGAGAGCCATGCGCTCCACGCCTTTGATCTTGTAGATCATGGAAAGCAGGGGGGCGGGCACGTGGATGCCGTCGGCGATGACTTCCACGGTGAAGCCCTCTTGTTCGTAGCCTGCCTCGACGATGCCCACCTTCTTGTACTCGCGCTCCTTGTGCATGGTGCTCATGGCGTTGGTGAAGTGTGTGAGGTGGGTGAAGCCGGCCCGCAGAGCACGGATGGCATCTTCGTACTCTCCCTTGGTGTGGGCGATGGCGGGCAGGCAACCGTGGGCGGTGCAGAAGCGTCCGAACTCCTCGGTGCCGGGCAGTTCGGGGGCTGCGTCCCAACGCTTGATGACGTCGGTCTGGGTGAGTAGCGGCTCGTAATCGGCAGGTACTGGCGGGGTGATATACTCTGGCATCTGTGCGCCGGCCATGGCTTTGTTGAAGTAGGGGCCTTCGAGGTGGAGTCCCAGAATGGGGCTCCCGGGCTCGTCCATGAGTTTGCGACAGGTCTTCGCTGCCGCCCATATCATGGCGGGCGAGGAGGAGGAGAGGGTGGGGAAGATGGCTGTGGTGCCGTGCTTGAGGTGGGCATCCACGGCTACGCGGAAGGCTTCTTCTTCGCCCTCCATGAAGTCGCGCCCGCCGCCACCGTGTACATGGAGTTCTATGCCGCCGGGGACGATGTCTCCTCCTTGGGCGTCGATGCGCTCTGCTCCCTCTACGGGCAGATCGTGGTTTGACACTTCAAGGATTTTGCCGCCCTCCACGATGACTGAGCCACCTGTGAGCCACCCTTCGGGAGTGAGGATGCGGCCGCCAAAAATCTGTTTCATGGTACTATGGTTTTTGAGGTTGTAAGGTTATGAGGTTCTAAGGTTATGAGGGGCTGCTCGATATCCTCAAAACCTTAAAACCTAAAATTTTAGGTGTGTCATTATTGTACTGAGATGAGGAAGTAGTTCTTCTTGCCGCGCTGCACGAGTAGGTATTTACCGCCGATGAGGTCGGAGGCTTCGATAGCGCGGTCGAACTGTTGCAACTTTTCCTTGTTGAGGCTCACGCCGCCGCCCTGTGTGAGTTTGCGCATCTCGCCTTTCGAAGCGAAGCACTGCGTCTTCTCGGCCAGCACGTCCACGGCTTTTTGTCCGAGCACGGCATCCTTGTCGAGCGTGAACTGCGGCACGCCTTCGAACACTTGCAGGAAGGTCTCCTCGTCGAGGTGGAGCAGGCTGTCCTTCGTGGCTTTGCCGAAGAGGATCTGGCTGGCTTCCACGGCCTGCTCATAGGCAGCGCGGCTGTGCACCATGCAGGTGACTTCTTCGCCCAGTCGCTTTTGCAATGCGCGGTGTCCGGGGTCAGCCTGCTGCTCTTCGATCAGCGCGTCGATTTCTTCGCGGCTCAGCGAGGTGAAAATCTTGATGTAGCGGGCGGCCTCGTCGTCGGCCACGTTGAGCCAGAACTGATAGAAGCGGTAGGGCGTGGTGCGCCTTGGGTCGAGCCACACGTTGCCCTGCTCCGTTTTTCCAAACTTTCGCCCGTCGGCCTTCGTGATGAGGGGGCAGGTGAGGGCATAGGCCTGTGCCTCCGGTCCGAGGGTTCGGCGGATGAGTTCCGTGCCAGTGGTGATGTTTCCCCACTGGTCGCTGCCGCCCATCTGTAGTTTGCAGTTCTTGGTGCGATAGAGGTGCAGGAAGTCGTAGCCTTGCAGCAGTTGGTAACTGAATTCGGTGAACGACAAGCCGTCGCTGGCCTCGCCGTTGAGCCGTTTCTTCACGCTGTCTTTGGCCATCATGTAGTTCACCGTGATGTGCTTGCCCACTTCGCGAACGAAGTCGAGGAAGCCATAGTCCTTCATCCATTCGTAGTTGTCCACCAGTTCCGCCCCGTTGGGGAGTGTGGAGTCGAAATCCAAGAACTTCGCGAGTTGCGCCTTGATGCAGGCCTTGTTGTGTTCCAAAATCTCGGGGGTGAGCAGGTTGCGCTCCTGGCTCTTGCCGCTGGGGTCGCCAATCATACCTGTGGCGCCACCCACGAGGGCGAGGGGCTTGTGTCCGCAGCGCTGGAAGTGGCGCAGTATCATCACGGAGCAGAGGTGTCCGATGTGAAGGCTGTCGGCGGTGGGGTCGATGCCGACGTATGCCGTGGTCTGTTCTTTTTGCAGTTGTTCGGGCGTGCCGGGCATCATCTGATGCACCATGCCGCGCCAAGTAAGTTCTTCAACGAAATTCATCGGTTTAAGGTATGTGTTGTTTCTGGCGTGCAAAGATACGCCTCGTGCGGCACAAACGTGCTTCTCGGGGCTGAGAATTTGAGGCTTGGGCTTCGCCACGTTTCAATCTTGCTAAGACAGACATCCTCACACAATCCCCACAGCGTGGAACATGGCGGCGTAGTGGGCGGCTTTCTTCTCTATGGCCAGGGGATAGGCGCGGCTGGTGCTGGGCATGCGATAGAAGCGCATTTCCTGCACGGCGAAGGTAAACGGTGTATAGTCGCCTACGGGTGGTGTCTGCACCTTGATGCCATGGTCGGCGAGCGAGGCGATGAGCGTTTCGGTGGCTCTCTGCCCCGTGGTGCAGAGGGTTTGCAGGCAGGGCATGGCATGGATGAGGGCTGCGATGTTCGTCCTTTCGGTGATTTCAAGAAACTTGTCGGAGGCGTTGTCCTTGAGGCGGCGCACGGCAGTGGCGGTGTCGAAGAGCGCGATGCCCCTGTGTTCTAAGAAGGGAATCAGGAGGTCCAGGCGGAAGGTGCGCCGCGCCTCGTCCACAAAGTAGTTCTTGTCCGCATAGAAGACAAGCCCCATCACGCGCCACATGTCGTTGATGTAGTTGGGGTAGAAGAAATCCATGCTCCATCGGGTGCGTGGCGGCGGGAAACTCCCCAGCATCAGCAGGCGTGCGCCTTGAGGCAGGAAGGGACGGAGGGGGTGGCGTTCCGTGGCGGGTGTGGTCATTCTTTTTCTGCGTAGTGTTTATGAAAAAAGGCTGCGGATAATTTTTCTCGTTACACCATCTGCCAGACTACGTCTTGCGCCTGCGCAAAGCGTTCGAGCAGGCCGCGGGCATAGTCTGCCGCATCGTGAAGGGAGGCCTCGTTGCCGTCGTATCCGTTGATGATGACAAGCACATGTTTGGTGTCTGGTCCACATTGTGTGCGAACGTGGTCGCTTGTGGGTGTGGCCACCGCGCCCACTTCGTCTCTGAAGACGGGCATGAACGCGATGTTCAGCGGGCCGCGCCCGATTCCCTCGTAGGCTTCTTCGGGCCGTCCGATGCCCAGAGAGAGGCGGTTGCCGACAATTTTGTCGCGGTCCAGCACGCCCACCATATAGCCACTACGCATGGATATGGCATTACCCACGTCCACCAATGTGCTGATGCTGTAGAGCGCTTTTCCCTGCAACACGCGGCGGCACAATTGTTCGCACGCCGGACGGTAGCGCGACGGGTCTTTTCCTGCGGCACGATAGGCGGCGCGGGTGGCACGGATGCCAGGGCGTTCTTTCAGTGAGGTAGTGTCATATTCTTCCCGTAGCCAGTCGCATATTGTGCTGATTTCCTGCCACAGTTCGGGGCTGGTGGGCATGTTCTCCACCTGCGCTTCGATGAATGCTCCGCGATAGTGTGGCGCGGCGCACCGCAGTTCGGGGCTGATGGCAACGTCTATCATCTTTCAGTCAAGTTGAATAAGAAAGTTTTTTTCTCCAATGTGCAAAGGTGTACGTTGAATGTTGGCAGCAGATATTAACAGCCTCTTTTGCCTGCAAAGTTACATAAAAGTAAGGAGTCCGCGCACCTGCAAAACCCGATGTGAGCCTATCCCTTACTTGCTGCTTATACTCCATCAGCCATCAATCATTCTGAAAAATACCCTTTGGCTCGGCGCGCTTGCTGCCGCCGTAAACACGTCCTTGATTTCAGCAAGTTTCCACACGACGTAGAGGTGGATGCAAAGGAGCAGGCCTATGGTGATGGCATATCCGATATTTCCCAAAATCCATCCCTCTTGCCATTCACCCTACGCAGTATATTCCTTTCTTGCAAGGAAATAGTGATAGACTTTACGGTACGTTCCGACTTGCCAATTTCCGACGCAATCTCTTTTTGAGTAGCCGAAGGCTTTCTTTGTATGGCGCGGAGTACTGCGACTTCATTCAAAGTGCAATTTTTGCACTTTGAAAATAGTCCCTCAGCGGATTTTGCACTTTGAACCTGCTCGTTGTGATTTTTTTGCCTCCATGCTATGTGCATAACTCTGTTCCTTAGATCATGCTCTTCACCCAACAAAAGTTTTCGAAAGAAATGCTCAAGATATTCTGTTTTTTCTGTGATGCCTTTAGTCAGATCACTATAGTTTGCCCTGACGAGTGCATTGCGGAAGTACCACGAATGTTCCGCAAAAACATCGTTTACGACGTTGAAGCCTAAGGTGTGCAGGTATTTTATCATGAAAACGGCAGTGGTCCGGGTGTTGCCTTCACAAAATGGGTGGATCTGCCATAGATTTGCACAGAAACGCGTGAGATGAGCGATGGCCTCATCGATGTTCAAATCGGCATAACTGAACTCGCGTTCCTGCTTGAAGTCATAATCTAAAGTTGCGCTGATAGTGTCTGCGCTGGCATAATACACGGTTCGCCCGCCAAGTATCCATTCGTTCTTTGTGATGTTATAGTCACGAATGCGTCCGGCAGACTTAAAGATTCCATCAAAAAGACGTCGGTGAATGGAAAGATATTGTGCGGGAGTGAACGAGAACGAATGCTCTTGCATCAGTTCCGTAATGCGTGTAGCCACCTTGTCGGCCTCTTCGGTACGATTGTTTGTGCCATTTTGACGTTCAGCAGACGAATGATAGTAAGAATCAATGAGTTGTTTTGCCTCTTGAATGCTAATTTCGCCCTCGATGTGTCGTTTGGCAGTGTCGTACAGGTACTCCGAAGTGTTGAGCCGGTCCACCTGTTGAAGCCCCATGCCCACTTTCCAGGCTTCGCTCCGCTCACGTTGTAAAGGTTCGCCTTGCCGAATATACTCGTCGAAACCTTGAAGGATATATCTGTCTTGGTCGCTCATGGATGATTGTAGAATGATGATTGTATATACTCATCCGCCGCATTGCTTGCAACGCCCAGCGTGTTTCGTTTGTTGTAGAGTGTTTTTAGCAGCCTCTTTTGCCTGCAAAGTTACATAAAAGTAAGGAGTCCGCGCACCTGCAAAACCTGATGTGAGCCTATCCCTTACTTGCTGCTTATACTCCATCAGCCATCAATCATTCTGAAAAATACCCTTTGGCTCGGCGCGCTTGCTGCCGCCGTATTTTCTCTGAACAGTTGTGGCAACAAATAACACGTCCCTCCCACGCGGGGAGAAGCCCGTCTGATCGTAAAGTCAAACGGGCTTCTCTTTCTCTGTCTTAGTCCTCCCTATAACTCGGGCAGTCACAGGGAACGTGGGTGTCGCCGGTCGTATCCTTCGCTCGGCACCGCTTCACACGTCTTTGATTTCAGCAAGTTTCCAAACGACGTAGAGGTGGATGCAAAGGAGCAGGCCTACAGTGAGGGCATAATAAGGTTCTGCCACACCGAAGATAGCAAAGCAAAGGTTCAAGGCAAGCATCACGGCAAATGCGGCGAAACTCCAGGCTTTCATATTGACGCTCTGCTTATCAACTTCAAGACGCATGGCGATGAGCGGCAGCACCGTGAGCAGTACGCACACACCAGTCCCGATGCCTGCCGCCCAAGCACCTGCGTCCGAATCACTTTCTGCAATGGTGTATCCCAGGTATCCGAGAATGACAGACACGATGATGGAGAGAAAAGTGGGAAATGTTTTCAGTCTCATTAGTTTGTTGTTTATGAGGGGTGGGAAACCGCTATAGGTTCACCGTGTAGAAGGCTTGTTCATACAGGGTGCGCTGGAAGTGGCGGCGGCGCCAGAGCGACGAGACGTAGCACCTCAGGGGTCTGTTCAACCGGTTGCCAGCAGGCCATCCCTGGCTGCCAGCAAAGCGTGTCTTTGGTGACGTTGCCTTGTGCAATGAGCGCACTGAGTTCGCTCTCGCCCAGCGGCCCCACTTGTTTTCCGTCAAGAGCGACATAAAAGATAGATGTCGCGGGCGACACCGCAGATGCGGCGGGCTGTGTGGGTGCCGGCATCGCTTGTATGCTTCCGGGAATATACATCCCCTGCATGGCTTGGTTCATCATGCCTACCATCTGCTGTGCCACGGCCATTCCGAGGCCGAATTCAATGAGACGGTCTACGGAGAAGAAACTCTGGTCGTTGTTCATTGTTGCCCATATTGTTGCATGGCACGGTTGAATTCCTGCAGGATGCGCATAAGGCGTTTCAGTTGCGCATCGTTCATCTGGCCTTTCATTTGTTCGGCCTTTTGGGATAGTTCGTAGAGTTCAGCGTAGTATTCCGCCGCATCCTTGACGGCCGTGGGGTTGTTTTTATCCATCTTCTTCATAAAGGAGACGTACTTGTTCAGGCAACGCTCGTAACTATCAAGATAGGCGTCCACATCGCTGCCATCGGAAGCTTCGCCCGATTCGGCAGAAGAAACGGCCTGCCTGCCACCGAAGTCTGCGTTTTCATCGTAGTTAAGGAACCACGAGTGATTGACCGGCGCGTTGCGATACTGTTCCACTAAGTCGGTGAAATTGGCTGGCTTGGTGCGGCTGAATCCGAGTGGCGTGTTGGCTGAAGCGTCCACGGAAAGGCTGTCCACGGTGAATGCGAACATCATCTCTTTGCCGTCGGCACGATCAAACTTACCCTGATAGCCCTGTTCTGCACTGAAGCAGCCGAGGAAGTGGGAGGAGTGTTGCCCGTTTGCTTCCACCCACTCAAAGAGTTCAAGCGTGCCGTCTTCCTTCAGTGTTCCTTTCAGTTGGAGGTCTGCACTGATTTTTCGCGTACCGCGCACATAGTAGTTATATCCTGTGATACTGTCGCCAACGCATTGCAGTACCATCACTACAGGATACTTGTCCACCGTGCCACTGAGTGTAATGTTTTCGTGCGCCTTCACTGCGGGTTCTTCAACTGCTACGGGTTCTTCCGCTTTTTTTTCTTCCTTGCATGAAGCGGTAAGGAGCATCGCACCGGCGATAGCCGTGAGCGTAAGGGTGTGTAGGTAATTCATTGTAAAATATGATTTTAAGGTTTGTTTTTATTTTATGGTGCTGGCGGCATCTCGGGCGGGGCTGCTGGTGGGCCGAAGAGTGGGGCAAGTTCTTGCACAGCCCCGGCGGGTGTCCACTGCGTCATACCCTGCTTCCACACATAACTCTGTGGTGTGACGAGTCCGCTCCGCGCATACTCGGCGAGCTGCTGCATCGTGTAGGGGCCTGCCTGTTGACCATTGTTTGAGACATAGTACTGCACATTGGGCATCGGCGGCGGAGTATTCATCGCTCCCTGCACGCGCTGGCCCATCCCCTGCATCATCTGCGCCATCTGCTGCCCCATCGCGCCGCCCATCATCATGCCGGTCATCATGCCGGCGGGGTTCATGCCGCTGCCCTGGCCGCCGCCACCCCCCATGTCAAGCGTACCCATCGTGCCGAGGTTCTGCGCGGCAGTCTGTAGCACATCCGTCTGACGGTTGAGAGCGTGCGCTCCGATGAAGTTCGTCTCCGTCTGAAGACGTTGTGCGCGCTGTGCCTCCTCGCGTTGGATGCGAAGGCTTTCTGCCATGTTCTCGGCATTGATGGACTGCATGTCCTGTAGGTTCTTGATGTTGACGTCAGTTTGTGCGTTGAGCGTACGTGCCGTGTTGCCAGCGGTGAGTTGTCGCAGTTCGGCGTAGTATGGGCTTTCCTTATCTATCTCTATGGCCGCGATGTCCACGGCTCCGAGCCGCACGCCGAAGTCTACTTCCATTCGCTCCTTCAGGGATTTCTCCACGCGCTCGTTAATCTCCATCACGCGCCGCTCCATCTGCACGGCGGGGATGCCCGCCTCGTCGGGAATGTTTATCACCACGCCTTTGACGTATCTCCCCACCGCATCGCGTATCTGCCTGATGAACTGCTCGCGATTGAAGTCCACGAGCCGGTGCAACTTAATGAATCTATGGTAGTCTGCAACACTGAAGGTCATCGTGCCACGCACGGCCACCGGCACGCCGTGGTCTGGCAAGCGCGGGTCGAACACATCAAAGTAGGGCACGGCGAACTTCACTTGGTTCACCCCGGCCAGGTTGATAAAATACACCTCGGCCTGGAACGGCGACTCGCCCCCGTAGGCCAACCCCACAAGGCTGCTGAGCACGGGGAAGTTGGCTGTCTTGATCGTTTGGTCGAAAGGTCCCTCGATGAAGTCCTGCACAGGACCGTCCTTACTCTTATAGACGAATACGGCCACTTCGCCGTCCTTCACGCGTAGGCTGCTGCCGTATCGGATACTGTTCTCGCGGGTTGTGGTGTTCACAACCTGTCCGTCGGGCCTCCACTTCCATATGATGTAGTCTTGTTCGTCGCAGCGGATGACGTTCATCAGTCCGCCTCCGCTGCCTCTTCCGAAAAGTGCCATGGTAGTTTATTATAACAATGCCGCCATTAAGAACAAAAAAAGCATAATACCTGCAAAACCTGCCGCTGCCGCTATTGTAGGATTGTCTTTTAGGAACGTGAAGAGCCCCTTATCATTCTTTTCCTGCTTTATCACCTCCTGAAATGCGGGGTCGTCGGCGAAAAGAAATTTCACCTTTTGCAAGCATTCTTGGTACTTCGCCTTGTAGGCCATACGCTCCGACTCATAGTCAGAGGACGTGTTTTTCCATTTGGAACGCATAGTAATGACGAACTCCATCAGGTCTTCCCGGGTGTTTGGAATGGGGAAGTCCTTTATGGCTTTCGCTCTTTGAGAATCGAGAGGTTCTTGTTCATGCAAGTCAAATGCGTTCCTCAGCGCGGACCGTCCCCTTTTCACTTGTTCGTGTTCCTCCTCTTTTCTCTTGTACCAGTAGTCAATGTTCGCCAACTTCTTTGCCAGGGCTTGGGCTGAACTGACCGCTTCTACACCGACAAACGCGTAGCCGCAAGATTCGCATCTTGCTGCCCCTCCCTCGACTACAGCCCCGCATTGCGGGCATTTGCGCACCTCTCCATACTTATGAGATTTGGGCTGCGGCTGCATGGGTGCCGGATTGTTCACAAACGGCTGCGGCGCGGGCGGTGCCGGAGGGGGCGGTGCTGCGGCTTGCGTCTTCTGCATTTCTACCAGGCGTGCGTCAAGCACCATTTCAAACTCATCGGCATCGATGCCCTCAGCCTTGGCACGCTTCAATAGCACCTGCCGTTCTTTGTCGGTCAATACACCGTCTGCCAGAGCCGCGCTGATGAGCGCCTCAATCTGTTCGTTGTACATTGTGTGTAATAGTTTTGTTGTTAGTGAATCGTTGCGTTTTTTTCCGCGCTTCTGCGCTACAAAAATATTTCGCATCGCAAAAGTACGGAGTTGTGGTTCATGCGCGACTGCATTAGGCTTGTCGTTTGTATGTCATTTCGTGTCATTTCGTGTCATTTCGGAAAATCGGAAGCAGAGGCAGTTCCTTCGGTGTTTTGTCAATATGATTTTTGCTATTTTTGCACACCGAAAACGAAACGAAAATGCAGAATATTCAACCCTTACTTTCCGCAGTGGAAAAGGCTATAGGTCGTTCCATGGTTACCTCCGCGGATTTCAACTATTTGTCAGAGAAGATCTTTGAAAAAGAAAAAGAGAGACTAAGTGTATCCACGCTAATGCGTCTTTGGGGTTACCGCTCTGGGGTTACGCCTCGCAAAGTTACGCTTGACATTTTGAGCCGTTTCGTGGGTTATGCTGACAGCGTTGCCTTTTTTGAAGAAGTAGGAGCCCGTGTGGATGAACAGACGGAACACCCTGGCAGGGATCACGGTTCGCGGAAACAGAGATGGCGGGTAGTTACGGTCGTACTCTTTGTGCTGATTCTTGGAGGTGCGCTCTTTCTTTTCCTTGGCCGCTCCAACGCACCAGACACCCCTCGCGTGATTACCGATTTGAATGAACTTTCCAACTACCGCTGTTACCACATTCATTCCCGTGGTAAGGTTCGTGGCTCACTTGGCGTGCGCCGTAGCAGGCTTTGTTCAACGAAGTCTGCTGACGATGACCACCGCTGCGACACGGTTTCCTCTTTCGCCATCCTCCGCACCGGTGGACAGTATTACCTATACTGCATAGACGACAGCACGTTTGTGAACTGGGCGGGCTGGAACACTGACGCTCCTTTGTGCTACAGAGATGTGCCACTTCGCATCTCCGTACGCGACAGCAGTTTCGTTTTTGACTTTCATCGGGGTGACAACATCTACACCCTCAATATAAACGAGGGAAACGGGGTGATTATCACAGACTGGGGCGCGCAAAACGACATCTACGACGACGGCAACCTGCTTACCATAGAAGAGGTTGGCGAATTTGACCCTACTTATGCGCTGAAGATGCTGGAGCAGAGCAAAATAGACGCCGACCGCGCTTGGCGATACTTGCAGGAGGGCTCGTCTTATTCTGTTTATACACTCGCTGACTTGAACGGACGCGAAGGTAATGTCCGGCATTATCTCTCGGCAAGTGGAAGACTTTGCGACACCTTTACGGACTCATGCCGCTTCACCATCCACGTCTCCCGGGGCGATACGCTTTACGTCAATCCCACTTTTCGCCTGTGTTGGCATAATCCCAAAAAGCCCGGCACACACCATTGCTTCACCCACCGCTATGTAGGCGACGGATATAACAAGAGTCCACTCGGATATCTTGAAACCGAGCCCTACAAAACGACGATGTGGAACAGTCAAATTTTTCTTATGAACGCGGCAGGCCGCTTTGCCATCCGTTCTTCGGCGGGCATCATCGACTGGTGGGGAGCAGGATTGTATTGGGGGCTTGTTGATACCGACGCTGACGGGAAACCCGAGGTGGATTATGTCCCGTACCGCTCTTACGTCTGGCATATCGAACCTGCAAATTCCCGTTGATATAATCCGTTATCCATTGACCATTGACCGTTGACCATTCGCAAAACCTATTGCAACCGGTATTGGCAATGTTCAACGGTCAATGTTCAATGGTCAATAAAAAAAGCACTCCTCTGCTTCGCGAAGGTAGGCTGCGGCTCGGTAAAGAAAAAGGAAATCGTTATTTCCTTTTCTTTACGCTCGCCTTGCACTACCTTTGCACCCTGAAAACAAACGCAAGGAGAAATGAAAATAGCACTGATAGGCCACGGCAAGATGGGGCGCATGATTGAGGAAATCGCCCTGAGCCGCGGGCACGAAATTGTGAGTATCATCGATGTGGACAACCGCGAGGATTTCAACACCGATGCTTTCCGCTCCGCCGACGTAGCCATAGAATTCACTGCTCCGCAGGCCGCCTACGAGAATATCCTGACTGCTTTTGCTCAGGGGGTGAAGGTGGTGAGCGGCTCCACGGGATGGATCAGCCAGCACGGGGAGGAGATGCGGCAGTTGTGTTGGAACGAGGGGAAGACGCTCCTCTGGTCGTCAAACTTCAGTGTGGGCGTGGCAATCTTCCGTGCCATCAACCGCCGTTTGGCGCAGATCATGAACCAATTCCCGCAGTACGATGTGGACCTGCAGGAGACGCACCATGTCCACAAACTCGACGCGCCGAGCGGCACGGCCATCACGCTGGCAGAGCACATCGTCTGCGAACTGGACCGCAAGGACGGCTGGCAGCGTGGCATCGTGCGACATGCTGACGGCACGCGCGAGGGGAGCACCCAATGTCCTGCCGACAAGGTGCGCGTGGATGCTATACGTAGCGGTGAGGTGCCGGGCATCCACACCATAACCTACGACAGCCCCGAGGATTGCATCAGCATCACCCATAGCGCACATTCCCGCAGAGGATTCGCGCTCGGTGCGGTGCTGGCCGCAGAATATGTGGCAGCGCACGAGGGATGGCTGACCATTGAGGACCTCTTTAACTTCTGAAACCATGCAAATGCCCACTGCTTCTAAGAAACAATGGCTGAAGTTTGCCGCCATCACCGCGTTGTACCTCTTGTTCCTGCTCTGGGTAGGCTCTTGGTGGGGACTGCTGGTGGTGCCTTTCATCTTTGACATTTATATCACCAAGCGCATCCCCTGGAACTGGTGGAAACGCACCAAGAATCCCACAGCCCGCATGTTGGCTGGCTGGGTGGACGCCATCGTCTTCGCCCTGGTGGCCGTCTATTTTCTCAACCAGTTCTTCTTTCAGAACTTTGTCATACCCAGTTCTTCGCTCGAGAAGACACTGCTCACGGGCGACTATCTGCTGGTGTCGAAGATGAGTTACGGCCCACGCATCCCGCAGACGCCGCTTTATATGCCCCTGACGCAGCACACCATGCCGCTCACCGGCACGAAGTCGTACCTGGACTGGCCGCACTGGGAGTACCGCCGTGCCAAGGGCTTCGGCCACCCAGAACTGAACGACATCGTCGTCTTCAACTATCCCAGCGGCGACACCGTGGCGCTCGGGGCGCAAGACAAGGATTTCTATCGCCTCTGCTACGAGATGGGCGACAGGGAGACCCACCTCGGAGCACAGGTGAATAAGTCCACGCCCTACGAGGAAGCCCAGCGTATCTACAGCCGCATCTATCAAGCCGGACGCGCCTTCATCGCCGCCAATCCCGAACAGTTTGGCGAGATAGTGAGCCGTCCCACCGACCGCCGCGAGAACTACGTGAAACGGCTCGTGGGCATGCCCGGCGACATGCTGCAGATCAAAGGTGGCAAGGTCTATCTGGGCGGCAAACTCAACCCCAACGGCCATTTCGTGCAGAACGGCTATTTCGTGGAGTGGCTCGTATGGCCCGACGATGACCTTAAAAAAGAATACGGCATCACCACCGAAGATCTCACCGTCGTTTCCCAGCCGCCTGCCGAGCTCATCACCTATACACCGCTCTCCGACGATGTGAAGCGCCGGCTGCTGGCACGTCCAGGCCTGGTGCGTTCCATCAAGCCCGCCGACCCCTTGGCACAGTGGCTCTATCCGCAAAACAAATTCACTGGCTGGACCACCAGCGACTATGGCCCGCTGTGGATACCCAAGAAAGGGGCGAAACTGGCGCTCACGCTCGACAACCTGCCGTTCTACGAGCGTCCCATCCGCGTCTATGAGGGCAACACCCTTGAGGTGAAAGGCGGCAAGATTTATATCAACGGGAAGGAGACGCGCGAATACACCTTCAAGATGGACTACTACTGGATGCAGGGCGACAACCGCGACAACAGTGCCGACTCCCGCTTCTGGGGCTTCGTGCCCGAGGACCACGTGGTGGGCAAGCCGCTCTTCATCTGGCTCTCGCTCGACAGAGACTACGGCTTGACCGAGGGCAAGGTGCGCTGGAGCCGCATGTTCCAACTGGTGAAGAACATCCCATGACCATCCTCCCCTCCGCTTACCTCGCCCCCGTGCAGTATTACACCAAACTCTGCGGGGGCGAGTCTGTCATAGAAGACCGTGGCGAGCACTACGTCAAGCAGACCTGCCGCAACCGTTGCCGCATCCTCGGAGCACGCGGGGTGGAAACCCTCATCATCCCCATTGAGCACGGGGGCGGCACCTCGCACACCCCGATGCGCGACATCCGCATCAGCAGCCACGACCCCGCTTGGCAACGCCGCCATTGGCACGCCTTGCGTACGGCCTACGATAACACGCCCTACTTCCTCTATTTTGCCGACACGCTCGCCCCAATCTTTGAGCGACACTATGCGTTCCTCTGCGATTGGAACGCCGAGGTAGAAAATGCGGTCTGCGCCTTGTTCGGTCTGAGCAGGCACAAAAAAATTAGCAACGAGTACGTCGTTGCTACAAATGCGGATGACGACTGCCGGACGTCACCGCTGCGCTCCCCTTCCGCCGTGCCTTACTGGCAGGTCCACGCCCCTCAGGGCGAGTTCGTGCCAGACCTGAGCATCGCCGACTTGTTGTTTAATATGGGTCCTGAGGCACGCCTGGTGCTTTCAGCGCAAATGGCGCAGGAAAGCCCAAAAAGGACGGTGTGAGAGGTAGGTGGGATCTGACTGTCGGGCGTAGGCCTCGCGCTCAAACGATATGCGGCGGTAGGCACGCTGTGCGGCATTGGGGCGTAGTTTTGCGTTGGATGCTGACGGAGCGCACTTGTCGCTACGTCTCGAGCAAGCCTCATGCCACACCTCTGTGGCGAGCCACACCAACCATTCAGCCACATACCACACGTAGAACGGCACAACGAGCATCTCACGGCATTGCCGCCAATGGATGCTCTCGTGGCGGAGCAAGGTGTGTGTGAGACGTGTGCCGCGCCGGAGCAGCAACACGGGGCCAAGAGCCATCGCGCCGTATGGCCTCAAGGGGAGAAAGCGAGAGCGAAGCAGTAGCATGGCCGTGGGTGTACCTAATAAGGTTATAAGGTTATGAGGT
>JAFSWM010000050.1 GCA_017444485.1 Bacteroidaceae bacterium | reverse complement strand
CGCATATTACAGTCTCAAGACGCATCTGGGAATGCTTTTTACCTATCAAGACTTCCCTGACGGATCTGTCCCGAATACAAACAATGCCATGGAATCTCTCAACTCCGTCATCAAGACAAAACTCAGAAACCACAGAGGGCTTTCTCTCAACAGAAGAGAGCTGCTTTTAGCCAACTTATTACGCCTGTACAGCCCCGATAAACACAGGGCTCGACAATGATGTTAGGAGCATAAAAGAGCTTTAATTGACAACCACTACCAATTA
This sequence comes from Bacteroidaceae bacterium, assembly GCA_017444485.1. Taxonomy (GTDB): domain Bacteria; phylum Bacteroidota; class Bacteroidia; order Bacteroidales; family Bacteroidaceae; genus Alloprevotella. The sequence goes on along the minus strand of JAFSWM010000050.1, from coordinate 18,124 downwards.
AGGCCCTTTTTAGGAGCATATTTGAACCTTAAGCCGATTTACTTTCTCAGTTCGGCAAGTGTCTGTCGCAAGAGGGCGATTTTGGCAATGGCGTCGGCTTGTTTCTTACGCTCAAGAGCCACGACCTGCTCGGGGGCGTTCTGCACGAAGCGTTCGTTGGCGAGTTTCTTCTCCACACCGGCGAGGAAGCCTTCGAGGTGTTTCAGTTCGGCCTCGGCCTTGGCAATCTCGGTGTCGGTATCGATGAGTGCGCCGATCTCTACGGCGTACTCGGTGGTCCCCACGAGGAAGGCGGATGTGCCTTCGCCCTTTGCGCTGACGAGCGTCACGTTGGCAAGGCCGGCCATTTTCTTCAGTAGTTCGGTGTAGTCCGCAAGGGGATTGCTTGCCACGGCTTCAAGCACGAGCGGCTCACGCAGCGAGATATTTTTGGCTGCACGCACGCTACGCACGCCACTAACCGCTTGCTTCACCAGTTCCATGGCTGTGATAAGTGCGGCGTCGCCGTCTGCCGGCGCAGCGATGCACTGGGGGCTCACCATGATGCTCTCGCCCCCAGCGCGATCGGCGAGGTGTTGCCAGAGTTCCTCGGTGATGAATGGCATAAAGGGATGGAGCAGATGGAGCAGATCGTCGAAGGCGGCGAGTGTGGCGCTGTATGTGGCGCTGTCGATGGGCTGCCCGTAGGCGGGCTTCACCATTTCGAGATACCAGGAAGAGAATTCGTCCCAAAAGAGTTTGTACACCGCCATGAGGGCATCGCTGATGCGGTATTTGCTGTAGTGGTCGGCCACCTCGGCAGCCACCTGTCGCAGACGGGCCTGGAACCACCGCACGGCCTGTGCGTTACCAGCAGGTTGTTCGCTCTCATCCACTTGCCAGCCCTGAACGAGGCGGAAGCAGTTCCACACCTTGTTGCAGAAGTTACGTCCCTGCTCGCAGAGGGCTTCGTCGAAGAGGATGTCGTTGCCCGCCGGAGCGCAGAGCATCATGCCCATGCGCACCCCGTCGGCGCCGAAACGGTCGATGAGTTCCAGCGGGTCGGGAGAGTTTCCGAGTTGTTTGCTCATCTTGCGGCCCAGTTTGTCGCGCACAATACCGGTGAAATACACGTTGCGGAATGGTTTGTCACCCATGTATTCGTATCCAGCCATGATCATGCGTGCCACCCAGAAGAAGATGATATCAGGGCCTGTGACAAGGTCGCTGGTGGGGTAATAGTATTTGATCTCCTCGTTGCCAGGTTGTTTAATACCTTTGAAGAGGCTCACAGGCCAGAGCCACGAACTGAACCAGGTGTCGAGGGCGTCCTCGTCCTGCCGCAGGTCGGAGAGTTGCAAGTCGCTTCCGCACTTTTCTCGTGCGAGTTGGAGAGCCTCCGCCTCGTTTTCCGCCACCACGAATCCGCCTTGTGGCAGATACCATGCGGGAATGCGATGTCCCCACCACAGTTGGCGCGAAATACACCAGTCCTTGATATTCTCCAGCCAGTGGCGATAGGTATTCTTGTACTTTGCGGGGTGGAAGCGGATCTCATCGTTCATCACAGGAGGCAGAGCGAGGTCGGCAAAGTGTTGCATCTTGAGGAACCACTGCATGGAGAGTTTCGGCTCAATGGGCACATTGGTGCGCTCGCTGCAACCCACCTTGTTGGTATAGTCCTCCACCTTTTCCATAAGCCCCGCCTCGGTGAGGTCTTTCTCGATTTCGCGGCGCACGTCGAAGCGATCCTTTCCCACATAGAGCCCAGCGGCTTCAGAGAGTGTGCCGTCGTCGTTGAAGATGTCTATGCTCTGCAGGTTGTGTTTTTCGCCGAGCATATAGTCGTTCACATCGTGGGCGGGGGTGACCTTCAGGCAGCCCGTGCCGAACTCCATGTCCACATACTCGTCCTCAATGACGGGTACGGCACGCCCCACGAGTGGCACGATGACGCGCTTGCCTTTGAGCCATTGGTTTTTCGGATCGTTGGGGTTGATGCACATCGCGGTGTCGCCCATGATGGTCTCGGGGCGTGTGGTGGCCACCACAGCATAGCGCCCTTCGGCGTCACCTTCCACCATATAGCGCAGGTAATAGAGTTTGGAGTGTTCCTCCATATAGATCACCTCCTCGTCGCTGAGTGCGGTCTTTGCCTTGGGGTCCCAGTTCACCATGCGCACGCCGCGATAAATCAGTCCTTTGCGATAGAGGTCCACAAACACCTTGATGACGCTGCGGCTACGTTCATCGTCCATGGTAAAAGCCGTGCGGCTCCAGTCGCACGAGGCTCCTACGCGGCGCAGTTGTTTGAGGATGATGCCGCCGTGCTCCTCGGTCCAGTCCCAGGCATGCTTCAAGAACTCCTCGCGGGTAAGGTCGGTCTTCTTGATACCTCGTTCGGCGAGTCGGTTCACCACCTTGGCCTCGGTAGCAATACTGGCGTGGTCGGTGCCGGGCACCCAGCAAGCGTTCTTGCCCTCCATGCGTGCGCGCCGCACCAGAATGTCTTGAATGGTTTCGTTGAGCATGTGGCCCATGTGGAGTATGCCCGTCACATTGGGCGGCGGGATGACCACGGTATAAGGCTCGCGCCCGTCGGGTTTGGAAGCAAACAATCCGTTGCGCTCCCAGTATTCATACCACTTCGTTTCAACCTCTGCGGGGTTGTATTTTGTCTGAAGTTCCATCGTCTGAAAACGTTTTCTTTTGAATTTTCGCGCAAAACTACGCAAAAACGGCCACTTGCCCGCCGTAAGCGTCCCCTTTCTTAGGCCAACGCGCCTGATATCGGCGGGAAAAGGGTACTTTTGCACATATTATCCGCAAATGGAAACACTCTCCGAACTTTTCAATACTCGTTTTGGCACTTCGCCCGATGTGATGGAGCCGATGGCTGGCGCAGGCAGCAACCGCAAGTACTACAGGCTTAACGGCGGGGGGCTTTCTGCTGTGGGCGTATGCGGCACTTCGGCTGAAGAAAACCGCGCGTTCATCTACTTGTCGCGTCATTTTCGCAAGCACAAGTTGCCCATGCCCGAAATCTTCGCTGTGAGCGCCGATGCCATGCGCTATCTGCAGGAAGACTTCGGCGGACACTCCCTCTACGACGCGCTTGCTCCAGCCCGTGCAAGGGGTTACGAATACGATGCGGCTGACGCAGCACTGATAGAACACACCCTGCGTGGGCTGGCTCACGTCCAAGTGGAAGGCGCGCGCGACATTGATGAAAGTAGCCTGCTCTCCCCGCGTCGCATGGATACGCGCGCCGCGATGTTCGACCTCAACTACTTTAAATATATGTTCCTGCGCGCTCAGGACATCCCCCTTGACGAGATCCTGCTGGAGGACGACATGCTTCGCCTGGCCTCCGACCTCTGCGGCAAGCCATGCCAGACCTTCCTCTACCGCGACTTCCAAGCCCGCAACGTGATGCTCTCTCCCGAAGGTGTGCCACGCTTCATCGACTTCCAAGGCGGACGGCTCGGCCCGTTGCAATACGATGTGGCGTCGTTCCTGTGGCAGGCTTCGGCGCACTATCCCGAAGCGCTGAGGGAACGTCTCCTCGCCGCCTATCTTGACGAACTCGCCATGCTCACCGAGGTGAACCGCGAGGAGTTCACGCAGCGGCTCCAAGGCTTTGTGCTCCTGCGCACACTGCAGGTGCTCGGCGCATATGGTCTGCGTGGCATTGTGGAGCGTAAGACGTATTTCCTCCAGAGCATCCCTCCCGCACTGGACAACCTTCGCAAACTGTTGCGCCAAAGGGTGTGCCGCCCCTATCCCTACCTTGAAAAGACATTGCACCGCCTTTGCGATGCCGACACAAACTATGGAAAACCCTGACACCATGCTCACCATCCGCGTGATGAGTTTCAGTTATAAGCGCGGCTTTCCCGCCGACCCCAGCGGCAACGGTGGCGGCTACGTCTTTGACTGCCGTAGCACGCACAATCCTGGACGCTACGAGCAGTACAAGCGCCTCACCGGTCGCGACGAGGCTGTAAAACAATTCCTGCTCGATGACGGGGAGATCGAGGCTTTCCTCGCCCATGTCCTTCCCCTTGTGGAGCACCACTGCGAGGTATTCCTGCGTCGTGGCTTCGGGCACCTGATGATCTGTTTCGGCTGCACGGGCGGTCAGCACCGCAGCGTCTATTGTGCCGACCGCACCGCCCACCACCTCCACACACGCTACGGTGTGCGTGTCCTGCTGGAACACCGCGAGCAGGGCATCTGCGAGACGCTGGAACAAGGGTGCACATGCTCTGACGACCATTTGGCAGAGCCAATCTCCTAAAACCGAAGAACCATGCAAATCCTCCCCGAAGTACGCTGGGGCTTCATCGGCTGCGGCGAAGTGACGGAGCGCAAGAGCGGCCCCGCCTTCAACCTCATTGAGGGTTCGCGCATCGTGGCCGTGATGAGCCGCAACAAGGAAAAGGCGCGCTCCTATGCCGAACGCCACGGCATTCCGCGCCACTACGACGATGCCCAACTGCTCATTGACGACGCTGATGTGAACGCCGTCTATATCGCTACGCCACCCAGCACGCACGCCACCTACGCCATCATGGCCATGAAGAGTGGGAAGCCGGTCTATGTGGAAAAGCCCCTCGCTGCGAGTTACGAAGACTGCTGCCGTGTGAACCGCATCGCGGAGAAGTCCGACGTGCCGTGTTTTGTGGCCTACTACCGCCGCGCGCTCCCCTACTTCGGCAAGGTGAAGGACCTGCTCGAGGGTGGAGCCATAGGGCGCGTCATGGGCGTGCAGATACGCTTCAGCGTGCCGCCGCGCGACCTTGACTACAACAGCACCAACCTGCCGTGGCGCGTCATCCCCGACATTGCTGGTGGCGGCTACTTCTACGACCTCGCGCCCCACCAGATAGACCTCTTGCAACAGATGCTCGGCCCCATCACCGAGGCCGAGGGCTTCACGGCCAACCGCCGCGGGCTGTACGAGAGTGAGGACACCGTGGCTGGATGTTTCCGCTTCGCCACGGGACTGCCCGGAAGCGGCACCTGGTGCTTCGTAGGTCACGAGAGCGCCAAGGAAGACTGTGTGCAACTCACCGGCGAGAACGGTAGCCTGCGATTCAGTGTGTTCAACTACCACCCCATCGTGCTCCAGAACAGCGACGGGCGGCAGGAATTCAAACCCGAAAACCCGCAGTACGTACAACTGCCGCTCATTGAGCAAGTGGTGCGCCACCTGCAAGGGCGCGCCATCTGCACCTGCGACAGTGTCAGCGCCACCTCTGCCAACTGGGTGATGGACCGCATACTCGGGAAACTCTGATGCGCAGGCTGTTGGCAGGCATATTGTTCTTCTCTTTCGCATGGCTCCCAGGTGTCGCGCAGACAGCCCACGAAGTGGCAGACAGCACGCTGGCACACACGCCCATCGAAGACCCACAACAGCCACAAGCCACCAGCGCCGACACCGTTGCCACTACCGATAGCAAGCGCGGCTTCTTCGCTCGGCTCATCGACACCTTCGACAATACGGACAGCAACTACATCGAGCCGAACTTCTATGACTATGCCTTCATGTTGCAGAATACGAATTTCTATCAGTCCTACAACCTGCGCGCCATCAACGAAGACGACCAAGTGCAGCGTATCAGTCTGTCACCCGCCACTACCTTTCGCATCGGTCCTTATTTCGGGTGGCGCTGGCTCTTCCTCGGCTACACTTTCGACGTGGCCCGACCGAAGGAGGCGGGAAAATCCACACAGTTCAACATATCCCTCTATAGCGCGCGCTTAGGTGTGGACTTCATCTATGTGAAGAACACTGGCAACTTCAGCATCACCTCCGTGAGTGGTTTCAGGGACATCGAGAAGGACCTCATTGAAGGTTCCTCCTTCGGTGGGCTTGACACCTACAACCTGAGTCTGAACATCTACTACGTGTTCAACGCACGCCACTTCTCCTACCCCGCCGCCTATAGTCAGAGCACGCGCCAACTCCGCAGTTCTGGCTCCTTCCTGCTCGGCTTTCGTTACGACCAGTCGCGCTGCGATTTCGACTACAACGCGCTGCCCGAGATGCTCACCGCCGACAACCGCCTCTACGAGGGCTTCAAGGGTGCTGCCTACGACCATCGCAACTACAGCGTCAGTTTTGGCTATGCCTACAACTGGGTGCCAGCCCGTAACCTCCTCGTGTCGGCCAGTGTGATGCCCTCGCTCGGATACCGCCAGCAGCGAGGGGAACGCTTTGAGTTCGACCGCCAGCGCGTATGGACCAACGTCAAAAATCTGAACATCGACTTCGTGAACCGAGCAGCCGTGGTGTGGAACAATTCCCGCTTCTTCGTCGGCGCGAGCGTGGTGAACTACCTCTACAACTACCGCAGCGGGAAATTCGGCGTGACCAACGCCCTAACCTATTTCAATATCTATACCGGTGTGAACTTCCTTCGGCGGCGCGAATACCGCACGCCTGGAAAGAGCAAATGGTAACTTTGCCGTCACAGCCACATCGTTTCCTTCAAGCACCCAATTCCTCCGCATGAAATCCACGCCCACGCTTATCGTCTTGCTCGGCCCCACTGCAGTGGGGAAAACGGCCCTGAGTCTGGACCTCGCGGCCCATTTTGGCGCACCGGTCGTCAGCGCGGACTCCAGACAGATATTTCGGGGCATGGAGATAGGCACCGCTGCGCCAACCGAAGCGCAACGCGTCATAGTGGAGCACCATTTCATCGGCGTGCTCGCTCCCGATCGCTACTACAGTGCGGCGCGCTATGAGGAGGAGGCCACCGACAGGCTCGCAACGCTTTTCAAGAAACACCACGCGGTGATACTCTGCGGCGGCTCTATGCTCTATATCGACGCAGTGTGTCGAGGCATCGACAACATCCCTACCATTGACGACCATGTACGCATCGCCTTGCGCCAACGGCTGCAAGATGAGGGCCTTGATTCGCTGATCAAAGACCTACAACGCCTCGACCCCGACTACTATGCCACCTGCGACCTCCGCAACACGCGCCGCGTAGTCCATGCCCTGGAGGTGTGCCTCACTGCCGGACGTCCCTACTCCACATTCCGTACCGGCCACAAGGCCGAACGTCCCTTCCGCATCGTCAAGATTGGGCTTAACCTCCCGCGCGAGACGCTCTTCCAGCGCATCGGGTGCCGCACGGAGGCGATGGTGCGCCACGGGCTCATCGACGAAGCCCGGCGCCTCGCCCCTTTTCGTCACTGCAACGCGCTCAACACCGTGGGCTACAAGGAGGCTTTCCGCTATATTGATGGCGAATGGTCGCTCGAACAAGTGATCGAAAAGACAGCCCGCAACACCCGCGTCTATGCCAAGAAACAACTCACCTGGTTCGGACGCGATGAGTCCATACGTTGGTTCAGTCCCGCCGATCGGCAAGCCGTGCTCGACTATGCCGCACAACAACTGACACAAACTCCGTAGCCTCACGTCATGCCGCCACTCACGACGGTCTTACACCCACCCTGCTCATGAAACTCCTCACCTGGCCCTTCCTGCTCATTGCTCGATTCTTACGTTGGTACATCGGCTTGTACCGCAACTCCACCCTGCTGCGCAAACTGTGGCTCGCGGTGATATCCGTCGTGCTTTTCGTAGGCCTCTACTCCGCCGCGGTGATGTACAACTTCCTGTGGCTCTTCGGCAAATCGCCCACGCTGGACGACATCATGCACCCGCGCACGCCCGAAGCCTCGGAGATCTATTCTGCCGACGGCCAACTGCTCGGAAAGATGTTCAGCGAAAATCGAAGCATCGTGCCCTACGACAGCATCGCGCCCGTCTTTTTTGACGCACTCATCGCCACCGAGGACGTGCGCTTTTACAAACACTACGGCATTGACCCGCTCGGCATCGGCGGGGCGGTGAAAGACGCCATCAACGGCAGAGCACGCGGCGCTTCCACACTGACGCAACAGTTGGTGAAGAACATGTTTCGCACTCGCTCACAATACTCCACCGGCCTGCTCGGATATATCCCTGGCGTGCGCCTGCTCGTGATGAAGAGCAAGGAGATGATACTGGCCGTGGGGCTGGAGATGTTCTACACCAAGGAGGAGATCCTCACCATGTACGCCAACACAGTGGACTTCGGGCACAACGCCTTTGGCATCAAGACCGCGGCACGCACCTTCTTCAACACCACGCCCGCCGGGCTCCACACCGAGGAGGCCGCCGTACTGGTGGGATTGCTCAAGGCCACCAGCACCTACTCCCCGCTCAATCATCCCGAGGCCAGCGCACAACGCCGCAACGTGGTGCTGCAGTGCATGGCCGAACAAGGCACGCTCTCTGAGGACGAGGCCGCCGCGCTGTCGGTGCTGCCCATCAAACTCAACGTGAGCCGCGAGAACGCCGTGGAGGGGCAGGCACAATACTTCCGCAAGGCCGTGGCCGACTTTATTACGCGCAACGTACCTGATGTCGATCCCTACACCGACGGCCTGAAGATCTACACCACGCTCGACTCCCGCATGCAGCGCTATGCTGAACAAGCCGTGTGGAGTCACATGCGGGGCGTACAGGCCAGTTTCGACGACCACTGGCGCGGTGCCGGCGACCCATGGCGCGACGACAGGGGACGGACGATACCAGGATTCCTTGAGAAACAGGTGAAGAACACCGATGCCTACCGACAACTCGCAGCACGTTTCCCCGACAGCCCCGACAGCGTGAGGAAACACCTGAACCGTCCCCACTCGGTGCGACTCTTCGACTACAGCGGGAAGCCCCGCGAGGTCATGATGTCCACCATGGACTCGCTGCGCTACATGCTCAAGTTCTTGCATTGTGGTTTTGTGGCGATGGAGCCCGAAACGGGACAGATCAAGGCATGGGTGGGCGACGTGGACTACAAGACGTGGAACTACGACAAGGTGACGGCGCAACGGCAGCCTGGCTCCACCTTCAAACTCTTCGTTTACACCACCGCGATGAAGCAAGGGCGTCTGCCCAACGACCGCGTGGCCGACTCCCCTGTCAGCGTGCCCCTCGGCGGCGGGCGCAAATGGGAGCCGCACAACGCCAGCGGTAAGTTCTCCAACCAGTTGCTGCCCCTGCACACCGCCTTCGCCCGCAGCGTGAACACCGTGGCGGTGAAACTGGCCATGCAGTGCGGCATCAGCAACGTGGTGCAGACGGCCCACGACATGGGCATCAAGAGCGAACTGCAAGCCACGCCCGCCCTCTCCCTGGGTGCGAGCGACGTGAACCTGCTTGAAATGGCGGCGGGCTACTGCTGCGTGGCCAACGGTGGGAGTCGCGTGGAGCCGATGTTTGTGACGCGCATCCTCAACGCTGAGGGCGAAGTCATCTACGAGGCGCAGGCCAAACTCACCCGTGTGCTACCCGAAGCCGCCGCCGACAACATGCGCCGCCTGCTCATGGCCGGCGCACACGAGCCCGGCGGCACCAGCACGCGCCTCGCGCAATATATCGGCGGCCACGGCGACCGCATGGACTACGGCGGGAAGACGGGCACCACCAACAACCACAGCGACGCCTGGTTCGTGGGCGTGACGCCCCAACTGGTGGGAGCGTGCTGGGTGGGCGGCGAGTTCCGCAGCATCCACTTCCGCACCGGCGCGATGGGTCAGGGAAGCCGCCTTGCGCTACCCGTCTTCGGCGAATTCATCAGGCGCGTGCTGGGCGACGGCAGGTTGCGCACACGCTATGAGCAGCGATTTGTCTGGCAGGGTGGCCGGCTGCCACGAGTGCTGAGCGACAGCACGCTCTATGGTGGCGACGACCGCTACCGCCGCGACTCGCTCTCTGACGACGAGTTCTATGGCGATGAATACGAGGACAACACGCCCGACAGCGCAGCCCGAAGTGCCTACACACCTCCTCAGAGCCACAGCGGGCAACCCGACAAGGACGACAAGCCCTCCACACCACGCCGAGACGCCCGCCACAGCGAGGATGCCGAAAGCCGTGCTGACAGACTCTTTGAGTGAGCGCACCGCAGCCCGCACAAAACGGCACTTTTCGGCAGAAACACGTAAGGAATTGGTGGAATATGTTACTTTTGCAGGCAGAATGAAGCGAATCTTGCTCGTCATCGCGCTGTTGGTGGCCACCCTGACCGCCGCAGCCAAGGGAAAAACATTCGTGCTGTGCATCGACCCCGGACACGGCGGCCACGACGCAGGGGCAGTGGGCCAGAAAGCCAAAGAAAAGGATATCAACCTCTCTGTGGCCCTCGCCTTCGGCAAATTGGTGGAACAGAAATGCAGAGACGTGAAGGTGGTCTATACCCGCACCACCGACGTGTTCATCACCCTGCAGGGGCGCGCCGACATTGCCAATGCTGCCCATGCCGACCTCTTCATCAGCATCCACACCAACAGCGTGCCCGACGGACGCTGGGCCTACGGCTCGGAGACCTACGCACTGGGAAAGAACAGCCTGGGTACAAACTACAGCGTGGTGACCTCCCTGGGGCGCGTCACCGCCATAAAAGGCGGAAAGGCCAAACAAGAAGCGTACAACAGCGGCAGTGCCGAAAGCGCCATAGCCTTCGACCTGCTCCATGCCGAGGGACTGGAACAAGGTGCGCTCCTGGCGCAGTGCATACAGCGATGGTACGCCAAGGCCGGACGAGTTGATAAGGGCGTGAAAGAAGGCGTGTGGCTCGTGCTACGCCGCACGGCGATGCCTGCCGTACTCACAGAACTGGGATTTGTCAGCACTCCCGACGAGGAGGAATACCTCACCTCGAAAGGTGGAGTGCAAACGCTCGCCAACTGCCTCTACAACGGCTTCATCGACTACCGTAACGCACTCGACCATCAGCAACGTAAACACATAGACCTCAACGCTGCGCCGTCGCCACGGCCCAGGCCTAATCCGACGGCACAGCAAAACACACCGCCGCAAACACCGCCGGCACAAACCACGCAGCAACCCCGACAGCAACAACAGGCTCCTGCACAAACCCAGCAGCCGCCCCGACAGCAGCAACAGGCACCCGCACGAAGCCAACAGCAACAACGTCAGACACCGCAGCAGCCTCGACAAAACAACCGCCAACAGGCAGCACGCCACAAGGTGTGCTTCAGGGTGCAAATCCTATCAAGTAGCCGCGAGATATCCTCGGGCGATGCAAGGCTGAAAGGGGTGGCCACCGTGTACTGCTACCAAGAAGGCGGCATGTTCAAATACACCACGGGGGAATTCGACACCGCCGCCGCTGCGCGCAAGCACAAAGACTCCCTGGCCGACAAGTTCCCTGGTGCCTTCATCGTGGCATTCATTGACGGCAAGCGCGTCTCGGTGCAAGAGGCACAGGAAGCCTTGAAACAATAGGCTGCGAACGACATGCGGAACGGCACGGCCACAAAACGAAAGAACAAGGTGCGTTGCGCGAAAAACTACATCCGTGTGACTTTAAAGTCACATGGTGTGACTTTAATTTAACACGGACCTTGTTTCAACCCCGCGCCCCGCGCCACTCCTGAAGGCCGGACAACAAGAAACGAACGACTGATAGAAACACCATAACCTCGCCCATGAAACCCGTCAGCAAAGAAGTAAAAATTGCGCTCACGGCCATCGTTGCCGCCGCGTTGCTTTTCTTCACCATAAACTTCCTTAAGGGTGTCAATGTCTTCAAGTCGAGCAACACGTACTACGTGCAGTTCACCGACATCGCAGGGCTTGCCGTCTCCAACGCCGTATATGCCAACGGCTACCCCGTGGGCATCGTGCGCGACATCGTATACGACTATTCGCGCACGGACAAGGTGGTGGTGGCCGTAGAACTGGACAAGAACATGAACATTCCACGTGGCACACGGGCCGAACTCGAAACGGGCCTGATGGGTGGCGTGACGATGAGCCTGGTGCTGGGTCCCAACCCCGCCGACCTCATAGCCCGCGGAGACACCATCCTAGGCGGGATGCACCTCGGCACGATGGCCAAGGTGGAAGAGATGCTCCCCGCCGTGGTGGGGATGCTGCCCAAGATTGACTCCATCCTCCACAACGTCAATACGCTGACCGCATCGCCTGCCCTGGCCCAGACGCTCCACAACGCCGCTGACGCCTCGGCCAACCTCAACCAGTTGGTCATCGGGCTGAACGAGGCCGTGGGGCGTGACCTGCCGCCGCTGCTCGCCTCGTTGCGACAGACGGGGCAGAACGTGCAGACGCTCTCCGCAGCCCTCGGACAGGAGGCCAATGCCCTCGACGTGCAGGCCACCATGAGCCAAATCAACGGCACACTGGGCGAAGCGCGGCAACTCATCGTGGGCTTCGAGACGCTCAGCAACCAACTCAACGAAGCCTCACAAGGGCTCAACACCACGCTGAACACCCTCAACACCAGCCTGAGCAGCACAGACAACACCCTGGGGCTGATGCTCAACGACCGCCAACTCTACGACAACCTCAACAACACGGCGGCAAACCTTGCCTCCACGGCAGCAAGCGCCGACAGCCTGGTGCAAGACCTCAAAGCACATCCTAAACGCTACGTCCATTTCTCTGTATTCGGACGCAAAGACAAATAAATCACCCATAAACCCACCCATGAACATCCTCGAACTCTCCGAACAAGAGATAAACCGACGCAACTCCCTCAGCGCGCTGCGCGAGGCAGGCATCAACCCCTACCCCGCCGAACTCTATCCCGTCGATGCCCTTGCCGCCGAAGTGGTGGCAGCCTTCAACGACGCTGACGAACCTCGGCAAGTGTGCCTGGCAGGACGCATGATGAGCCGCCGCGTGATGGGAAAAGCCAGTTTCGCCGAACTGCTCGACTCCAGCGGACGCGTGCAACTCTATATCACCCGCGACGACATCTGCCCCGAGGAGGACAAGACGCTCTACAACACCGTCTTCAAGAAACTCCTCGACCTGGGCGACTACATCGGCGTGAAAGGCTTCGTGTTCCGCACACAGACGGGCGAGATCTCCGTCCACGTGCAAGAACTGACGCTATTGGCCAAGAGCATCAAGCCACTGCCCGTGGTCAAAGAGAAAGACGGACAGACCTACGACAGTTTCGACGACCCCGAACTGCGCTATCGCCAACGCTATGTGGACCTCATCGTAAACCCGCAGGTGAAAGAGACGTTCCGCAAACGCTTCTTGGTGATTCGCGCCATGCGTCGCTTCTTCGACGAACGCGGATACATGGAAGTGGAGACGCCTATCCTGCAGCCCATACCTGGCGGCGCATCGGCCCGCCCGTTCATCACCCATCACAACAGCCTCGGTGTGGACCTCTACCTGCGCATCGCCACCGAACTCTACCTCAAACGCCTCATCGTGGGCGGGTTTGACGGCGTGTATGAGATAGGAAAGAACTTCCGCAACGAGGGAATGGACCGCACACACAACCCCGAGTTCACCTGCATGGAACTCTATGTGGCCTATAAGGACTATCGCTGGATGATGGAGATGACCGAGCAACTGCTGGAACGCATCTGCATCGAAACAAATGGCACGACGGAAGTGCAGGTGGGCGAGCACCTCATCTCGTTCAAGGCCCCCTATCGCCGCCTGCCCATACTCGAAGCCATCAAGGAGCAGACCGGATACGACCTCTACGGGAAGAGCGAGGACGAAATCCGACAGATTTGTAAGGAACTGGGGCTTGAAGAAGTGGACGAGACCTACGGCAAAGGCAAGATGATAGACGAGATCTTCGGCGAGCACTGCGAGGGCAAATTCATTCAGCCCACGTTCATCACCGACTATCCTGTGGAGATGTCGCCCCTCACCAAGAAGCACCGCAGCAAGCCTGGCCTCACCGAGCGCTTCGAACTGATGGTGAACGGCAAGGAACTGGCCAACGCCTACTCCGAGTTGAACGACCCGATAGACCAGGAGGAGCGTTTCCAAGAGCAACTGCGCCTCTCGGAAAAGGGTGACGACGAAGCCATGTTCATCGACAGCGACTTCCTGCGCGCCATGCAATACGGCATGCCCCCCATGAGCGGTATCGGCATTGGCATTGACCGCCTCGTGATGCTCATGACAGGGCAGTTCTTCATTCAGGAAGTGCTCTTCTTCCCACAGATGCGCCCCGAGAAGAAAGCGCCGCGCGACACGACGGACAAATACACTGCCGTTGGCGTGCCAGAAGAACTTGTGCCCGTGCTGCAAAAGGTGGGCTACTACCTCGTGCGCGACCTGGCGGGCAACAACCCTCAGAAAATACAGCAGCAGATCGGCGAAGTGCTCAAGAAGTACAAACTCGACCTGCAAAAGCCCTCCGTGGACGACATCGCCCGTTGGCTGGACGCTATAGGGCAATAAGAAATCAGCAAACAGAGCATGGCTTCCTACTTCACACCGCCCGAGAGCGCGGCCACCAACCCGCTCGCCCCCGTCGCCGTCATCGGCAGCGGGAGTTGGGCCACGGCCATAGCCAAGATTGTGCTCGAAACCCAACAGAGCATACACTGGTATATGCGCCGGCAGGACGCCATCGACGATTTCCTACGACAGGGGCACAACCCATCGTACCTCACAAGCCTGCAGTTCGACACCTCACGCATCGCCTTCACCACAGACCTCAACGAGGTGGCACGCGAATGCCGCACGCTCATCTTCGTCACGCCGTCGCCCTACCTGAAGAACCACCTGAAGAAACTCAAGGTGCGCCTGGCCGACAAGTTCGTTGTCACCGCCATCAAGGGCATCGTGCCCGATGAGAACCTGGTGTGTACGGAGTATTTCAGGCAGGTGTACAACGTGCCTGACGAGAACCTGGCCGTCATCGGAGGTCCCAGCCACGCAGAGGAGGTGGCGCTGAACCGCCTGACCTACCTCACTGCAGCCTGCAGCGACCTCGGCAAAGCCAAGCAACTGGCCTCAATCATTGCCAGCGGCTCCATCAAGACAAAGACCTCGCAGGACGTCATCGGCATAGAGTATGCCAGCGTGCTGAAAAACGTGTATGCCATCGCCGCCGGCATCTGCGGCGGACTGAAATATGGCGACAACTTCCAGAGCGTGCTGATGAGCAATGCCGCGCAAGAGATGCAACGCTTCCTGCGCGCCGTCTATCCCATCGAGCGGAACATCTGTGACAGCGTTTACCTCGGCGATCTGCTCGTCACGGGCTATAGCAACTTCTCGCGCAACCGCGTGTTTGGCACCATGATAGGGCGCGGATACAGCGTCAAGAGTGCGCAGATAGAGATGGAGATGATTGCCGAGGGATACTACGGCACGCGCTGCATGAAAGACATCAACCGACGCTTCCACGTCAATATGCCCATCCTCGACGCTGTATATAATATATTGTACGAGCGCATACCGCCCGCCGTGGAAGTGAAACTCCTCACCGACAGTTTCAGATAAATCCCTTAAACCCTTATACCTATGAAAAACAGAATTCCTCTCATCGCATTGCTCGCCTTCGGCGTGCTGGCCACTACCAGTGTAAGCGAAAGGCCTATGGTCGCCGTGGAATCCGCCACCGGCGCACTGACAGTAGGCGGCGTCTCGGGCATTCCCGAGTTCAAAGCCGCAAAAGTGGAAGGCGGTACATTCCAGATGGGTGCACACGACAACCAACTCGAAGGGAGCGACGAAGACGAGCGTCCCCTGCACCGCGTGACCATCAGCACTTTCTACATCTGCAAGACCGAAGTGACACAAGAACTTTGGAGATGGGTGATGAACAACAACCCATCGCGTTTCGAAGGCAACAATCTGCCTGTGGAGAACGTCAGTTGGGACGACTGCGAAATCTTCCTGAAGCGTATCAACAAGCGTGTCACCGAACTGAAACTGCCGCACGGCAGCAAGTTCCGCCTGCCGACAGAGGCCGAATGGGAATATGCCGCACGCGGCGGTAACAAGTCGCGCGGCTACATCTTCTCGGGCAGCAACAACGTGAATAGCGTGGCCTGGTATGGCGACAACGCAAACAACACGACACATCCCGTGGGAACCAAAGCACCCAACGAACTCGACATCTACGACATGACGGGCAACGTTTATGAGTGGTGCGCCGACCGCTTCACCACCTACACCTCCGCCCCGCAGACCAACCCGCGTGGCGGTGGCGACGGCAACCTCTGTATGCGCGGTGGCGGGTTCTCCACCACCCGCAACGGCTCGCGCATCTCTTACCGCAATTACAGCGGCAACGCACGTCTTTACGACTATGTGGGCCTGCGCCTCGTTGTGGTGCTGCCACGTTCCTAAACACCATTAGCCCCTCGCTATAAAGCCTATGACCGTAAACGTGCTGATGTCCACCTACAATGGTGAGCGATATCTGCACCAACAGATAGAATCAATCCTGCGCCAAGAGGATGTGGAGGTGGTGCTGACCGTGCGCGACGACGGCTCCACCGACAAGACTCGTGCCATACTTGATGAGTACAGCGCGCAGGGCCTGCTCACGTGGTACAGCGGCAAGAATCTCGGCCCAGCCCGCAGTTTCTTGCAACTGCTCCACGACGCAGCCCCCGCCGATTTCTACGCCTTTGCCGACCAAGACGACGTGTGGAAACCCGAGAAGCTGAGGATGGCGGTGGAACAAATTAAGGAGTTTCACGGAGTGCCCGCAATGTATTTCGGCCAGACGTGCCTCACTGATGAGTTCCTCAGCCCGTTGCCCGAACAAATCCCCATTTCTCCCCTACTCACTTACGGCGAGTCGCTCGTTTATCAATTTGTGGGCGGTTGCACCATGGTCCTAAACAACTCGCTTCGCGACAAGGTGGTCAAGTACACTCCCCGTCATCTCTATATGCACGATGTTTGGATATATTGTGTGTGCCTTGCCGTTGGCGGACGTGTGGTATTCGACCCGCATAGTTACATTTACTACCGCCAGCACGGGCACAACGTCATTGGCCAGGGAGATAAAGTAACTGAATGGAAAAGGAGTTTCCATCGCCTCATCACAAAAGAGCAGGCACGCTTCAAAACGGCACAAGAACTGCTGCAGGGGTATTCCGAAGACATGACTGCCGAAAACCGCCGCCTTACAGAGGATTTTGTGCGTGCTAAGAATGGTTTCCTCACTCGCCTTCGGCTTATGTACGACAAGCGTTTGGCGACGTCGAGCCCAGCCACAACACGTAAGTTCCGCTTAGCGCTGCTTTTCAACACATTCTAACCTTACACCCGCAAGAAAGAAAGTTAAATCCGATGGCCATACCCAGAATATCCGTAATCACCGCTTGCTACAACAGTGCTGGAACTATACGCGAAGCCTTGCAAAGCGTAGTTAGCCAAGCATATCCGGCATTGGACTTGATTGTTATTGACGGCGGGAGTACGGACGGGACGCTTCAAATTATAGAGGAATTCAAGGATAACATCTCTGTTCTTGTCAGCGAAAGCGACAAGGGCATCAGCGACGCCTTCAACAAGGGGATTGCCAACGCGAGCGGCGATCTTATTGGCATACTTAATTCCGACGACGTGATGCTGCCTGGCGCCCTCGACGCAATAGCCCAGGCCTACGACGAGCACACCGATGTTTACCGAGGTAACATGCTCCTTTGGAACGACAAGACTGGCCAGAGGGTGCGTGAACACCCGTCTTTGCATTTTCCCAAAGTGCCTCTGATCATTCATGTATGTCACGGCGGCACATTCGTCACGCATCGAGCCTATACTGAACACGGAACCTACGACACCCGTATGAAGTTCGTCATGGACTTAGATCTGCTCACACGCTACTCTCGGGCTGGATTAACCTTCAAGACCGTAGATGCAGACATCGAAGCATTTCGTATTGGCGGGGTTACCAACACGCCGCTCAGTGCGAAGAAAGAGGAACTTCGCTACTTCATTAAGAAGAATGGTGGCACCTATTTTCATTTCCTCTTATACTACGGCGGCCTTCGCCTGCAGGATATGGTCAAGCGTGTTCTTGACTTGTTCGACGAAGATTTTAAACGAAAAATCCGCTATAGAAAATAATAAGTTTTAAGGTTTTGAGGGTATGAGGTTTTGAGGTTATGAGGGGCTACGCGATGACCTTAAAACCTCATAACCTTACAACCTCATAATCTTACAACCTCATAACCTTAAAACCTCATAACCTTAAAACCTTATAACCTTACAACCTCATGACCTTACAACCTTAAAACCTTACAAACTCATAACATTATAACCTCATAACCTCATAACCACATAACCTTACAACCTTAT
>JAFSWM010000049.1 GCA_017444485.1 Bacteroidaceae bacterium | reverse complement strand
GTAAATCGTCAGCCCGCCTGTTGCAAGGGCTGGGAGCGCGGGCGTCCTCGCCCGCATCAGGGCTTCGTTGCGGGCGGGGACGCCCGCGCTCCCAGCGTTTGCAATAGGCGGGCTGACGATTGCTCAACGGTCAATGTTCAATGTTCAATGTTCAATGTTAAACGCGGGCGAGACGCCCGCGCTCCCAGGGGGCTGCGCTAACGTATAATAAAATCGGTCTCTTCGGGGAGGATGTCGATGTCGATGCGGCTGACGTGGCCGTGTATGATTTTGCCATCAAGACTCACGGTGGCACCGCCAGTGTCGGTGAAACTCACCTGCCGCGTGCGCCACACCTTGACACTCTCGTGCGTGAGGAAGCGTCCCGTGAAGAGCAGCCACAGGCCGTTGAAGAGCGAGAGGAGCGGCGGGTGGCTCACGGCGGTCACGTCGAGCGCACCATTGTAGGGCACGGCGCTTGGCGTCTGCCCGTAGCCGGTGCAGGAGCCCACACACACCGTCATCTCGTCGTGCCGCACGTCCTCGCTGTTCAGGCTGAACGCCATCTTGTAGCGCAGGCGCTTGAAGAGCAGGACCAATGCCGAGGCCAGGTAGGCCGGTGTGGTCATACCGAAGAAGGTGCGTGTCTTTTTGCGCAACTGTATGAGTGTGGCCGCCAGCCCCACGTTGGCGCAGTTCAGGAAATAGCGCGTGGTGCTTCCCTGCTCGGTGGTGATGACGGCGCGTCCCACGTCCACCTTCCTCCGTCGGTGGAGCATCAGCGAGCGTATCGCCTCGCGGTATTTCCCTTCCTCGAAGCCCCAGTAGCGGGCGAAGTCGTTGCCGTAGCCATTGGGGATGATGCCCAGTGCCGGGCGTTTTGTCTGCCCATCGGCGGTGGCCGCGAAGATGCCGTTGAGTGCCTCGTTGAGCGCCGCGTCGCCGCCCACCACGATGAGGGTGGGGTATCCGGCCTGTGTCATCATCGCCGCCAGCCGCTCCACTGCGCCACGTCCGTCGCTCACGGCGTGATCGAAGGCGATGCCTTCGGCAACGAGCGTTTTGTATATCTTACGCCAGCGTCGCGCCGCACAGCGCGATGCCGTCTTGGGGCAATAGATCACGCCCCATTTTGTCTGCGTCATCGTCACAAGGTAGTTTGTTTTTGTTCTTTCTGCAACAGTTCCAGCACCGCGTCGCGTTGCTCCTCGGCGGGGCGCATGCCGTCAATCCAGTGTATCTCCACGCCGCGCCGCTCCATGCCTCGGAAGTAGGTCATCTGGCGTTTGGCGAACTGGTGGATGGCGATCTCTAAGGCACTGCGCATCTCCTCGTAGGAGGTGTGTCCGCACACGTGTTGCGTCACGTACTTGTACTCCAGGCCGTAGTATGTCAGTTGCTCCTCCGTCAGTCCGCTGTCGAGCAGGGTGCGCACTTCGTCCACCATACCTTCTTTGAGGCGCTGTTCGAGGCGTCGCGTGATACGCTCGCGGCGCACCTCGCGTGGCACGCTGACGCCCACCACGAGACTCGGTATCTTGGGGAAGGGGCGGTCGGGTAGGGGGTGGCGTGCGTTGTAGTCCGCAATCTCTATGGCCCGCACGGCGCGTGCCGGCAGGTCCACGTCGGTGGTGTTGTGCAGCGTTTTGTACGACGCGAGTATCTCCGTCAGTTCCTCCAACGTTTTCCCGCGCAGGGTGCAGCGCAGTTCGGGGTTTTCGGGCACGGGCGACAGCCGGTATCCGCGCACCACGCTCTCCAGGTACAGCCCGCTGCCGCCGCAGAGTATGGGCTGGCGTCCGCGCTGCACGATGTCGTCGTAGGCACGGAGGAAGTCCTGCTGAAACTCAAAGACCGTGTAGTGGTAGCCTGCCGGATGGATGTCGATCAGGTGGTAGGGCACGGCCTGTCCCCCTGTGCCGTAGTCGTCCAGGTCCTTCCCCGTGCCGATGTCCATGCCTCGGTACACCTGCCTGCTGTCCGCGCTGATTACCTCGCCGTCGGCCTTGCGCGCCACGTCGCACGCCAGGCGTGTCTTGCCGCATGCCGTAGGGCCGAGCAGGGTGAGGAGCAGGGGGCTGTGGCTTTGTGTCATACGATGCCGTGCTTAGCAAGTTCCTCCGCCATCTGCTGTTGCAGCGATTGTGCCGCCTCCGCTGCCGCCTCCGCGAAGCGCGGTGTGGCGTCGGCATAGATGATGCCGCGCGAGGAGTTCACCAGCAGCCCGCAGTCAGGAGTCATGCCGTACTGGCAGACTTCGGCGAGCGAGCCGCCCTGTGCCCCCACGCCTGGCACGAGCAGGAAGTGGTGTGGCACGAGGCGTCGCACGTCGGCGAAGCGGCTGCCCTGTGTGGCGCCCACCACATACATCATCTGGTCCGCTGTGGCCCACTCCTGCGACGTGGTCAGCACACGCTCAAAGAGCCGTGTGCCGTCGCTGTCCTGCAGGAGCTGGAAGTCTGCCGAGCCCTTGTTGCTCGTCAGCGCCAGTAGCACCACCCATTTCCCGTCGTAGCCCAGGAAGGGCTCCACGCTGTCGCGCCCCATGTAGGGCGCCACGGTGAGCGCGTCCACGTCGAGGTCCTCGAAGAAGGCGCGGGCGTACATCGCGCTCGTGTTGCCGATGTCGCCGCGTTTGGCGTCGGCAATGATGAAGTGGCGCGGGTGGTGCGTGCGGATATACCTCACGGTGTCCTCAAAGGCGCGCCAGCCCCGCGCACCACCGGTCTCATAGAAGGCCAGGTTGGGCTTGTAGGCCACGCAGTAGGGCGCTGTGGCGTCGATGATGGCGCGGTTGAAGGCGAAGATGGCGTCGTGCTCTTTCAGCAGGTGGGCAGGGATTTTCTTCACGTCGGTGTCCAGCCCCACGCAGAGGAAACTCTGCTGCTGGCGGATGAAGGTAGCAAGTTCTTGATGAGTCATGGTTCTTTTGCTTGGGGAGTTATGAAGGGGAGTTATGAAGGGGAGTTATGAAGGGGAGTTATGAAGGGGAG
>JAFSWM010000048.1 GCA_017444485.1 Bacteroidaceae bacterium | reverse complement strand
TGCCTCATCAAGCAGGGGGTGAGCAGAAACCGTTACTTGAGCATCTGTGGCTCGCCCCAGGTGATCAATGAGGACGCTCACTACAACGTCTCCCTGAATTTTACCTTCTACCGCTGCCTTGGGATATTCCACGTGGCGGTCAAGCCAACGTGCCAATGCCAGGTAGCCACCTGGGAAATCTGGCACGCCGGGCAGTATCTCCACGTCCTTGATCTCTTCCTCAATGATAGGAGCGAGGGAATCAAATTGTAAGACGCTGTCATTGTTCTCCACAAGGCGCACAATCGTAGTCTCCCCCACCTGCATGGTGAGTGGCCCTTTCTGTGCCACTTCGGCTGTGACGGGCGGGATGCTGTCCACGATGGCGATCTCCTGCCCTGCAGCCTCTGGCGCGGCAGCAGCAGTGGCTTGCCGGCCTGGGCTGACGCGGTGAAGTTTGTTGAGTTCTTCAATATCTAATTGCTTCATCTCCACCGTTTCGTCAATTTCGCTCATACTGTGACGAACAGCGGCTTGTAGCGCGATGTCGATGAAAAGGGGGATACTTGCCAGGGGAACCACCACCGCGTAAACCCATAACAAGGCCTTGGAGAGACGGCGGGGATAATCATGCCTCAGGGAATACGCGCCATAATCACGATTACGCCCCGACCATAGCAGGTCGAGCCATTGCTGAGAATATAATAAATGCGGGCGTAACACGTTTATTTAAAAGTGGCGGCGTATCTTTGCGGATGCAAAAATAACAGCAAAAATCCCTGCGCCCGCCTGCCGCTTCCTTAAAAATTGCAAAATCAGCCGAAACAAAACCGCTTAAAAAGGTTTTGAGGTTTTAGGTTTTGAGGTCGTCACGCAGTCCCTATAACCTTACAACCTAAGAACCTAAGCAGGCCTCCGATGCCCTATGAAAAAAGCCCTGCTACTGACATTCTTTGCTTTATCCCTGACCATCGCACACGGGCAGGGCATCGCCTCTTCCTTCTCTGTGCTGCGTCTGCCAGCCTCCACCCATATCGCCGCATTGGGCGGTGAACACATCTCCTTAGCCTCAGACAATGCACCAAGCGCAGGCTTCGCCAATCCAGCGCTTTATGCCGGTGTGGAACCGATGTCGCTGGGCCTACAGTTCATGACGTTGCCCGATGGCGGCAGTCACTTCGGCGCGCAGTACGTTCATGCTTTCGGCAATCGCCATACCGCTGCCATCACTGCGTCCTGCCTCAGTTATGGTTCGATGGATCAGACCGACGAACAGGGTATCAAGAGCGGCACGTTCACACCGCGTGACATCAGCATCGGCGTGGGATATAGTTACACGCTCACCGACCTCGTCAGTGGCGGTGCAAACCTCAAGTTTGTCAGCAGTCAGTATGGAGATTACAACAGCCTTGCGCTCGCCGTGGACATGGGACTGAACTATTACGACCCCGACAACGACATCTCCGTCTCCGCCGCCCTGCTGAACATCGGTCGTCAGGTGAAGACTTTTGAAGAAGGCGAGCGCCAGCACCTCCCTTTTAATGCCGTGATAGGTGCCACAGTGGGGTTGGCACACGCTCCGGTGCGCATCTCTCTGACGCTTAGCGACCTCACGCGCTGGAAATCGAAAGACTACTTCACCGCAGGCAAGAAACTTGGTTTCGCGCGGCTTGCAGCAAACCATGTCACGGTCGGCGTCGATGTTTTGCTGAGTCAGACCATCACCGTCAGCGCGGGCTACAACGCACGACGCGCCTACGAACTGAAACAGGCGGGTGGCTCACACTGGGCTGGGCTCAGCGGTGGTATACAACTTTCGTTGCGGCGCTTCTGCCTGGGCTTGAGTTATAGCCAGTATGCCCTCTCTGCCAACAGCCTCGGCGTGAACGCTTCCTATACGTTCTGACGCGAAGCCTTTGTACACAAACAGATAGCCCGATGGTCATTCCGGCCTCGGGCTATTTTGGCTTTCATACGCAACTTTACGGCGCTCCGACACAATAAAAAGGCGTCTCGCGTGTTTAAAAAGAGCGTTCGTGCGGCTCTTCCGCCGCACCTCAAGCCTACCGATGCACTTCATTCGCGCCATACGCCGCACCGCTTTTGCGCTCGTGCTGACCGCTTCCTTGTGGCCGGCGATGAAAGTGTGTGCCCAGCAAGAGCCGGAGTTCGCGCACTACTTTGAATTGGAGCCGCAGTTCAACCCAGCGGCAGTGGGGAAGAGTTCGCAACTGGTCATCAACGCCGCTTACCAGAGTCACGCCACGGGCTACGACGATGCGGGCGGTACGATGTTGCTCACGGCAAACACGGCCTTTCAGATCAGCGGTACGCGGCATGGTGTGGGAGCGTTGTTTCAAAACGACGAGATAGGCCTCTTCTCCACCAAGCGCTTCGCCGTGCAGTATGCTTTCTTGTTCAAACTCTTTGGCGGTACGCTCAGCATAGGTGCTGAGGCCGACATGATCAACGAGAGTGTGGACGGCTCGAAGGCGGACATGGTGGACAGCGACGACCTGGCCTTTTCCAACGGCGAGATGACGGGTTCGGCCTTCGGCTTCACGGCGGGCTTATACTATCAGCGCGGCCCGCTCCACGCTGGGCTCTCGGCCATGCACATCACCTCGCCGAAACTCGAACTGGGAGAGACCAGCGAATACAACCTCAAGCCCCACTATTATTTCACGGCGGGATACAATATACGTCTGCGCAATCCGTTTTTCAAGATAGAGCCCCTTGTGTTCCTGCGTTACGACGGCACGGAATTCAGGGCTAACGTCACCGCTGCCGTGCGCTACGAAAGGGAGAAGAAACGCCTCTATGGGGGTGTGACCTATTCTCCCGAAAGGAGCGTGACGGCTTTCGTGGGCGGTATGTTCCACGGCGTGAACCTCAGTTATAGTTACGAGGCATTCACCAGCGGCATCGGACTGGGCTATGGCCAGCACGAGGTGACTTTAGGCTACAGCATGGACCTGGACTTCAGCAAGAAGGGCCGCAACTACCACAAGAGCGTGCGTTGGCTTTGAGCGCACTTACGCTGACACATCAGTACACCATATTATATATATATATACATCCACACAGATATGAAGACTATCACGATATCAAAGTTACGCCCTGCGGGTCTGCGCGCCCTGCTGTGGTCGGTGATGGCTGCAGTGGTGCTTACCGCTGGTTCATGCGCTTCCAAGCGCAACGCCATGGCCAACGGCGGCGAGGTCACTGGGCAGCGTAGTCAGAACGTGGACGAGCCCGTACCCTACGGCATGGTGGAGGTGAAGCGCGGCTTCCTCAATGTGGGTCTGGAGAAGACCGACACGCTTTGGGGTAAGAACGTGCCCGCCCGTGCCATCAGCGTGGACGGCTTCTGGATGGACCAGACGGAGGTGACGAACTCTATGTACCGCGAGTTCGTGAACTATGTGCGCGACAGCATTATCCGCGAGCGGCTGGCCGACCCCGCGTTTGGCGGCGACGAGACGTATAAGATTGAGGTGGACCGCAACGGCGACCCCATCACGCCCCACCTCAACTGGAACAAGGCCATCCCCTGGCGGAAGCCGGGCGAGGATGCCGAACGCGCCATCATGAGCGTCTTCAAGCGCCACC
>JAFSWM010000047.1 GCA_017444485.1 Bacteroidaceae bacterium | reverse complement strand
GCCCCTTACAACCTTATAACCTTATTAGGTTTTTAGGTTTTGAGGTTTTGAGGGCGTCGCGCAGCCCCTTACAACCTTATAACCTCACAACCTTACAACCTATAATAAAGCACCACACGATTTCAGATGAGCAATCTCAGACACCGGATCGGCTGCACCGAACACGCTGCTGCCGGCCACCAATATGTCAGCACCTGCAGCCGCCAAACGAGCAGCCGTCTCGCGGTTCACACCACCGTCAATCTCAATCAGCGCACCGCTACCGCGCCTAAGCAACATCTCCTTCAGCCTTGATGTCTTGACCACAGTGTTCTCAATAAACACCTGCCCGCCAAAACCAGGATTCACGCCCATCAGCATCACCACATCAGCCTCGCACACCACATCCTCTAACACAGAAACAGGCGTTGCCGGATTGAGCGTCACACCGGCCAACATACCCGCCTCACGGATTGACGTCAGTGTGCGGTGAAGGTGCACACAAGCCTCCTGATGCACATTCATCACACGCGCACCCAAGGCCGCCACACGCCCCGTGAATCGCTCCGGGCGTTCTACCATCAAGTGAACATCTAAGGGCTTACAAGTCATACGCGCAATCGATTCTATCACAGGGAAGCCAAACGAAATGTTAGGCACGAACATACCATCCATCACGTCGAGGTGCATCCAGTCTGCCATACTGGAATTCAGCATCTCCACATCATCGGCCAAGTGCCCGAAATCGGCAGAAAGAAGAGAAGGAGCAATGATCATAACAGAAGAAAAGCAGTTAAGAATTCTCAGCCCGCACGCACAGCCGACGGAGGCTATACATCGAGCCATTATACACATTGAAATCCACAAAGCCACGGATACCCGGCAAGCGTCCACGGTCGGTGTGTTGCCAAAAGTGCCACTGCCCGGGCCAGCCCACGTTTTTCACATAATAATGAGCAATCCAGAACGGATAATCCTTGAAATCCGCACTACTGAGATAGCGTCGCTTAAACTTGAGATTGGTATAGAGAATCGGCTTCACGTCATAGTGGTCCTCCACAAGCAGAAGCCACGTCAGCGCAGCGTCATGCACGTCCTCCAGGCTCAGATCGCCCGCATTCTCTATGTCGAGCACTGGCGGAAGGTCACCCGGCTCTAAACGAACACGTTGAATAAACCACGCAGCCTGGTCGGAAGCCGGCACATCAGGCGCAAAATAATGATAAGCACCACGAAGCAAGCCATGACGACGCGACTCCCGGAAATTATCCTCGAAATTCACGTCCGTGATACTCACTCCCTCCGTGGCCTTCACAATGGCAAAACGCACCGGAGCATCCTTCACCATCGCACGACTCAGACGCTCCCAATTGATGTGCCCCTGGTAGTGACTCACATCGATACCCCTCACCTCATATCCCTCGGGGAAGCCTGCACCACGATACACCGCCATCCACACCTCGGAGGCTCCACGCGTGCCAAACCACATCAGCACGCACCAAGCCACCGTCAGCACACCCAGCACCCAGAAAAACGAGCGCCGGACGCACCACGTGGCACGGGGAGCCATCAGAGGCAAAGGAAGGGGGAATGCGGGTTCTGTCATATTCTTTCGGGAAACACCCACTGACAAGCAGCGAGGAAGCAGATGGGAGCAAGAAGAAACAAGGTCCGTGTGACTTTAAAGTCACACGGAGTGACTTTAAAGTCACACGGACCTTGTTTAAACGCAAACGCACCTGTGAGGTTTTGAGGTTATGAGGTTATGAGGTTTTGAAGTCGTCGCGCAGCCCCTTATAACCTAAAAACCTCAAAACCTTAAAACCTTAAGCAAGGTCGTCAGCCCGCCTATTGCAAGCGTTGGGAACGCGGGCGTCCCCGCCCGCATTAGCGCTGAAAGCAATACCAGGGGCGAGATGCCCGCGCTCCCAGGGGGCTTACGCGATGGCCTTACAACCCTACAACCAACAGGCAATCACTTGCCCTGTTCGAGGCGCAGCGTAGCCGTGCACGTATCGCACACCTCCGACGGGCCGAAATACTGAATGGGACCAGGATAAACATAGCACGTCTCCCGCGCCCACTTCTCGCGCATCGAAGCAAAAGCCTTGAACGGCGCACCATCCAGGCGTACCAACGCCTTCTTGATCACAGGCTTCATCGCACCCGAGCGGCGCTCCATGTTGAGCATCATCGTGATAGGCACACCGCCAGCCACCCACTCTGCAGCCGGAGCCGTGGTGTTCTTCACGATAGCCATGTAGCCCGTTTTTCCATTGGCAATGAGTTGAGCCGCACTCGCTCCCAGTGCGTAGCAATAGTCAGCATCGTAGTTGGAAGGCGCAGCACAGCGGCCCTCATAGCCGAAGAAGTGGTGCAACGGTGCGAATTTGCCCGTGTAAGTCCCAGCGGCCTTCATCGCCTTCAGTTTGCGGCCCACCATCTCGCTGAGCAATTTCTCTGTCTCAATGAGCGAGACTTGCACATTTCCGTGCGGGTCGCGGTCAAGTGCGAGTTGCTTCTGCACACCAGCAGGCAGGCTCTCGAGCGTAGCGCAGTTGGCAGCCTCGAGATGTGCCTTCACCCATTCCACAACTTCTTCGCCACTCTTACCTTCGGTAGCCGCAACAGCCTCAGGTGTAGCGAGCAAGTCGTTGAGTTCCTTGATGAGTTTCTTTATTGCGGGCACGAACTCGATAAGTCCCTCGGGGATGAGCACCGTGCCGAAGTTGTTGCCGCGCGAAGCCCTGTCGGCCACCACGCCTGCGATATAGTCCACGATATCATCAAGCGACTGTCCCTTAGCCTCAACCTCCTCCGACACAATAGCCACATTGGGCTGACATTGCAGGGCACACTCAAGCGCGATGTGGCTGGCGGAACGTCCCATGAGTTTGATGAAGTGCCAATACTTGCGGGCGCTATTGGCATCGCGCTGAATGTTGCCAATAACCTCGGCATAGGTCTTACAAGCCGTGTCGAAGCCGAAACTGGTTTCGATCTGCTCGTTCTTCAAGTCGCCATCGATGGTCTTGGGGCAGCCGATGACCTGCACACCTGCACCCTTGGCGGCATAGTACTCGGCGAGCACGCACGCATTGGTGTTGCTGTCGTCGCCACCGATGATGACGAGGGCCTTGATGTTGAGTTCGCGCAGGATCTCCAGCCCGCTCTCAAACTGAGAGGCCTCTTCGAGTTTGGTACGTCCCGAGCCGATCATGTCAAATCCGCCGGTGTTGCGGTATTCATCAATGATGTCGGCAGTGATTTCCACATACTTGTGGTCCACAAGGCCGCCGGGGCCCATGAGGAAGCCATAGAAGCGACTGGCGGGGTTCTGGCGTTTCAGTTCGTCAAAGATGCCGCAAATCACGTTGTGCCCGCCGGGGGCCTGGCCGCCGCTGAGGATCACGCCAACGTTGATCGGAGCATATTCCTTGGCTTCGGTGGCGGGGACGAACTCCACGAGGGGCAGTCCGTAGGTGTTGGGGAACAGGGCCTTGATTTCGGCCTGGTCGGCCACGCTCTCGGTAGGCGTGCCTTCCTTGACGCTCACCGCTCCACGCAGGCCCTGGGGAAGTTTGGGCTGATAGGCGGCGCGGGCTTGTTGCAATGCGCTTTTTTCCATAGGTGTTTAGTGTATATATATTAATAATTGTGTCACGCTCGGCCATTGCGACCGCCGCAAAAATAGCAAATGCGCAGCAAAGAGCAAAACCTTGCGGCCAAAACCCACCCGTGTGACCGCCGACAGCGGATAGCGCTGGCCCGTTTTGGACAGTGCGCCGCACAGCCACGACCTGCCAAAATGCCAGTCCCACCGAGGTACCTACTGCCAAAATGACGGACGCGACGCGATGGCAACGAATTTGTTATATAAAGGATGAAGTTGTAAAATCATTGAAGATTGAACACTGAACATTGAACATTAGCAATCGTCCTTCCGCCTATTGCAAAGGCTGGGAGCGCGGGCGTCCCCGCCCGCAACAATGCTCCTTCCCTTATACGGGCTGACAATTGATATTGGATAATGGACAATAAGCCCCCCCCTTGCTACCAGTATTGGCAACAGCCAATGATCAATAAAAGAAAAACTAAAAAACTAAATCATAAGACCATGAACATCGAAAAATTCACCATCAAGGCCCAAGAAGCGTTGCAAGAGGCCATCGCCCTGGTGCAACGCGGGCACGGACAGGCCGTCACGCCCATCCACCTGTTGGCTGGCGTGCTGGCCAAAGGCGAGAACGTCACCGACTTCTTGCTCGGCAAGTCGGGCACTGCCACGGCGCGCATACGCGCTGTCACAGAGGCCGAACTCAACCGCCTGCCGCGTGTGGAGGGCGGGGAGCCATACTTAGATAACGACGCGAACAAGGTGTTGCTACGCGCCGAAGACATCGCCAAAGAGATGGGCGACACCTACGTGGGGCTTGAGCCACTGCTCATCGCCCTGCTCGAGAAGGGCGGGCAGGCCGCACAAATCCTCAAAGATGCTGGCGTGACCAAGGAGTCGCTGCTGGCCGCCACCAAGGAACTGCGCGGCGGACACAAAGCCGACACCCCGAGTAGCGAAGAGCGCTACCAGGCGCTGAGTAAGTATGCCCGCAACCTGGTGGAGGAGGCGCGGCAGGGCAAACTGGACCCCGTGATAGGTCGCGACGACGAGATACGCCGCGTGTTGCAGATCCTTTCGCGCCGCACCAAGAACAACCCCATCCTGCTCGGCGAGCCAGGCACGGGAAAGACTGCCATCGTAGAGGGACTGGCCGGACGTATCGTCAGGGGCGACGTGCCTGAGGGACTGAAGGACAAACAACTCTACAGCCTCGACATGGGTGCACTCGTTGCCGGAGCGAAGTATAAGGGTGAGTTTGAAGAAAGGCTCAAGAGCGTGGTGAACGAGGTGAAAGCCGCTGAGGGCGGTATCATCCTCTTCATCGACGAGATCCACACCCTTGTCGGCGCCGGAAAAGGCGAAGGCGCTATGGACGCGGCCAACATCCTGAAACCTGCCTTGGCACGCGGCGAACTGCGCAGCATCGGTGCCACCACGCTGGAGGAATATCAAAAGTACTTTGAGAAAGACAAGGCCCTCGAGCGGCGTTTCCAGACGGTGATGGTGGACGAGCCTTCGCCCGAAGACGCCATCAGTATCCTGCGCGGACTGAAGGAACGCTATGAGAACCACCACCGCGTGCGCATCCAGGACGATGCGATTATCGCCGCCGTGCGCCTGAGCGACCGCTACATCGCCGACCGTTTCCTTCCCGACAAAGCCATCGACCTGATGGACGAAGCCGCTGCTCGCCTGCGCATGGAACGCGACAGCCAGCCCGAGGAACTCGACGAGGCCGACCGCCGGCTGAGGCAACTTGAGATAGAGCGCGAGGCCATACGCCGTGAGGGCGACAAGCCCAAACTTGATTCGCTCGAGAAAGAAATCAGCCAACTGCGCGAGCAGGTGGGTACGCTCAAGGCCAAATGGGAAAGCGAGCGCGGCCTGGTGGGTAAGATACAGGAGAACAAGCAGCAGATGGAGCACCTGCGCTTCGAAGCCGAACGTGCTGAGCGCGAGGGCGACTACGGACGTGTGGCAGAGATACGCTACGGGCGGCTGCAGGCCCTCGAAGAGGAGAACCGCCGCATACAAGCCCAACTTGCCGAGAAGCAAGGCGCCGACGCGATGGTCAAGGAAGAGGTGACCGCCGACGACATCGCCGAGATCGTGGCGCGCTGGACGGGTATCCCCGTGAGCCGCATGATGCAGAGCGAGCGCGAGAAACTGCTCAGCCTCGAAGACGAACTGCACCGCCGCGTAGTGGGGCAAGACGAGGCCATCAAAGCGGTAGCCGACGCCGTGCGTCGCTCACGCGCTGGGTTGCAAGACCCCAAGCGCCCTATCGGTTCGTTTATCTTCCTCGGCACCACCGGTGTGGGCAAGACCGAACTGGCCAAAGCGCTGGCCGAGTTCCTCTTCAACGACGAGAGCATGATGACGCGCATTGACATGAGCGAATACCAGGAGAAGCACACCGTGAGCCGCCTCATCGGAGCCCCTCCGGGATACGTGGGCTACGACGAGGGCGGACAACTCACCGAGGCCGTCAGGCGCAAGCCATACAGCGTGGTGCTCTTCGACGAAATCGAGAAGGCGCACCCCAACGTGTTCAACATCCTCTTGC
>JAFSWM010000046.1 GCA_017444485.1 Bacteroidaceae bacterium | reverse complement strand
TATAATACGGTGTGGCGGTGGTTTTCTATTTTTCGTTTGCGCCCCATTGTGGCGCTTAGCATGACAGAGACTGGAACTTTATTCATAAAACCCAAGCAACATGAAACAGAAATTGATGCTTTTCCTCGCTACGCTGCTCCTCAGCGTCGGCGTAGCGACAGCCCAGACGCGTCAGGTGACCGGCCTCGTGGTCACCGCTGACCACGGCGAGCCTGTTTCGGGCGCCATGATTACCGTGCGCGGTACAAACATCACCGCATTCACGGGTTCGGATGGCACCTTCGTGCTGCAGGCCGTGCCGAACACCGCACGTGTAATCACGGTGAGTTGCTTCGGCATGAAGAAGCAGGATACGCAGGTAAAAGACTTCGTACACGTGCTCTTAGAGTACAGCGAAAGTGCACTCGACGAGGCGATGGTAGTGGCCTATGGCACCACCACGCGAAACACCTTCACCGGATCGGCTTCCGTAGTGAAGTCTGAAGAAATTGGCAAACTGCAAGTCAGCAACCCTGTTGAGGCGCTGAATGGTAAGGTGGCCGGTGTGCAGTTCCGCGGCACCAACAACCAGCCCGGCGCCAGCAGCCCCAGCATCCTGATTCGCGGCCTCACGTCTATCAGCGCCAACAGCACTCCGCTGATCGTGCTTGATGGTACGCCCTTTGACGGCGACATGAACCTCATCAACGCACAGGACATCGAGAGCATGACCGTGCTGAAGGATGCTGCCTCCACCGCGCTGTATGGTGCCCGCGCCGCCAATGGTGTGATTCTCATTCAGACCAAGCGCGGCAAGAACACCGACGGGCATACCACGGTGACGGTTGACGCCAAGTGGGGCAGCAACAGTCGTGCTATCCCCGACTACGAGTACATCACCAGCCCCGCGAAGTACTATGAGGTTTATTATGCAGCCCTGCGCAACTATGCCAGCGACAACGGCTATGACGACGCCCGTGCCCACGCCTGGGCGCTGAACAACCTGCTCAGCGGCTCGCGCGGCCTGGGATACAATGTCTATACCGTCCCCAATGGTCAGAACCTCATCGGCCTGAATGGTAAACTCAATCCCAACGCCACCCTGGGTCGTGTGCAGGGCGACTACTATCTGATGCCCGACGACTGGAGCGACCTGATCTACAACAACGGTCTGCGCCAGGAATATACCATCACGGCCAGCGGCAACAGCGGCAGCGGCAACTTCTATGCCAGCGTGAACTACCTCAACAACGAGGGTATCACCATCGCCAGCCGCTTTGAGCGCATCACCGGACGCCTCAAAGCCGAGTACCAGATCAAGGACTGGCTTCGCTTGAGTGGTAACATGATGTATGCGCACTATCGCAGCAACTATCTGGACAGTAATGGATTAACTGCAAATAGTGGCAATATGTTCTCCTACACCCAGATGGGTCCCATCTATCCGGCCTTCCTTCGCGATGTGAACGGCAACACCATCTACGATCCCACCAGCGGCACCCTGCTGTATGACTACGGCGATGGCACGGTGGCTAGCCGCCCTTACCTCTCGCAGGCCAACCCTCTCTCGCAGGTGCAACTTGACCGCAACAGGTCGGAGGGCAACCTGTTCCGTGCAGAGGGTGTGGCTGAAATCTCCTTCCTGAAGGACTTCGTATTCACCTCCCGTAACACCGCCTTTGTGGACGAGACGCGCTACCACACCACCACAAACCCCTGGTTCGGACAGTATGCCAATAGCAATGGTGAGGTCAGTGTGGAGCACGACCGCCTGTTCACCGTTAGTTTCCAGCAGTTGCTGAACTGGTCGCATCAGTTCGACCGCCACAATGTGGCTGCCATGGTAGGTCACGAGTACAACCGCTCACGCAGTTACGTCCTCTGGGGCTCGCGCAAGAACCAGTGGGATCCCACCAACGACGAACTGGCCAGCGCGGTGATCAGCAACAACACCAATTCCAGCCGTTCCGACTACAACAGCGAGCGCTGGATAGGCCGCGTGGAATACAATTGGGCTGAGCGCTACTTTGGTGCTATAGCCTTGAGCCGCGAGGCTTCCAGTAACTTCCACCCCGACCATCGCTGGGGTACCTTCTTCGCCCTCTCCGCTGCATGGCGTATTAGCCAAGAGCCGTGGTTCAACGTGAACTGGGTGGATGACCTCAAGTTCAAGATGTCGTACGGCGAGAATGGTAACGACCGCATCGGCTCGTTCAACTATGTGAACACCTATTCACCTCAGAATGCCGATGGCACCGCCAGCCTTGTGCCCAACTCGATGGGTAACGAGGATGTGACGTGGGAGACCGTGGGTAACTTCAATATGGGCTTCGACTTCTCGCTGTTCAAGGGCCGCCTGAGCGGTAGCATTGAGTTTTTCACCCGCAAGACCAGCGACATGCTCTACTTCTTCAGCCTCGCACCCTCTTACGGCTGGAGCGGCTACTACACCAACGTGGGCGATATGCGCAACACCGGTCTCGAAATCGAACTCACGGGACAGATCATCCGCAAGAAGGACTTCGTGTGGAGCGCACACCTCAACTTCACCACCTATAAGAACAAGGTGCTCCGTCTGGCCGAGCAACAGAAGACCAAGAACGTGGATGGTCACGACGGCTTCGAGAGCGGAAACAAGTTCATCGGTGAAGACCTGAGTTACTACACCTTCTACCTCAAGAAGTATGCCGGTGTGAACGAACTCGGCCAGTCGATGTGGTACAAGAATGGTACCGACGACGAGGGCAACACCATCATGGAAACCACGACCACCTTCACCGAGGCAGACTATTACCTCTGTGGCACCGCCCTGCCTAAGGTTTACGGCGGTTTCGGCACCAGCGTGGAGTGGAAAGGCTTTGATTTCAGTATCGACTTCGCCTATCAGATTGGCGGCAAGGTTTACGACAGCGACTACGCCGCTGCCATGGGCGTGAATCAGGTAAACCGTGGCTGCATGTGGCACGCCGACCTGCTGAAGGGATACACCATCACCAGTTTCCAGTATGACGACGAGGGTAACGTGACGAACCCCTGGACCGGTAGCATCCCCCGCCTGATCTTTGAGGCCACTGCCACACAGAACGGTGAGAGCGACCGCTTCCTCACCAATGCCTCCTACCTCGCCCTGCAAAACATCACCATCGGCTACACGCTGCCCGAGAAGTTTACCAAGCGTTTCGGCGTGACCAAACTCCGCGTTTACGGCACTGCCGACAACGTATGGCTTTGGAGCAAGCGTCAGGGCCTCGATCCGCGCCAGTCTTTCAATGGCAGCGCCAGCAACGAGTACTATTCGCCCATGCGCACCATCAGCGGTGGCCTGACCGTAACGTTCTAATGTCTCACCTCAGTTAATACGACACAGATATTATGAAACTTATAAGTAAATCGATATTCGTGCTTGCCCTCGGTGCAACCACCGTGCTGACGAGTTGCATCGATGAGGTGACGCCTACGACCGTCGCCACACAGGACATGGTTGAGCACTCCGCATCGTCGCAGACGGCCATGCTCTATGGCATCCCGTCGGCCATGCTCACTGTGAACACCGACTATCACTTCTGGTTCGGCTATTCCTCCATGATGGTCATCCGCGACTGCCTCACCGCCGACGTGGTACGCGACCAGGGTACTGGTTACGACAACTTCTGGTCATGGGAGCAGAATGCCTACATGGGCCGCGACTACAACCGCGCCAGTTACACCTGGAACTACTACTACGACCTGATCAACGCTGCCAACAACGTGATCAGTAGCGTTAATCCAGAGGAGAGCACCGAGGAACAACTCGGTATTCTTGGCGCAGCACTGGCCTATCGCGCCTTGGCCTACACCGACCTGGCACAGATGTACGAGGTGAAAGCCAACGACATCCTGCCCGAGACCGACGGCAAGATCCTCAACTCCAAGGGTAATGACATCAAGGGCCTCACTGTGCCCATCATCACCGAGGAGACAACCGAGGAGCAGAGCCACAACACGCCGCGTGCCACCCGCGATGAGATCTTCGCGTTCATTGAGAACGACCTGCTCAACGCTGTGCAGTATCTCCCGGGCCTCACGCTGAGCGACCGTACGTTCCCTCACCTGGATTGCGCCTACGGCCTGCTTGCCCGCCTCTACCTCTGGCACGGTGACTATGCCAAGGCCTATGCCGCTGCCATCAATGCCATTGATAATGCCACGACCAACTTTATGACCCGCTCTACGGCCTTGAATACCACTAGCGGCTTCAATACGGCCAGTGACTTCATGTGGGCCGGACAGTTCTCCAAGGAGAACCGCGCCGTGACCAGCGGTATCATCAACTGGACGAGTTGGATGAGCAACGAAACTTTCTTTGGCTATGCTGGTGCTGGCGGAGTGTGGGTGGAGATCGATGCCAACCTGTACCACAAGATTAGCGACACCGACTGGCGCAAACTGATGTGGAAGGCTCCCGAAGGCACTGCACTTGAAGGACAGACGCCCTTCATCGATAGCGATTGGGGGGAATCCATGCCCGAGTACAGCAGCGTGAAGTTCCGTCCAGGTCAGGGCGAGATGAGCGACTACTCTGTGTCCGCCTCCGTGGCTTTCCCCGTGATGCGTGTTGAGGAAATGGTGTTCATCGCTGCCGAGGCCGCTGCCCGCACCCAGGGTCCTGCTGCCGGCCTGGCCTTCCTTACCGACTTTATGCATGCCTGCCGCGATGAGTCCTACAACAGTAATGCCAGTACTCTGGACGAGGTGATTGAAGAAATCATCCTCCAGAAGCGCATCGAACTCTGGGGTGAAGGACAGACGTTCTTCGACATCAAGCGTCTGAACATGCCCGTCACCCGCGGTTACACGGGCTCCAACCACGATCCTTCCTTCCAGTTCAACACCACCACCTTCCCCGGCTGGATGAACCTGGTGATTCCTCGCAACGAGGAGAACAACAATGGTGCTACCATCGACTATGCCACTCCCGACCCCTCCGACAAGTACACTCCTTGGGGATCCGAAGAGACGCGTTGTATGTTCCCGCGCCGAGTACTCAAACTTAAATAACAGCAAGCATCATGAAGAACCTATTTCAATACGCCTTTGCCCTTGTGGCAAGCGTGCTCGTCCTGAGTGCCTGCACCGACGACTAC
The DNA here is from genome assembly GCA_017444485.1 of Bacteroidaceae bacterium. GTDB lineage: Bacteria > Bacteroidota > Bacteroidia > Bacteroidales > Bacteroidaceae > Alloprevotella. The sequence continues at coordinate 12,497 of JAFSWM010000046.1, read as the reverse complement.
GACTACGATGCTCCAGCAGCCTACCAGGGCCTGTACATCACTGGCGACCAGACGGCCTATGCCTTTACGCCCGCCGATGAGACACAGACTATCAGTTTCAAAGTGGTACGCCCGAACGGCGGCCCCGCAGAGACAATCGATCTGCAGAGCAACAACGAACTCTTCAATGTGCCCGAGAGCGTAACCTTTGAGGCTGGACAGACCGAGGTGGAGGTTGTATTAACCTGCGCACTCGAGGCCGGACAGACTGAATCCCTTGACATCACGCTGCCCGAAGGCACTTACGATGAGAACTATTTTAGCGGCACGTTCAGCATCGCAGCAAGCTGCGACTACATCTGGGAGTCGGCAGGCTCGGCAACCTATACGTCACCATTCTGGGGACTGCAAAAGACAGTGGCCGTACAGCATGCCGTAGGCACCAACCTGTATGAACTCATCGGTGTATTCCGTGCTGGCTATAACTTGCAGTTCACGCTCGACGATGACTACAATGCAGGGAGCATTCCTGCAGTCCAGAACACAGGGTACGTATATTCCAGTTACGGCGAAGTGAGCATGGAGTTTGATCCTGCATACGGCAGCCAGTTCGTGAACGATGGCAACGAGTTTGCCTTCTCTGTGTATTGGTTCGTATCCGCCGGCTACTTCAACGGCTCGTCGGGTCCGGACTTCGAATACTTCACTTGGAATGAAGGTTACCCGGGCGAGTAAGCCTCTCCGAACAACGTACAAATCTATTAGGGAAGCGCCTGCTAAGGGTGCTTCCCTTTTTCTTGCGCTCGGAGGGCAGGCAAGCCCTAACGCACCTTTAAGCCTAATGGTTGTGAGGTTTTTTGTATTTTTGCCACGAAATCACTCGGCACAGGCGTTGCCGTGCCTTGGGAAACGCGCCGCTTATCAGATTGCTACGTTTCATATTCCGCCTGCTCTTTGTGCTCCTCGTGGGGGGCTATGCGGCTGTCTGCCTTTATCTTGACACATCGGCAGGTCGTACCCGCATTGCAACCGAGATAGCCCGCAGCCTCTCCCAACAAGTAGGGGCAAGGGTGGAGATAGGCAGTGCGCGGCTGGGATTGCCAGGGCATATCCTGCTTTCCGATGTGCGTCTGTATGACCGCGCCGACAGCCTGATGCTTTCCGCTGCTACAGTTGAGGGTAGCGTATCTATCAGGGAACTCCTCTCGTCAGGTGCCGTGCGCCTACGCTCCGTGGCTTTGCTCGACGGTCAGGTCAGGATTTATCAACAGCGTGCCGACACTGCCACGAATATCCAGTTCTTTCTCGATGCCTTCAAGTCCGGCACCGAGCCATCACGTCACACCGATGTGCGCATGAGCCGCCTGGTGGTGCGGCGCTTCGCGGCACGCTTCGACCGTCTTGATGCCCCGCAGGCACGGCCAGGCGTGCTTGACGCCAACCATCTCGCCTTGCAGGACCTGTCGCTATCTGCCGACTTGCCTGCTTTGACCGACGAGTTGCTCCACCTGCGCCTGCGTTCCCTGTCCTTCAGCGAGCGTAGCGGACTGACCATCGACAATCTGAGCGGGGAGATATGGCTGAAGGACGGCGGCGTGCGACTGGAGCAGTTGGAGGTGCGGATGCCTCGAAGCCGCTTGTCGCTTCCTGCGCTGACTGCGGAATTCGACCGCCGCAACATTGCCGGCACCTTGCGTACCTCGGGTGTATTGCCGCCCGCTGTGTTGGCCACCGATGACCTCGCTCCCCTTTTTCCCGCCGTGGCCCAATTGCACGCCACACTGCATCTCTCAAGCGCCTTTGACGTGACGCCCCAACGCATTGTACTGCGCGATGCCGACTTCGTGGCAGAGCATCCTTCTGCCGCCTTTCGCGGGGATCTGCAGGTGGATCGTGACGGCAGTGGCCTCGCGGCGTTCATCATGCGCAGCGACAGATTTTCGGCAGATGTTCCCGCGGTTTCTTCTTGTATGCAGACCATCACGGGTAAGGCCCTTCCCGATGTGGCGGCGCGTCTTGGCGGTGCAGATTTCCAAGGTACGCTTCAATGGCGGCGCGGCGCAGGTGCGGAGTTCGATGGCACATTGGCCACGACGCACGGCTCGGTCAGCGGGCGGGCACATTATACGCCTGACGCCCTTACCACTAATCTTTATCTCAACAACGTGGGGCTTGCCACGATTTTTCAGAACACCGATCTCCCCGAGTCGCTCTCGGCCACGATTGACGGCAAGGTCTCTATGCCCCGTGGTGCACCGCAGGCCTTTGACGGTAAGGTCAATTTAGAGCAGGCCGTGTGGCGTGGACGCCTCGTGCGCGGTATGGTGGCCGAGGGACATGCCGAGGCTGACGCGCTCAGCCTCCAAGTAGTTTCCACAGATCCCGCGGCCTCCTTGCAAGGGCGCCTCGTCGCGGCACTAGCAGGCGGCAAACCCCAAGAGATAGCGTGGACCGGCACCATAACGCGCTTTGTGCCGTCGGCCTGGGGCATCGATGCACCCCATGACCTCGTTGTGAGTCTTGATGGCAATGTGGAGGCACGCGGTTTGGCAGCCCTTGCCACGATGGAAGGCTCGGCAACGCTGAGCAGTGTGCAGGTGAGTGGCGCGGGCATGGACATTGACCAGCACGACCTGTCGCTCGACGTGAGGAGAGATGAAGACGGCCACGATGTGAGTTTTGTGACACCCTATGGCGACCTCTCCTTGCGCGGCCCTCTCGCTCCAGAGCAATTCCAAGCCGCAGCGCAGTCGCTCCTGGTGCGCGCCTTGCCCGACTTTGCGGAGATGTTTAACGTGGCCGCACCAGTTCAATCGCTGTCCGACAGCGTGTGCTGGACCTTGAAGGCCAACCTCAACGATGACAAACTATTCACAGAAGTATTCCGTATTCCTCTCACCGCCCCCGAGGGCTTGCTTGTGGAGGGAGTGCTGGCCGCTGGCGGTGGTCGCACCGAACTCACCATTGTTGCCGACACGCTGTGTTACGACAACCAAGGTTTTGGCCCTACAGATATCTACCTGCAGGGCGAGGGCGAGGAGTATTCTTTGATGGTCCAAACGCAGAAGGAGTTAGCGGGCATGCCGATGAACCTGGCCGCCACCGCACAGACGATGCAAGGGAAACTTACCACGCGCCTTTCGTGGCTCGACGGGAACGAGACTTTCCGGGGCGAACTGGCGGCAGTCACAATGCCCTTTGGTGAGGGGGGCACGCGTATGCGTACCGTGCTGGAGCCGACCGAAGTTTTCTTTAAGGACAGCGTGTGGAACGTGGCGAGTGGCACGGTGATATGGGGCCCCGACACGCTGGCCGTGGACCGCCTGCTCGTGGAGCACGACCATCAGCACCTCTATGTGGACGGCGCGTTCAGCGAAGGAAGCCCCGACAGTATAACTGCCGACCTGCAAGGCATCGACTTGGAATACGTCTTTGACTTGCTGAAGTTCCATCCCGTCTATTTTGCAGGCATTGCCGATGGTCACGCTGTGCTGACCTTCGCAGACAAGAAACCCGTGGTACGCGCCCGTTTGGACATCAGCGACTTCAGTATCAACAATGGACTCTTGGGCCGCGCCGACATACGCGGGCAGGTGGACTTGCAGTCTTTGCATATTGGCCTTGACGCCGACATTCTTGACGCTCCTCATGGGCGTACCCTCGTGACGGGCTTTGTATCCCCGCCGATGCAGGAACTGGATCTGAACATCGACAGTCGCCGCACGAACATTGAATTCTTGCGTCGCTACATCAGCGGTTTCCTGGCCAATGTCAGCGGACGCGCCACGGGCTCGGCCCGGCTCTTCGGCACATTCAAGGAACTGCAACTCACAGGCGACGTCATGGCCGACCTCTCTGGCAACCTTCCGATAGTGGGCTGCAACTATCAGGTGGACAGCGCGCATGTGGTGATGACACCAGGACTTATCGACCTCCGCTCAGGGAAAATCCGCGACACGGCTGATGGTACGGCAACCGCTACAGGGCGGATAGAACACGACTATCTCAATGACTTCCGCTACACTTTCGGTTTCGACCTGGACCACCTGCTCATCTATGACCGTCAGCGCACATCGGAACTCACCTTCTCTTCTCATGCCCTTGCATCGGGCCATGTGAGTCTCAAAGGCGAACCCGGGCGGTTGGACTGCGACCTCGATGTGCGTCCCGAGCGCGGCAGCAATTTCCGCTACCACATTGACCTGCCCGAGGACTATACGTCAAGTTCGTTGTTGCGCATACGTCCCGCCCCTGAGTTAGAGTCGGGAAAGATGCTCACCGCCGATGCCACCAAGAACAGGACAGAGAGCACCACCGATGTGCGTATGAGCCTGAACCTTGATATGCACCCCGACGTGCCGCTTACGGTGATCATGGACGAGAAGACGGGCGACAACATCGTGGTGCGTGGCAATGGCCCGCTCCGTGCCACCTATTACAACAAAGGGCAGTTCAGCCTGTTCGGTACCTATACGGTGGAGTCTGGTATCTACAAGATGACCATCCAAGACATCATCCACAAGGATTTCCATTTCCAAGAGGGCGGCACCGTGGTGTTCAACGGCAAGCCCTTCGACGGACTGATGGATCTGCAGGCGGCTTATACCGTGCCCTCGGCATCGCTGGCCGACCTCAACCTCACAGGCGGCGTGAGCCAGAACGGGGTGCGCGTGAACTGTCTGCTCAACTTCAGCGGCCAACTGCGCGACCCCAAGGTGCGCTTTGACCTCGATATGCCCACCGTGAGCCAGGATGTCAAGCAGATGGTGCGCTCGCTCATCTCTACCGACGAAGAGATGAACCGCCAGGTGCTTTACCTGCTGGCGATAGGGCGTTTCTATACCTACGACTATGCGGCAGAGAATGGTGCGCAGTCGCAAGGCGAGACGGCGATGAACTCCTTCCTCTCCAACACCCTCAGCGGCCAACTCAACAACTTCATAGCCTCAGCCATGGGGCAGAGCAACTGGACGTTTGGCACCAACGTGAGTACCGGCAACTACGGCTGGGAAGACGTGGGCGTGGAAGGACAGATAGGTGGGCGACTGCTCAACAATCGCCTGCTCATCAATGGCAATTTCGGCTACCGCAACAGCGTCACACAACAGAGCGGAAACTTCGTGGGCGACTTCGACGTGCAGTATCTGCTCACGCCCGGCGGTGGCATTCGTCTGAAAGCCTATAACGAGACCAACGACCGCTATTTCACCAAGAACTCACTCACCACACAGGGCGCGGGCATTGTCCTGCAGCGCAGTTTCCACAAGTTTGGCGACCTCTTCCGTCGCAAGAAGAAGTGACGGCGACGGGCTAAGGCCTCTGCCCACTGACTCCAGCAAGAAAGACCATCTCGATGCATCCTCTCCATTCCTTTCGTTTCTGTCCCCGCTGCGGCGGCGCCTTTCATGAGCACGACTCGCGCAGCAATCGTTGCTCGCAGTGTGGGTTCATCTACTATCACAACTCGTCGTCGGCGGTGGCAGCCTTTATTATCGATGATGCGGGCCGTTTGCTTGTAGCCCGCCGTGCCCTTGAGCCCGCCAAAGGAACGCTCGACCTCCCCGGCGGCTTCGTTGACCCAGGAGAAGACCTCGAAACGGCTTTGCGGCGCGAGGTGCGGGAGGAGACCGGTGCGGAAATCGTTTCGGCGAAGTATCTCTTTTCGCTGCCTAATGTTTATACCTACAGCGCGTTTGAGGTCCATACCACAGATTGCTTCTTCCAGTGCAGGGTGGGGGACGTGCCGTTGTCGGCGTGCGATGACGTGGCTGAACTCCACTGGGTGCCGCTCGCTGCGGTCCGTCCTGAAGACTTCGGCCTGCGCTCCGTGAGTCAGGCAGTGCGCCTTTTCTTGATGCTGACGCTCCCGCATAACGCAGTCTAACAGACAATAACAAGGCTAAAATCCCGATAAAAAGCACTTTGCGGGATTGTTTCTTGGCTATTCGGGATTTTTATGCTTAACTTTGCGCCGCGAAAATAGGCACACAGGTTTTGCGCCGACAACCTCCGTCTCGCCTCGCACTTAGTTTGGCAAAGGAAGTAACGAGTACGACGGCACTAAGCCTAGATGTGCGACAAGTAGCAATCCGAGATACAAAAACAAGAAAAAAGATACAGCAATGAAAAGGACTTTCCAGCCCCACAACCGCAAGAGAAAGAACAAGCACGGTTTTCGTGAACGTATGACTACTGCTAATGGCCGCCGCGTGCTGGCTGCGCGCCGCGCCAAGGGCCGCAAGAAACTCACCGTTTCCGACGAGTTCAACGGTCGCAAAAGATAAAGGGACTAACCAAAGAACAAAGAGAGCCGTACCTGAATGATTGGCAGGTACGGCTCTCTTTTTGTGGGGAGCAGGCGCTCAGTAGTTGTTGCTGCTGGTGGTTTCTGTGCCGTCAAAGTAGTTGTCATACACCGACGATGAACTGCTGGGCTTGATGACGAGGAAATACACGGCCAAGGCCACGGCGACAGCGGCCACAAAAGCGAGGATGGCCAGCAATGTGCCTTTTGAACTCTTCTTGCCCACGTTGTTCTGTCCGTATGGAATGTTGGTCATGCCTTGTCCAGCGTTGCTGACTGTGGTCTGCATTTGTGTCTTGTCGTCAAAGGGCATCCCTGCGGGTTGGGGAGAGTATGGAGCATCATAGCCATAGCCTCCCTGTTGCTGCGCGTAGGGCTGCTGTGGCGCATACGGCTGTTGAGTACCGTAGGGCTGTTGCTGAGGAGCGTAGGGCGAGGCCGGAGAAGAATAGGGCGTGGAATTGGATGGCTGCCCTTGTGGATAGCCTCCGTAGGGCGACTGCGCAGCATTTGCCGCCGCGCCCACCATTGGATTGGAGTAGGGTGTAGCAGGCTGAGGTGCTGACTGAGCAGAAATGGGGCTTGCGGCGGGCTTGCGCATGGAGGGCTTGCCCAGTACCACGGTTTCTGCTTCCATCACGGCGGGCTTGGCTTTTGCTGGTTCTGCCACTGCTACTGCGTCTTCGAAATCCATTCCGGCGGCCTCTGCATCGGTCAGTACCGAGATGTCGCCTTCTTCCTTGTCGGCCACGGGTTTCGCAGGCGTGGCTTCTGCAGGCTTCTTCGGGCTGTTGGCTGCAAAGAGCGGCGCAGCGGGTGTCATCGGTGCTGCAGGCTTCGGTGTTGCCGGTGCAGGACTGGAGAATGCTGGTGCTGATTGCGGACTGGCAGGCTGGGTTGCCGCAGGTTTAGGCTCGGGCTTGACTTCAGACTGACTCAGTGGTTGTTTGTCGCTTTGCAGGTTTTCTATGCGGGAAATGACTTCGTCAGCGCTGTGCGGGCGTTCGGAGATGCGTTTGTTCATCATCCACTTGATCAGTTCGCGTACAGGCTGCGACACGTGGTCGGGGAACTTGAAGGCAGCCTCGCCCTCGTCAATAATCTCCTGCGCGTTGGCAGGTGTATGCCCAGTGACCAACTTGAAGAGCGTGCCTCCCACGGCATAGAGGTCGGTCCATTCTCCGATGCGGTCGATGCGCACCAGCGTCTGCTCCAGGGGAGCGTAGCCAGGCGTGTTGAGCATCGCGGCGGAGAGTGTGGCAGCCCCGGGTTCTATAATCTTTGATGCGCCGAAGTCGATGAGCACCACTTTCCCCTCGGCGTCCACCATCACGTTGCCAGGTTTGATGTCAAGGTGCACCATGCCGATGCGGTGTATCACCCTAAGCCCTTTGAGCAGTTGAAGGATATAGCCCAAGGCTTCAGGCTCGTCCACTTGGCCGCTCTGCGCAACGATCTGAGCCAACGAACGCCCTGCCACGTATTCCATCACGTAGTATGACGTAGCGTTTTCGTCGAAGAGGTCGCTCACGCGTACGATGTGTTCGTCCTTGAGCGTGAACATGCGTTCGGCTTCTCGACGGAACCTGCGGCGCATGTCTTCGAAGTTGGCTTGTTTGGCAGGGTCGGAGAGGGCTACGGTGCGTCCGTCAGCAGCGCGAACGCATTGGCCGCTCAGGAAGAATTCCTTGACGCACACGAAGATGGTGCTTGCGCTGAAGCGCGTGTCGCGTGCCAGATAGGTGTTTCCGAAACCGCCCGCGCCAAGCAGTTCGCGTATTTCGTAGCGGTTGTTGAGCACGGCGCCTTCTGGAAGTTTGTAGTAAGCGTTTTTCAGTTTGCTCATATTCGGAGGGTATTAGAGGTGTGTGTGCTGTTCTAATTATATAGAACCCACGCTGAGGGTTTTGCGGCAAAAGTAGCGAATTGTTTTGTAAAAGGCTGTTTGTGAGACTAAAAAGTGTTTACTCTCGTAGGCAGCCGTGCGGTTGAGGTTTAGGGAAGCAAGTCTGAGAAGGTCTTGCGCCTTTTGAGGTAATAGGCGGCCAGCAGGGAGTGGGAATAGATTTCCGGAATGTTTGTCGTCACGGCCAGCCGCATATTTTCTTCGCGTTGCGGGCGGAATGTGTGGCGCAGGCGGTGGAACTCTTGGCGGGCGCGCCATACGGCTTTGGCCTCGCCCCATGAGCCGCCGATGAGGAATTTCAGCGCGGCGAGATAGTCCAGGAAGAAGCGTAGGCACAAGGTGCGGCGTAAGAGATGGTCGGGCTGGTTTTTGTAGAGCAGCAGCAGGTTGTTCCGGAAATTGAGGAACGTCTTGCGCGGGTTGCCTTGGGCCAATGTGCCGCCCCCTACGTGATAGACGCGGCTCTCGGGGATGCAGACGACTTGCCGCCCCCTTGCACGCAGCCGCCAACACAGGTCGATTTCCTCCATATGGGCGAAGAAACGCCCGTCAAGTCCGCCCACGGCTTCCCAGTCTTTGCGGCGGATGAGTAGCGCCGCGCCGCTGGCCCACACAACGGGGACGATTGTGTCGTATTGCCCATGGTCTTCCTCCACGGTGTTGAAGACGCGTCCACGGCAGAAAGGGTAGCCCCAGCGGTCGATGAAGCCGCCGCATGCTCCAGCATATTCAAACTTCTCAGGCTCGCGCTCGGAGAGCAGTTTGGGCTGGCATGCTGCACATTCTGGGTGCGCGTCCATATAGTCTATGAGAGGCCGAAGCCAGCCCTGCTCGGTGCGCACATCGCTGTTGAGTAGTACGTAGTATTCGGCTTCCAGTCCTGCGAGCGCACGGTTGTAGCCTTCTGCAAAACCGTAGTTCTCGGGTAGCGCGATGCGGCGCACCTGCGGGAACTCCGTCTCCAACATACGGAGCGAGCCGTCGGTGGAACCATTGTCGGCCACAACGACTTCGCTTTCGGAGTCGCAGGCGGCCACAACGGAGGGCAGGAAACGGCGGAGCATCGCCGTGCCGTTCCAGTTGAGTATAACGATGGCGGTTTTCATATCGAGAGGGTTGATGGGCTACTTTGTAGGATACGCAGGGGAGGTCATTCCACACCGAGGTGTCCGCTGGGCAACGGGGCCGTGAGGCGTTCGCGGCGCAGTTCGTTTTCATCTCGTAGCGGCTGTGAGGGGGTGAGTTCGCAGCGGATGTAATTGTCAGTGAAGCCCTGCTGGGGCTGTCCGCTGTGCGTGCCATGCTCCCATAGTACAGGGCGGTGGGTGCCTATATAGCGATGGTAGAAGGTGCGCTGTTTCTTTTCAGAAAGTGCGAGGAGTGTGCGGGTGCGGCGATGTTTCTCATCGGATGGCACGGAGTAGGGTATTTCGAGAGCTTTGGTGCCGGCGCGCTCGCTGTAGGTGAAGACGTGTAGGGCTGCGAAGTCAAGGTCTTCGAGGAAACGCACCGTCTCTTCAAAAAGTTCGGGCGTCTCGCCCCGTGTGCCAGTGATGACATCAATGCCGATGAAGGCGTCGGGCATGGCCTGGAGTACGGCCTCTACCTTCTTCTTGAAGAAATCCGTGTCGTAGTGTCGCCGCATCAGTCGCAGCACTTCGTCCGAGCCACTTTGCAGCGGGATGTGGAAGTGGGGCATAAAAGCCCGGCTCTGTGCGCAGAAGTCAATAATCTCCTGGCTGAGCAGGTTGGGCTCTATGCTGGAGATGCGGTAGCGGCTAATGCCTTCCACGCGGTCGAGGGCTTGGATCAGTTGCAGGAAATTCTCCTCGCTGCCTCGCCCGAAGTCACCGGTGTTCACTCCCGTCAGCACAATCTCTTTTCCACCACGTTCTGCCACCTGCTCGGCCTGCCTCACCACGTCAGCGATGCTTGCGCTGCGGCTGCGTCCTCGGGCAAAGGGAATGGCGCAATAGGTACAGAAGTAGTCGCAGCCGTCCTGCACCTTGAGGAAGTAGCGCGTGCGGTCGCCCTGAGAACACGAGGGTGCAAAGGTGCGGATGTGGCCCAAGGGCGAGGTATGAGTGTCCTGCTGTGCCGCTTCGGGGGCTTCCGTGTGCTTGCGCCATGCGTCAGCAATTAGGTCAAAGGCCCTCGCCTTCTGTTCCGTGCCGAGAATCAGTCCCACGCCCTCGATCTCCGCCACCTCTTTTGGCTTCAGTTGCGCGTAGCAACCCATCACCACGAGTAGCGCATCGGGGTTCTCGCGTCGGATGTGGCGTATGGCCTGTCTGCACTTGCGGTCGGCAGTGTCGGTGACGCTGCATGTGTTGATGAGGCAGAGTGTGGCGCTTTCGTCTTTTTCAGCCATGTGCGCCCCTGCGGCAGTCAGTCGGTCACAGAGCGCTGACGTCTCCGCGAAGTTGAGTTTGCACCCCAGTGTCACGGCCTTTACGCGCGCGTATATAAATATGGAGTCCTTTTCCGCCATACGGGGTGCAAAGATAGTGCAAGGCGAGAGCAAAGAAACCAAACTTGTTTGGTTTTCTTTGCCGAGCCGCCGCCTATCTTAGCGTAGCAGAGTAGTGCAAGGCGAGAGCAGAGCGCACAAACTTGTTTGGTTTTCTTTGCCGAGCCGCCGCCTATCTTACATCACCTTTTTCTTCCCCGCCCTCCCTCAACGCTTTGGTTGAAAGATTTAGGGCGTGATGGGCGCCCTTTCGTTGCGGAGTGCATATCTTTGCATCGCAAACCTACAAAAACGTTTCTTTCCAATGGCACAGACACCGCCGTTCCGCTATGCCCCGATGTTCCAGACGGGCGCGGACACCACCGAGTACTATCTGCTGACAAAGGACCATGTCAGCGTCAGTGAGTTTGAAGGGCACCCCATCCTCAAAGTAGAGGCTGAGGGGCTGCGCAAGATGATCAACCAAGCGTTTCGCGACGTGTCGTTCCTGCTTCGTCGTTCGCACAACGAGCAGGTGGCAAAAATCCTCTCCGACCCCGAGGCTTCCGACAACGACAAGTATGTGGCCCTGACGTTCTTGCGCAACGCCGAGGTGGCTGCCAAGGGGCAACTACCGCTTTGCCAGGACACCGGTACAGCCATCGTGCACGGCGAGAAGGGACAACAGGTGTGGACGGGCTTCGAGGACGAGGAGGCCATCGCCCACGGGGTGTACGACACCTACACGCAGGAGAACCTGCGCTACTCGCAGAACGCCCCGCTCGACATGTACCGCGAGGTAAACACCCGTTGCAATCTCCCCGCGCAGATTGACATCGAGGCCACCGAGGGCATGGAATACCGCTTCCTCTGTGTGACCAAAGGTGGGGGCTCTGCCAATAAGTCCTATCTCTATCAGGAGACCAAGGCCATCCTCAACCCGCAGACACTCGTGCCTTTCCTCGTTTCCAAGATGAAGACGCTCGGCACGGCGGCTTGCCCGCCCTATCACATCGCCTTCGTCATTGGCGGTACCAGTGCAGAGAAGAATCTGCTCACCGTGAAACTCGCCTCCACACACTTCTACGACTCTCTGCCCACCACCGGCGACGAGACGGGACGTGCGTTCCGCGATGTGGAACTGGAGAAACAACTACTCGATGAGGCCCACCGCATCGGCCTCGGCGCACAGTTTGGCGGCAAATACTTCGCCCACGACATCCGTGTGGTACGCCTGCCGCGCCACGGCGCTTCGTGCCCCGTGGGACTCGGTGTGAGTTGCTCTGCCGACCGCAACATCAAGTGCAAGATCAATAAGGACGGCATCTGGATTGAGAAGATGGACGACAATCCCGCCAGCCTCATTCCCGCCGAACTGCGTGAGGCAGGCGAGGGTGGTGGCGTGCGCATCGACCTGGACCGCCCGATGGACGAGGTGCGTGCCGAACTGACCAAGTATCCCGTCTCCACCCGCCTCTCTCTGAATGGCACCATCATCGTGGCACGCGACATCGCTCATGCTAAACTCAAGGAACGCTTAGATGCTGGCGAGGACTTGCCCGAATACTTCAAGAAACACCCCGTGCTCTATGCCGGTCCGGCCAAGACGCCGCAAGGACTCCCCTGTGGCTCAATGGGCCCCACCACGGCGGGACGCATGGACCCCTATGTGGACCTCTTCCAGAGCCATGGCGGATCCATGGTGATGATTGCCAAGGGCAACCGCTCGCAGCAGGTCACCGACGCTTGTCAGAAGCACGGCGGCTTCTACCTCGGCTCTATCGGTGGGCCAGCGGCAATCCTGTCGCTGAGTAGCATCAAGAGCATCGAGTGCGTGGAGTATCCCGAACTGGGCATGG
>JAFSWM010000045.1 GCA_017444485.1 Bacteroidaceae bacterium | reverse complement strand
TATAATACGGTGTGGCGGTGGTTTTCTATTTTTCGTTTGCGCCCCATTGTGGCGCTTAGCATGACAGAGACTGGAACTTTATTCATAAAACCCAAGCAACATGAAACAGAAATTGATGCTTTTCCTCGCTACGCTGCTCCTGAGCGTCGGCGTAGCGACAGCCCAGACGCGTCAGGTGACCGGCCTCGTGGTCACCGCTGACCACGGCGAGCCTGTTTCGGGCGCCATGATCACCGTGCGCGGTACGAACATCACCGCGGTCACGGGTTCGGATGGCACCTTCGTGCTGCAGGCCGTGCCGAACACCGCACGTGTAATCACGGTGAGTTGCCTCGGCATGAAGAAGCAGGATACGCAGGTAAAAGACTTCGTACATGTGCTCTTAGAGTACAGCGAAAGTGCACTCGACGAGGCGATGGTAGTGGCCTATGGCACCACCACGCGAAACACCTTCACCGGATCGGCTTCCGTAGTGAAGTCTGAAAACATTGAAAACCGGCAAGTGGCCGACATATCCAAAGCCATGGCGGGTGCCGTGGCTGGTGTGCAAACATTGAGCAGCAACGGCCAGCCGGGTACCAGCGCCACCGTACGCATCCGTGGTATTGGCTCTATCAACGCTGGCACTGCTCCGCTTTATGTAGTGGATGGTGTGCCGCTCATCACTGACTTGAGTTCCGTAAACCCGCAAGACATCGAGAGTTACACGGTTCTGAAAGATGCTGCTGCGGCGGCTCTGTATGGTGCCCGCGGTGCCAATGGTGTGATCCTCATCACCACTCGTAAGGGTAAGCCCGGCACGCCGAAAATCACTTTTGATGCCAGTTGGGGTAGCAACTCGCGACAGATCAAAAACTACAACGTACTCACCAGCCCCGCTGAATATATGGAACGGCTCTACCAAGCCGGCTTCAACAACGAGTATTTCAACAATTCTGGTTCATTGGCTTCTGCCCACACACAAGGAAACTTGTACACCCAAGCCACAGGTTTCCCCATCTACACCATACCCTCTGGTGAAACACTCATTGGCCTTGACGGAAAAATAAACCCCAACGCCACGCTCGGCTACAGCGATGGCCTTCGCTACTACACGCCCGATGACTGGCAGAAAGGCACTTTCTCCAACGAACTGCGGCAGGAATACAACCTCAGCATCAGCGGCGCAAGCGGCGATCTGAACTACTATTTCAATGCCGGATATTTGGAAGACAACGGTGTCATTGCCCATTCCGGTTTCGATCGTATCAGCACGCGCCTCAACCTTGACTATCGCGTAAGATCGTGGCTACGTTTAAGCACCAACCTGGCCTACACCAACTCAAAGAGCAAATACCCCAGGGAACAAGATGGCTCTTCCAGTTCGGTAAACGCCTTCTATGTAGCCAACAACATTGCCCCCGTATATCCGATGTATGTGCGCAATGCCGACGGCACGCTGCTCTACGACCAGGGCAACGTGGTCTATGACTATGGCATAGGAGCCTCACAAGGCTATCAGTTCAGTACGCGCGATCGCAACTGGATGTCTATGGCCAACCCCATCGGCGACCTGAAAAACACCACCCGAGAATTTCTGATGGATATCTTCGATGGCAAATGGGCTGTAGAACTGACTCCTCTGGAAGGTCTTACGCTCACTGCACGCCTCGGCCTGAGCATTGACAATACGCGATATCATTATGCGTCAAGCAAACGTTATGGACAATCCTCCAACTACGGCGGCGAGGCTACACAAGAGCAGACTCGCGCCTATCAGTTCATGCAGCAATATATGGCCGACTATAAGTTCAACCTCGGCAAGAACAGTTTTGACGTCCTTGCGGCCTACGAAACCAGCAAACTCGAGACCGAGGGTGTATGGGCCAACGGACAGAACCTCTACCGAGCCGGTGTGTGGGTGGTGAGCAACACTATCGACCAACGCGACGGAGGCGGCAGTTACACAGAATACGCCCTGCGCAGTTTCATCGGGCGAGTGAATTATGACTTCGACAAGAAGTACTTTGCCAGTTTCAGTTTCCGCCGCGATGGTAGTAGCCGTTTCGCCAAGCACAACCGTTGGGGCAACTTCTGGAGCCTGAGCGCTGCCTGGGAAATCAACAAAGAGAACTTCATGAGGGCCACAGAGCGTTGGCTCGACATGCTCAAACTTAAGGCTTCCTTTGGCCAGCAAGGTAACGACGACATTCGCAACTATTATGCCTATACCGACCAATACGAACTTTCCGGTGCCAATGGCACTTTCAGCGATGGTGTGCTTATCTACAAAGGCAATCCTGATCTGACATGGGAAAAGAGTAACTCCTTCAATATAGGTTTTGACTTCAGTCTGTTTAAAGGCTTCTTCTATGGGTCTATTGAATACTTCAGCCGCCAAACACAAGACATGCTCTACTACAAGCCCGTCAGCAACATCAACGGCTACAGCAGCATTCCGATGAACATCGGCTCAATGCGTAACAGCGGTCTTGAACTTGACTTCAACTTCCAATTCATTGACACCAAGGACTTCCGCTGGACCGCCGCAATGAATGCCACGTTCCTTAAAAACAAAGTTATTGAACTGGCTCCCGACCTTAATGGCGAACTCATTGATGGTAGCCGTATCTTCCGCGAAGGCGAGAGCATGTACCAACTTTATCTCGTGAAATATGCCGGTGTGGACCGCACCACTGGTTTAGCACTATACTGGGCCAAGGACGAAGACGGCAACGAATATGCCACCAGCGACTGGACAACGGCGCGCCAGACCAACCGCCAAAGCACGGGTGACTTGCTGGCCGATGTCTATGGCGGCTTGAGCACCAGCATTTTCTACAAAGGCTTTGACTTCAGCATCGCCACCTCTTTCCAACTTGGTGGTAAGATCTACGACAGCGGTTACCAGAGACTGATGCACGCTGGTAGCGTATCTGATGTCGGAAGCAACTGGCATGAGGACATCCGTAACGCCTGGACACTAACCAACACCAACACCGACATACCTCGCCTGGACAGCGGTGACGAGATGGGTTGGCAGAACGCCCAAAGCGACCGTTGGCTTATCAGTTCTGACTACTTCGCCATCAACAACATCACCTTGGGCTACACGCTCCCCGCATCGCTCATCAAGCCTCTTCGTATGAGTAGCGTGCGCGTTTACTTCTCGGCTGAAAACGTGGCTATCTTCACTGCTCGCAAGGGGGTTGATCCGCGCACCAGTTTCACATCAACTGACATGGCCATCTACAGCCCGCTGCGTACTCTCACCGGCGGCATCAAGGTTTCGTTCTGAACACAGGACGTTGTCGGAAGATTTGTTTAACAGAAACCAACAATCACTATGAAACTTATACAATATAAAATAGGTATGGCTTTGGTGGCTACCATCCTCTTGGCAGGGTGTACCGACCTTGACACAGAGCCGCTGGGTAAAACCATCACCGAAGAACAAAAGAAGGCCGGTGCCGATGTGGTGAACGCTGGTGCCACAGCCCTGTTCAGCCAATGGGCAAAAACTGTGGGCGACGATTACCACAGCGATTTTGGCTATCCTGCCGTCATGCTGTGGCTCGATTCGCGCGGCACAGACCTCGTAGCGGCAAACACCGGTTACAACTGGTTTCGTAACTCGCTGACATACACAGATATCAGTTACACGGGTGTGGGTACCCACATGATTTGGCGCACGTTCTACAACCAGATATTCACAGCCAACGGCATTGTGGCCAGCAGCCGTGAGGCATTGGAAGAAACGCCCGATGCCGACCGCGTCAAATTCAACCTGGCTAACGCCTTAGCAATCCGTGCCTTTGACTACTTTAATCTGGTGCAACTTTATCAGTTCAACTACAAAGGTCATGAGTCTTCTCCCGCCGTGCCCCTCGTCACTGACGAAAACGCGGAGGACGTGGCTCTCAATGGTGCACCGCGCGCTACGGTAACAGAAGTGTACGACCAGATTTTGTCCGATCTCCTCGAAGCCGTGGAACTGCTTGAGACGTCTTCCACCAGCCGCGCCGATAAGCGCTACGTTGATCTGTCAGTGGCGTACGGTCTCCTGGCACGCGTCTATCTGACGATGCAAGACGGGGCAAAGGCAGCAGAATACGCCCAGGCAGCCCTCAACAACACCTCTGCTTCCCCTCTGGAAATAGACAAAGCCAAGAAGCCAGGTTTCAATAGTTTCGACTGCGGAGACTGGATGTGGGGAATCAAGATCGAAGAGACCGACGACGTGGTGCAGACCGGTATCTGCAACTTCCCGTCCCACATGGGTAGTTTCAGTTACGGCTACAGCACCGCAGTTGGCATGTGGCGTCGCATCAATATAGCGCTCTACGAAAGCATCGCTGCTACCGACGTGCGCAAGGGCTGGTTCCTCAATCAGGAGGGTATCTCCGAGGGGCTGCTTGAAGTAGACGCCCAAAACGGATTTTATGACGCCGAAACAGGGACAATGTCCAGCGGTGGCTACATGGAATACGTGTATGGCGCAGCACCCTACACCCAAGTGAAGTATGGTCCGTACAAAGACGAAGTGGGCACCAGCACCAATGCCAGCGACTTCCCCCTGATGCGCGTAGAAGAGATGTACCTCATCCTTGCTGAGGCACAAGCCATGCAAGGTCAGGTGGCAGAAGCCGCTGAGACTCTCGAAAACTTCGTGATGACCTACCGCGACCCCGACTATTCCGTGACGGCAGCCACGGCAGAAGATCTCATTGACGAAATATGGCGTCAGCGCCGTATCGAACTGTGGGGCGAGGGATTCAGTTACTTTGACATCCTACGGCTCGGGAAACCTGTAGATCGCAGAGGAGCAGGCTTTGCCAGCGGCACGATATTCAACATACCCGCTGGCGACGCTGCACTCATCTACCCCATCCCCAATGCGGAGATACAAGCCAACCCGATGATCGGAGAGGAGGACAACAACCCTGCCGCCTCACAGCCTCAGTCTGTGGGATAATCAAACAAGTCTGGCTCATCAAGGCCAGCAAGAATCTTAACAGCAAAAACACTTGTATTTATGAAACTCTATAAATCAATCCTGTTTGCCGCAATGCTGACCACCCTGGCAGCCTGCTCCGACGATGGCTACTGGGACGCATACGTACCTGGGGCTGACGGAACGGGTAGTTCCGTTGAGTTCAGTTTTACGCAGAATATGGTAAGCGTCACCCTCCTCCCCAGCGATCAGCCGGAGGTTCGGATACAAATCGTGCGCTCCACCACTAAGGGGGACATAGAACTGCCTGTAGCCGCCATGCTCGACGAAGGCCTCAGCGGTCCTGAAGTCGTGAAGTTTGAAGACGGTAGCAGCACGGCTGATTATGTCATCACCGTCAGCGACGATGTGATTATTGGCGAGGAATACAATGGCGTCATCGCCTTCGCCGAAGAGGCCACCTCTGTCACGGGTATCAACATGTGTGAAGTCACCATAAAGAAGGACTACACCTGGGTGGATGCAGGCTCCTGCTTATGGACCTCCGATCTGTTGGGCGGAACTGGACGCGTAAGGATCGAAAAGGCACAAGAAGCCGAAGGCCTCTACCGCGCTGTAAGCCCGTGGGCAGCCATTGACCCAGAAGAAGTCTCTGGCAACTATCCCTTCGAGTTCACGCTTGACGAGGACTACAACGCCGCCACCATCCCCAATATGTGGACCGACTTCGGCTTGTTGTATAGTTCCACCTATGGCAACCTTGCTCTGTTGTACCACCCCAGCTACGGCGCAGCATTCTACAATAACGGCAATGAATTCCACATAGAGGGTGCCTACGGACTTACCGCTGGCTATATCTATAGTCAGGGCGCTTCCGAAACCTTTGTTTGGGACGAGAACTACCCTGGTGAGGAATAGGCCGCCATGCCCTCAGTCATCGCTTGCGCGGGAAATGCCCTTTTGGGAGCGTTTCCCGCGCTTCTTTACGGCACGGGCGGGCGGCGGGCTTGCCTTTTTGCGGGAAAATAGTACTTTTGCAGCCGTGCGAGGGACGTGGCACGCGAAGAAGCGGGACGCACGGAAGAAAAACGTGACGGAAACCGATAGAATCGTGACGCGAACGCGACAAGAACGTGACGCGAACGCGACAAGAACGTGACGGGAACGCAAAGAAAGCCGTGCTGACGTATGTGCGCCTGCGCGTGAGCCACCCCGCCCCAACTTTTACTACTTCAATCTGTCATTATGCAATACATCAATACCGCGATAGCGGGTGTGCTGGTGTGCGAGCCTAAGGTGTTCGCCGATGCACGCGGCTACTTCATGGAGACGTGGCGCGAGGAAGACTTCAACCGCGCGGTGGGCCACGAGGTGCGCTTTGTGCAAGACAACGAGTCGAAGTCGCACCGTGGCGTGCTGCGCGGGCTGCACTATCAGCGGGGCGCGCTCTCGCAGGCCAAACTGGTGCGCGTGCTGCAAGGCACAGTGGTGGACGTGGCCGTAGATCTGCGGCAGTCGTCACCCACCTTCGGACAGTACGTCATGGTGGAACTCAGCGCCGACAACAAGCGCCAGCTCTTCATCCCCCGCGGCTTCGCCCACGGCTTCCAGGTGCTCAGCGACGTGGCCGTCTTCACCTACAAGGTGGATAACCGCTACGCCCCCGAGGCCGAGTGCTCCATCCGCTACGACGACGCCACCATCGGCATCAAGTGGCCCCTCACCGAGGGGGTGGAACTCTCGGAAAAAGACCTGGCCCACGCCGTAAGTTTCGCCGAGGCCGAAAAGTTCAACTGACACATGGAGACGATAAGAAACTTCTGCATCATCGCCCACATTGACCACGGCAAGAGCACCCTGGCCGACCGCCTGCTGGAACGCACCGGCACCCTGCAAGTCACCGAGGGGCAGATGCTCGACGACATGGACCTCGAGAAGGAGCGCGGCATCACCATCAAGAGCCACGCCATACAGATGGCCTACCCCCACGGCGGTAAGACCTATACGCTCAACCTCATCGACACCCCGGGGCACGTAGATTTCAGTTACGAGGTGTCGCGAAGCATCGCTGCCTGCGAGGGCTGCCTGCTCGTGGTGGACGCCACACAGGGCGTGCAGGCACAGACCATCTCCAACCTCTACATGGCCATCGAGCACGACCTGGAAATCATCCCCGTGCTCAACAAGTGCGACATGATCAATGCCATGCCCGAGGAGGTGGAGGACGAAATCATCGAACTCCTCGGCTGCAAGCGCGAGGAGATACTGCGTTGCTCCGCCAAGACGGGCGAGGGCGTGGAGGCCATCCTCGACGCTATCGTGGACAAGATACCCGCCCCCATCGGCGATGCCGACGCCCCGCTCCAAGCCCTTATCTTCGACAGCGTGTTCAACCCCTTCAGGGGTATCATCGCCTATTTCAAGATTGTGGGCGGCAGCATCCGCAGTGGCGAGGACGTGCTCTTCGTCAATACCGGCAAGCAATACAAGGCCGACGAGGTGGGCGTGCTCAAGATGGAACTGTGTCCCCGCCAGCAGTTGGGCTGCGGCGACGTGGGCTATATCGTCAGTGGCATCAAGACCGCCACAGAAGTCAAGGTGGGCGATACCATCACCTCCGCCGCCAACCCCTGCGCCAAGGCCATCGAGGGCTTCGAGGAGGTGAAGCCCATGGTATTCGCCGGTGTGTACCCCATCGAGACCGAAGACTTCGAGCAGTTGCGCGCCAGCCTGGAGAAACTCCAACTCAACGACGCCTCGCTCACGTTCCAGCCCGAGAGCAGCGTGGCACTGGGGTTTGGCTTCCGCTGCGGCTTCCTCGGACTGCTCCACATGGAAATCATACAGGAGCGGTTGGACCGCGAGTTCAACATGAACGTCATCACCACCGTGCCCAACGTCTCCTACCACGTCTTCGACAAGCACGGCGAATGCCACGAGGTGCACAACCCCGCCGGCATGCCCGACCCTGTGGACATCGAGCATATCGAAGAGCCCTATATACGCGCCAGCGTCATCACCCGCACCGACTATATCGGCGCCATCATGAAACTGTGCCTGAGCAAACGCGGCGAACTCATCAAGCAAGAATACGTCAGCGGCGACCGCGTGGAGTTGCACTACGACATGCCGCTCGCCGAAATCGTCATCGACTTCTACGATAAACTCAAGAGCATCTCCAAGGGCTATGCCTCCTTCGACTACCACCCCATCGGGATGCGCCCCTCGCGGCTTGTGAAACTCGACATCCTGCTCAACGGCGAGCCTGTTGATGCGCTCTCCACGCTCACCCACATGGACAACAGCGTCACCTTCGGGCGCCGTATGTGCGAGCGTCTCAAGGAGTTGCTGCCGCGCCAGCAGTTCGACATCGCCATCCAAGCCGCCATCGGGGCAAAAATCATTGCCCGCGAAACGGTGAAACAGGTGCGCAAAGACGTCACCGCGAAGTGCTACGGCGGCGACGTGTCGCGCAAGCGCAAACTCCTTGAGAAACAGAAGCGCGGCAAGAAGCGCATGAAGGAGATTGGCAATGTGCAGGTGCCGCAAAAGGCATTCCTCGCGGTGCTGAAACTCGACTGAGGCTTATTCTTTTCACGTGGCGCAAGCCACGTTTTTTTTTGTGATGGGTATGCCAGTTTTTCGCCTGCGGGCTTAGGCGGTTTTTCTCTGCCGCCCTTTCAGGGCTTGGCTACGCTCATCTCGGTGGCTTGCCCTGGGAGCGCGGGCGTCCCGCCCGCGACGATTGCAACGGCCATTAGCGTTTCCGCGGGCGGGACGCCCGCGCTCCCAGGAGGCTGCAAGTGCGAAACTACATCCGTGTGACTTTAAAGTCACTCCGTGTGACTTTAAAGTCACACGGATGTAGTTTAATCAAGGTCCGAGGTCGATTTATGGTAAGGCGCGCAGAAGTAATGAGCAACCCGCCAACTATGAGGTGCGTAAAGAAATACGTGTCACACCTAAGAAACATTGAAAAAGCAATCCTTACAGACTGCCAGAACTTCTCAGCAGAGATTTAATATATCGGTCTGAGACATTACTTATTTCGCCCTTATCATACAAAGTGAGCAAAACCAGATCGTGCGCAGTTTCATCCCACGCGACACAAAGGCTCATCGTCAGCACACGCGCGCCGCCACTTTTACCCTTACCCTTAGACGCTATTGCCATCCGAACCTTCCGTACCCCATTACCTAAATCTGTCCCTTGTGTAGGATTCCTCATTAAACTCTCCTTGAGGTTCATCATATCATCGCGTAATGAAGCATATTTTTTGGCCAGTCGCTTAAACTGCCTCTTAAACTCGTCAGAAAGGAGGATACGTACGGGTTTGTCCGTTGCATTCATAGTTCCGACATAAATGATTCTAACGTCTGCAACGGACGAACACCATATTTTGCATCCCTGGTTTGGCGTAGGGCACGCCCCAAACTCTCCTGAACATATTTGCGCTGGACACGCGTCTTCTCGCTCTGAATAGGAAAAACAGAGGTAGAAACCACACCCTGAAGCATTTCAATGGCACGACGCACCTGCGAGGTTTTGGCTTCATCATTAAGATTGACGATAATCTGTGTCATTGGCGTTACGTTTTATTACGGGTGCAAAGATAACTCATTTTTCTCGTTCTCAAAATGGCTACCAAGCCCAAACCGCCCCGCTGCGGGTGGCAGCGGGGCGGAAGGAAAGGGTGTGCGAAGTGATGGGAGATTATTCCCAGTCGAACTTGAAGGGACGGGTGCCGAGGAATTCGTCGTCGTCGTCAACATACTCATCGGTGGGCTTTTGGGCCGAGCCATCCATCAGTTCGCCCTCACAGATCGCGTCAAGATATACAATGCGAAGCGCGGGCTGAAAATATGCTTTCTTGTTCATGAGGCTTATCTATACCATTTTGTCGTTTCACATTGATTTCTTTACTTCACATAGACTTTGCGTCCGTTCACGATATATACACCGGGCTGTGTGGGGTCGTTGACGCGTCGGCCTTGCAGGTCGTAGGCGTTGCCGTCGCCGGCTTCGCTGCCGAAGATGTCGTCGCCGTCCTCGCTGTCGGTGAGTGGCAGGGTGATGTGTGTCACGGTGCCGTCGTCGAAGAGCATGTTGAAGCCTATGCTGCTCAGGCTGCGTACGGCGTATTCCAGGACGCTGCTGGGCAGGTAAGCGCGGTGGTAGCCGAGGGTGGCGCCCTTGCTGCCCACCTTGTAGAACTTCAGGGCATAGTCGGTGCCGCTCTTCTTATAGACGAAGACGTAGTTTCCAGCCTCCACGAGGTTACCGCTCAGTTCGTCGCCTGCGCTGACGAGCAGCGAACTGGTGTTTGTCACCCCTGCGGATTCTACGGGGAGGAAGGGTATCACGGTGCCGTTGGGTGCGAGCATCACCACGCCCATGCCGGCGGGGATGGTCAGCCCACTGAGGTCGTCGAGTTGCTCGAGGTGGATGGCCTGGCTGCCCACCTCGTAGTCTGCGCGGAAGGCGTAGATGTTGGAGTTGTGCGGGAAGGCCACGGCGCGCTTGGGGTTGCAATAGGTAGTGAACACCAGGTCGGTAGCCACGCTGTTGCCGATGGTGGTGCCGTTGGTCCAGGTATATCCTGAGGGGATTGCCACGCCAGTGAACTCCTCTACGCGGGAGTTCGAACCATCCCATGCGTCGGTGGAGGTAGGTGTCTCGGTCATGAGCGGCACGATGTACCAGCGCCGCTGTCCGCCGCCCACACGTCCCTGATGGCCCTTTACCGTGCCGTCAATGACGGCCAGGCAGGTATCGGCCTCTTGCAGGTAGCCATTGGAGGCGGTGCGCAGCACATACTGTCCGGGGTTCTCCATCACGGTCATGTCGTTGTACACGTCAATCGGTGTCGGCGTGCCGCTGGCGAGCACCAGGGTGGCTGCCGTGCCATTCGTCATCTCGGAGAGATAGGCGTTCCAGTAGATGTTGTGCATGTAGTGCGACGTGTTGAGTTCGGAGCCGAAGTAGGCCTTATCGGGCAGGCTAGCCTGCTCAAACTGCCATACCGCACCCGGGTAGTTT
Source organism: Bacteroidaceae bacterium (assembly GCA_017444485.1). Classification (GTDB taxonomy): domain Bacteria; phylum Bacteroidota; class Bacteroidia; order Bacteroidales; family Bacteroidaceae; genus Alloprevotella. The sequence goes on along the minus strand of JAFSWM010000045.1, from coordinate 8,135 downwards.
TCGGGAGTGGTGGTGGTGGTGAGGCTGTAGGACGCATCGCCCTCCGACCCTGAGGTCACCACGAGGTATTTCTCATCGCTGACGCTCTTGAGGTAGTAGTAGCGTGTACGCTCAAAGGGTACGCCGTTGAGCACGTTGGTGCCTCCATCGGAGTGGTACTCCTTGAGCCAGTTGAAGAACTTGTTGTAGGCCACCACAAGTGCTGCCTGATACTGCGTCTCGTTGAGCGTAGTGTTGGCAGCCAACTGGGCGATGGTGTCGCAGTACCACGCATAGCGCGCGTCGATATCCTCCTGAGAGCGGAACATGCCCACGTAGCCTATCATGCTGCTCAGATGGCCGCTGGAGATGGCGTCGCTGATGAGGCGGCTGTAGGTCTCGGAAGCGGGCGGGAAGCCCATCGTGCGACCTAAGAGGATGTTGCTGCCGCGGTAGAAGGAGTTGGGTATCACGCCCAGTTGCGACTTCTGGTAGTCGGTGGTGATGAGGTCGCCCGAGGCATTGTCTTCATACCCGCCACCGCTGTGGATGGGACGTCCGTGCCAATAGACGATGTAGTCACTCCAGCGGTCGAGACCGAAGCCACTGTAGCGGTCCACGAAGGTGTAGTAGCCCGCACCGTCGTGCTGCACGTACTGGAAGATGATGCGCGACTTGTTGCGCTTCTCCTCGGTAGAGGTGGCAAAATCGTTCCACACGATGTTGTTGGCCTCATACCAATGGGCCTGTTCGTTGCGTGGCCCCATGAAGTGGGCAGCACCCTGTGCCTTGTTATAGACGAGGTAGCCATTGATGCTGTCGCCCACGAAGCAGAAGAGATACTTGTCCACAAAGGGGTTGGTCAGCGAGGACAATGGAACCTTGGCCTGCAAGTTGTTGTTGATCAGGTCTTGGTCCTTCTTCTCGTTGATATCAATCATGTACCAGTGTGTGTTGGCCATGTCGAACTCATAGCCGCCGGAAGGGCCGATGGTCGGAGCAGGGGAAGCAATGATGGGGTACTTCTTCAGTTCGTAGTTGGTGAACTCGTAGTATCCATCGGCATTCTTCGTGGTGGTAATCGTACCGTGGTATCCGATGAGCGTGGGGGCTGTGAAGTCCACGGTCTCCTTATAGGCACTGGTGCCGTAGTCGTAGGCCAGGTAGATGGTCTCGGGCAGGTGGTAGCCCACGATGGAGTCGTTCTTGTCGCCGGTGCCAAGCAGCCAGTTGCGTGTCTCGATGACGTTGGCGCCGGTAGCCGTCTCATAGCCACCTCTGCCGCTATTGAGCGTGGCGTTCCACTGCAGGCCGGTAGCCGTCTTGCCGGGGCCGAAGCAGTCCCAACCCTTGGCGGCCACGTTGCCGTTGGTGTAAGCGTCGCTGAGCGACTGGCTCTTGAGCGGCACGATGCGGAACACGCAGTCGGCATTCCAACGGGTGGTGCTCTGTGTGGGATTGTTGGACAACACCATCTTGGTGCTTTTGGGTGCACAGAGATAGAGTTTGGTGGGGCTGTCGGCAGACGGGTCGTAGGTGTAGATGCCGCAGATGCCTTCCAAGCCGTCGTACTGCGCCTCCACGCCGTAGAAGATGGTGCTTGCCACAGCGTTATTCACCGTGACGGCAGCGCCATTATTGTAGGAAGCCACGGTGACGTAGCCATTGGCGCTACTCAGGTAGTAGCCGCCATCGGTGCCGGATACCGGCTCGAAGTAGAACACCTGCTTCTCGTTGTACATATAGTCAAGGCCGGTGTAGGTATCGGGCAGCCAGTAGTAGGTGTTGTACTGCTCCACACTGGTGGCGATGGCGCTGGTCTCCTGCACCGACGTGTTGCTGTCCACGCTGGAGAGTGTCAGCGTCACGGGGCGTCCGGCGGGGAAGTTGGTCTGCGCCACCTTGGCGGGCATCTCGAGGCGGTAGGGACGGTCGGCGGTCAGTGCGCCATTGTAGTAGTCCACAATGCCTACTGGCACGAAGGCGAACTTCACCGCCGGGCCTGTGCGGCCGCCACTGGTATAGAAGCCGAATGTGCCGCTGGGATTGCCGAAACGGACATTGGTCTCCGACAGGGTGGTTTCCAGGAAATAGTAATGGGTGGTGCGGTCAGCGAGCACGGCGCGGAGCGTCACGCTGGTGCCGGTGGAGCCGTCGGCATAGGCCGTACCTACGGCATCGATATTACCCGAGAAACTGAGCGTATTGCCGTTAAGCGCGAGTGTCATGGTGCTCCAGTCGTTGGTAGCGGCAGGAGTGGCCGTCCAATACTGTGTACCGTCGGTGGTCAGCATGGTGCTGGTGTTGATCTTTGTGACTTGTGTGACATACTGCTGCTGGTTGCTCACCAGACGTACAAGACGATACTGGCGTCCGGCCACCACGGGGTTGCCGTTGATGTCAAGGGGCTGGATGCCTGTGGCAGCGAGCGTCACGGTCACCGTGCCGCCGTTGGCTGCGCCGGAACTGAGCAGGTCGCTCCACGAGGTGTAGTCATCGCCGTTGTAGGCGTAGTTGACGGCATTCATGCCCACGCCAGCGGCTGTCTGATAGTAGAAGCGATAGTTCTGCAGCGTAGCCAGGGTGCTGGCATCCGTGACGTCGTACGTCATCGTGGAGACGGCAGTGCCGCTGTTCTGCGCGGTGCTGTTGTTGTTGTCTGTGTTGTTGTGGATCACCACGGAAACGGGGTCGCCGTTGGTGTCCACGAAGTTGAGCGTCAGACCACTCATGTAGGGCACAAACTGCACCAGTTCGTAGGTAGAAAGGCTATCCCTGAACCCGATGTTCTTGTCGGCGCCATAGGCGCTACTCAAGAAAGTCTCCACCGTTCCGTTGTGGTTGGCCACACGCAGGGCGTAGGAGTTGGTGTAGGTGGTATTCTTCTCGGCGCGGAACTTAAGGGCATAGTCGGCATTGTTGAGCAGTTTCACCTTGTCGTAGCCATCGGTCACGTCGGTGCTGGCCACATAGTAGCCGGCCTTGAAGGCGGGCACAATGCGCATGTAGTCGCCGTTGCCCACGGGCTGGAACACGAGGCGGTTGCTCGCAGGGGCGGCGTAACTCATGCTGTTGGTGAGGCTCAGGCTGGAGTTGCTGGTAGTGGTGCTGCCTTGCATCTTATAGTTGCTGCGGGCGGGGAACTGGATGTAGTAGTTGTTGCCAGAGACGAGCGGATTGCCATTGATGTCGAGCACGGTCATTTCCTCCGTACCTTCCTTCACGATGACAGACACATTCTGACCTTGTGCCACCTCGAGGTTCATCAGCGCCTCGTAGAAGGAGATGAGGTCGTATTCCTCGCCGTCGAGCACATAGGTGTAATCGAGTTTGTCGTAGCCCGAGAGTATGATGTTGGTGAGGCAGCAGCCCATGCCGATGCTGTGCTTGTTGGCAAAGCCAGAGATATAGCCCATGCCGTGGATGTCGCTGCTGATGGAGTCGCCGTTCTCGGCAAGGAAAGCGAGGTTGAAGTAGGCGTTGCAGCGCACCACCATATCGGTGGTGAAGTCTGCCACGCTGTCCATCACCTGCTGGGCGGAGAGGCCGCTCTTGTCGCCTATGGTATAGGTGGCGAAACGGGTGGGCGGGGTGAGCGACACGAGGCTGTGACCATAAGGAACGCGTATGACGCCATTGGCATGGTCCTCACCATTCACCCTTACCTTGACAGGCATACCGTTGGGACCCGTGAAGGTCACCTTGAGGGCAGGCACAAAGATCACCTTGGTGCCTGCATCGTTGAGCACATTGTAGAAGCCTACGGGATTGGATGCGCCGTAGATGTTGCTCATATAGGTCTCCACCGTGCTGCCAGCATTGCTACCCACCACTTGCAGGCCATAGAGCGAGTCGGCTTGATGGTCAGCGCGGAAGGTGACGAAGTTGTCGTAGTCGGTGGTGGCGAACACCTTGGAGGTGGTGTTGCTTGTGGCGTTGTTGCCAGCGATATTGTCGTAGTTGGACGAACTCTCCAGAGCATCAAGGTCGGTGCCCACGTAAGTATCCTGGGCGTTGGTCACGGCGAGGCGCAAATAGTCCTTGCCATCGCTGCCTGCGCTACCGCCCTGCACACGGAAGATGGTGGAGTTTTTGGCATACTCGGCCACGCTGTAGGTGGTGGTGGGCTTGAACAGATTGTTGCTGCGACTTATGAAATACTCCGAAGAGGAACTGCTACGCGCGGACTTCAGGAAGTAGTAGCCACCATCGGTCAGCACATTGCCCTCCAGGTCTGTGGTAGTGAATGCGCCGTTGGCCAGGTGCACCGTGACGGTGGCGTCGGACGTGAGTCCTGCCAGGGCGGTGCACAGCGCGCTGCGGTGGTAGCGGCGCGCATCATATATCGTGCCAGCGAGGGTGAAGGTGGCGAGCACCTGCGTCTGCTCAGCAGTGAAGGTGGGTTCTGCCACCGTGCCGCCCTGCGGGATGGTGATCGTGAACATCGTGGTGTCGCCGCTGGCCTCCGTGAAGGTGACGTTCACTGTGGGGATGGTCACCGTGGCATCGGCGGTCAGGGCGTTGATGGCGGCGAGGATGACGGTGGCGCCAGTGTAGGTGGTGCCGCCGATGGTGGCCTGTGAGTTGTCGCCGAGCGCATAGCCATTCACCGTGAAGGTGGTGAGGTCCACGCCAACAGGCTTATAGAATACACCGGTGGCGGCCTCGTTGCCCTCCGCGGTCACAGCGAGGGCCGCAGCGGAGCCGTCAACCACCGTGACCTGCACAGCGGGAATGAACTGCAAGTAAGCACCGGCATCGACAGTGCTGAAGAAGCCCATGTTGTAGTTCACACCGTAGTAGTTGCTGAAGGTGTTGGTGACGGGGTCAGCGCCACTAACGCTGCTGGCGGCCTCCAGCTTATAACTATTGGCATAGTTGCTGCTGGTGGAGATAGCCTTGAAACGAAGAACGTCACTTAACGAAGTGCAACGCGATACCTTATTATAGCCATCGGCGAGACACGTGGCGCTCCACGTCACGCCGAGGTAATAACCATCGCCATTGTAGGGCATCTGCAGGGCCAGGTATTCGCCCGAGGCCTTCACCTGATGGATCTGGCCGTAGGCGGCATTGTATTTATTGGGACGTACCGCCACATCCTGCTGTGTGAGGTAGTAGTCGCCGCGTCCGGGCAGTTTCACATAGTAGTTGTTACCCTCCACGAGTGCAGCGCCGTTGATGTCGGTGGTGGTGATGGCCTCACCATAGGTCACGGTGACAGTGGCGTCCTCGGTGAGGGCAGCAAGGGCTGCATAAAGGGCAGTGGTGTTGCGGTCGTCATAGGTCGTGCCGCCGATGGTGTACTTCACCACATAGGGCAGGCCGGTTGCCGAGGGGGAGAGGGCTGTCCACGCTGCACCCTGCGGCACGCAGAGGTTCGTGCGGTCGTAGTTCAGTGACACACCACCCACCGTGGCGCGCATGTTCACTGCCGCTCCGTTGCCATCCACGAAATCGATGCGCAGGGCGGGGATGAACTGCCAGGTGTTGGTGGCATCCGTAGAACTCGTGGTGTTCCAGAAACCGAGGTCGTCGCTGGCGAAGAAATTCAGATAGAAGTTGCCTGCCGGCGTGAGGCTGAAGCCGTTGGTGGTGCTGCCAGTTCCGGCATTGACTACCAAGGCGGAAGCCGCTGTCGCTGCGATGGGCGAAATCTTGCCGGCACCATCGCTGATGTCAGAGGCGGTGAGGTAGGCATTGGCGCTCACGCTCTTGAGTACAAGCATAGAGCCTGCACCCTCCACCATGTAGCGGTAGTTGTCGGCCCAAGCATAAGAAGCCGCATACGGGCTGACGACGCTCTTGTTGTCGGCGGCCCAAGCATACCTGGAGGAACCCACGTTGTAGAAGAAATACTTGCGCGAGGTGCTGAGGGCGTCGCCGTTCACGTCGGTCACGGTGATGTCTGACGTAGCCGGGGTGGTCACGGTGATGGTGGTGGCTGCGGTGAGACCGGCAATGGCAGCGAGCAACGCGGGGTTGTTGCCACCATAGTAGGTGGTGCCGCCCAGCGTAAAGGCTGCATAGAGGCTGCCGTTCACAGAGAGGGCGGTGTGGGCCGTGCCGGTGGTCTGCGTGTAGGTGCTTGCTGCCGTCGTGCCGTCCACGCTGACAGAAACCGCGGCACTGCCGTCGGTGAAGGTCAGTGTGAAGTCATCGGCGGTATAAGCCACCGTCACGGTGTGGTTGGTGTTGTCGATAGTGACCGTCTTGGTGTATCCTGCAAAGTCGGGGATGGTGAGGTCGCCCTGCGTCACGCTCGCACCCACAAAGATGCCGCCATCGGTCACGCCCGTCCAGCCGCCATAGGCCACGGTGGGCGTCTCGCCCGAGGGCGTACCCGTGAACGTCACGGTATATACGAAGTAGTCGTTGTTGGCAGCGAACTGGAAGTCGGTGGACCAACCCGAGGCTTGCGTCTTATTATTTCCATAGTAGCCACTGCTTACTGCATTGCCGAGCCGATAGGTGTCGCTTGTATAACCACTCCCTACATAACGCCCGCCAGCCAGCACGCTACTATAGATGGAAATGCGGCCCCAAACGTTGTTCAGGCCATTACTCAACGTGTAGGCTTCACCCGTAGTGGAAAGACCACCGCTCACGTTAGAGCAGAGATATTTACCATCGTAGGCACTGCGCAGGTAGTAGTTAGCACCATCCTGCTCAACGAGCCACAAGTTGTTCTTCGTTGTGGCTGATGCATCCTTGGAAACCGTGAGCGTACCAGCCTCATTATATATATATAGGTTGTTCACACTCTCTCCGCCTATGCTCACTGCTGTATTGAGAACACCATTCAACGCATAGAGCGCACCATCCTCGGGCAACACAAGGTCGGTCTCAGCCTGGTAGGCGGTGACTTTTGCATAGTTTGCTGCCACATCGCTGCTGGCAGTGCCATTGAGGATTGCGTTGCGCAAGGCCACAAGGTCGGTGTAGGTCGAAGAGGTAGTCGTAGGATAGCCTACCGAGCCTGCCTGGGCAATCAGTGTACTCAGGTACATCTGCTCCTGTTGATATACTGAAGCATATACCGCTGTGAGGTCTGAGGTACTGACAGGGAGTACCGACCAACTGGAATAGTCGTCAGAAGCAACATTATACTTGCCTATGCCATAAGTAAAGACACCGTCATTCACATTGAAGTGCTGACCATTCACTCCGAGATAGACGGGATAGGCAGTGTTTACAGAAGATGTACTCGCATCGAACGTCACAGAAGTGCCATACAGAGGCGCTGCGGTCAGCACAGTGGGGTTGGCGGCTTCATTGACGAACTTGTTCGCGCCCACATTGTACAGGTAGATACCCAAAGCACCATGTATGACAGCGAACTGCAAGTTTGTATCCGAAGGATTATATGTAGTGGTATATCCCGACTTGGTAGAAGAAGCGAGATAGTCGCCTGCCGTTGCGTTGTAGCTGGCATAAGCAGTATTCTTGGGGTTGCTCAACACGAACACCGGCGTAGCCGAAACATTCATGGCCGGAACCGACGTAAGCGATGACTCAACGGTGACCGTGATTTGCGTAACTTTCAAACCCGTGTTGTTTCCAGAGAGCACAAAAGCGGCAGAAGAACGATATACATCTGTTACCGATAGGGTACTCGATGCTGCACTGGTGAATGTCACTGCCGTTCCCGTACCTACAGATGGAGTGGCCGTCTGATCGCCTGAAAGTGCCTGGCCTGTGAGTGTGTAGCCAGTAATAAGATACCCGCCAGGTACGCTGATGGTGTAGGTGCTGCTCTGAGCAGAACCCGTACGCCAGTCAAGGTAGTCCGTAGTCACAGCCGCGTCCATGTTGTTGGCCGACGCTGTGACGGTCACTGTGGGAGTGGCCGTACTGAATGTAGCCGTGCTTTTCCAACCGGAACTGGATGAATAGGTCACATCCGACGGCGAGAACGTAAGCGTAGTTTGCGCCGTAGCCGTTACGCCTCCAATCACGAAGACGAACAGCAAGGCGAACAACGCCCGAAGCCAAGTCAATTGCTGTACTTCTTGTTTCATGTTTGTTATTTAGTTTGTGGTTTGAAACAGATATAGTGTCCGACCATTTGACAAATCGGAAGAGATTTTTGTTATTATTTCCTCGTACTACCGCTTATTGGGGCTGCACAAAAGTAACGCCCCTTATTTTTGAGC
>JAFSWM010000044.1 GCA_017444485.1 Bacteroidaceae bacterium | reverse complement strand
GTCTTCGAGCGAGGCTGCAGTTTCAAACTTGTCGGCGTTGAGGTCGAGATAGAGTATGGGGTAACTCTTCCATTCTTTCTCCAAATCCTCAATGGCGAGCCCTTTGAAGTGTTCCTTCTTTCCTTCGAAGTATGCGCGTAGTGTGGATAGCAATAGGCTCTTGCCGAAGCGGCGCGGGCGGCTGAGGAAATAGTATGCGCCTTGGCTTACGAGATTGTAAACCAAGGCGGTCTTGTCCACATAGGCATATCCTTCCTTGCGGATCTTTTCAAAGTTCTGTATGCCGATGGGGTATTTCATGCAAGCCGAAGTGTGTCGCGCTTTTTCAGTCCTTTCAGTGTGAGGGTAGGGGATGTCACTTTTTGCCTCTCAGCCTATCCCAGAACTTACGGAGTTTGGAGCGGTGGTGGCGGTGATGACGGTGAGAATGGGTGGACTGATCTTCGTCCTCTCCGTAGCCATAACCATAGCCGTATCCGTAGCCATAACCATAGCCATAGCCATAGCCGTAACCATACCCGTAGCCATATCCATAGTTGCCGTATCCGTAGCGAGATGTCTCGGCGGAGCAGTCGTTGAGGACGATGCAGAGGTTGGGGTACTTACCGCTCTGGTGGGTGCGCTCCAAGTCGGGCAGGAAGCGGCGGTCGATCTTGCCGATGCGGAGCACGTAGATCGTCACGTCGGCCACGCGTCCCACGAGTGCGCTGTCGGCCAGCACTTGGCTGGGCACGTTGTCTATCACTACGATGTCGTAGCGTTCTTTGAGTTCGGCCACGAGTTTATTGAGGCGATCCGACGTCAGCAGTTCGGAGGGATTCGGAGGCTTGGGGCCAGCGAAGATACAATCTACGTTGTGCGTAAAACTGTCTTTCTCGATGATGTCCTCCATATTGTCGTCAATGCCGCTGAGGTAGGTGCTTGTGCCGTGTGCGGCGTGTTTGCCTACAAGTTTCGACTGTGTGCGTTTGCGCAGGTCGGTATCCACCAGCACGACGCGCTTGCCCATGATGGCCATTGCCGCACAGAGGTTGCGCGAGATGAAACTCTTTCCCTCGTTGGGTATGGTGGATGTGAGCATATACACCTTCGCATCCTTTTTGAGGAACTCCAGGTTGGTGCGCAGTATGCGGAAGGACTCGGTGATTTGGCTGTGCTTCTTGTCGTCGAAGACAATGATGTCGCTCTGGTCTTTCTTGTCGAGCGACGGTATCTCGCCCACGAGCGGGATGGTGGTTCCCTCTTCAATGTCGCGCCTACCGCGTACACCATTGTACCAGAGGAAGCGCAGGATTTGTATGCCGACGGGCAGGAGTATGCCGATGATGAGCGCGATGCCGAAGATCATACGTCGGTTGGGCGAGATGGGTGCTCCACTTCCGTAGGGCGATTCCACCACGCGCACGTTGGCTTCGGTGACCGCCATTTGCAGGGCGTTCTCTTCACGCTTGTTGAGCAGATAGTTGTACAGGTTCTCCTTGATGGCCTGCTGTCGGGCGATGCTGAGGGCTATTTTCTGCTTCTGAGGCATGGCTGCGATTTCCGATTCGGCATCGTTCATGTCGGCACGTGCGCGGTCCAGCCTGGTCTGCTCGGTGGCGATGTAGTTGTCCATCGACTGCATCAGGGCTTTGCGCATAGAGGCGAGGTTGTCGTTGATGCGGTTCAGGTCGGTATTGTCGCGGTGGCGTCCGCCGTTGGTGATCTTCACCCTGTCGCGTTCGAGCATCAGGTCGTTGTAAGCCTGTATCTGGCTCTGTATGGCCGCGTCGCCAAGCCCGCTGACGGCGGGGATGAGTTGGTCGTGCTTGGAGGCATCACCGAGGTATCCGCGCACGTCTTGTGCCACTGCGATCTGCGCTTCGAGGTCGAGCGTCTTCTGTTTGGCATTCCCGCTCTGTGTGACGAACTGCTGGCCGGCAGAACTGATGTCGAGCATGCCATTGCGCTGACGGAAATCTGCCAGTTCGCCTTCCACACTGCCGAGTTCATCGCCGATGATCTGAATGCGCTGGCTGATGAAACGCTCGGTGTTCACGGCCACCTTGTTCTTGTCCTCCACGATGCTCTCGGAGTATTCGTCAAGCAGCGTGTTGAGTATGCTGTCTGCGCGCTCAATGATGGCGTCGGTACAGGTGATGCGTATCAGGCGTGTCTGTTCAGCGGCAAGGTCACTACTGATCTCGCCCTGATACATCCCAGCGGCATTTTCTACACTGTGGCGAGTGACGATAACCGTGGCTCCTATGCAACTCGAAACGAGCGGTTTAGTCTTCACGCTGATGCTGCCGGCAGGGGTGTTGGCCATCTGATTGAAGCCATAGCGCTTGCCCGTGACTTCTTTTCCGTTTACCTTTGTAATCTCGTACTGGCTGGTGGAGACGATCTTGAGTTCAAACTGCACGGCTTGCTTGAATTCGCCGGCAAACTGCACATCGATGGGGCAGGAGTTGTTATAGACTGGATGGTCGCGGAAGATGCCCTTCATCGAGTAACTCACGTCGAGTCCGAGGCGTTCCACCACGCCGCGCATGAGTTGATTGGTGCGTATGAGGAAGATTTCGTTCTCCACGTCGCCGCCGCCGAGACCACCCTGTATGAGCATCTCGCCCATCACGTCGTTGCGTGAGCGCGAGCGGTTCTCTTCCTTGATGAGCATCACGGCCGAGTGACAATAGCGCGGGGTGAGTGTGGCGATGTAAGCGCGTGCCACGGCGAGGCAGCCGATGACACTGAGCACGATCCACAACCAGTTGCTGAACAGCAGCGCGGCGAGGTCTTTTAGGGTGATGCCGCCGTGGTCTTTGGTTTTGGCGGAGTTTTCGGATTCAACGATGTATTCCATATATGGGGATGACGTTGGTTACGGGATTAAGCTTCGAAACGGAAAATGCGTCTGCCGTGCGAACGGCTCACTTGGTGAATACTACAATGAGCGCTATCACGCCGCTAATCACACCAATGACACTGCTGATGGCGCCGATGGTGGAGAGGGTGCTGCTTCCTTGCACGCGCACGGAGTTGTTGGGCTTGACATATACCACATCGTTCTGCTGCAGGTAGTAGGCCGGCGACTTGAACACGTCGTCGCTCTGCGTCAGATCCACGTAGTATGCCGAGCGTATGCCCCCGTTTTCTCTCACCACGAGGATGCTGTCGCGGCGTGCCGTGGCGGGTAGGTCGCCGGCTCTGCTCAGTGCTTCAAGCAGCGTGAGGCGCTGGCCATCGGCCTCCACCACACCAGGTTTTTTCACCTCGCCCATCACGCTGACGCGGAAGTTGCTCAGCCTGACGTTCACCGTGGGTTCCTCCATGTCGCCGAGTTCTATGATACGCGCCGTAATCATCTTCTCCACCTCAGCAGTGGTTTTCCCAACCACTTGCAGTGTGCCGATGAGGGGCACGTTGATGGTGCCATCGTCGTTCACCACGAAGCCCTGCGATTCAGTGCTCGAAGTTCCCGACGTACCGAGTTGGGCGGTGTTTTGGTAGTGCTTCACCTGCTCATCGTTGTATCCAGTAACGTTGATGAGCAGCCGGTCGGCGGGCTTGATGCGGGGCACGTAGTTCTCAGCGATGCGTTGCGGCTGGTTTACGAGGTCCTCCGCGCCTTGCAGGTAGATGATCTTGCGTGTGGGCACGCACGATGTGAGCATGATTGCGGCGAGCAGCGCCGCTGCGAGGTTTTTCATAGGGGAGTTGTGGAATGGGTGTGCCGTGCTGACGGCGGTGTTCTGAATGTTTGGTGTCGCTCCTGCGTATGTGCGCTGCGGGAGCGGTTTTTGTGGAATCGGGAAACAATGGGCTGCCGGCATATCTTTGTCGGCGCGTGTGGGCGCACCTTTCCCTTGCAACCGATATGGGGCTTCGGTTGCAAGATGTTGGTTACCAGTAAGGTTGGTGGCTTCCGCGCCGGCACGCTCCAGGACTTGCGTCCGCGTAGCCTTGTGCTGTTTCCGCTATCAACGGCGCAAAGTTAGCAATTCTTTGTTGATTTTCCCGCTGTCTGTTTTCTAATTTTTTTAACTGCGCCTTTTGGCACCCGTTGTTACACGTTGGTTTGGCATTTCAGCATATCTGGATTGCGCCGCCTTGTTCGTGTGTGGTATTATTCTATTCATGCGAGGGTGTATATAGATCCAAATTATTCTCTGATCAATATGGGTTTAAACTAGGTCCGTGTGACGTTTAAGTCACACCG
>JAFSWM010000043.1 GCA_017444485.1 Bacteroidaceae bacterium | reverse complement strand
TGCGGCGTGCCTTGAAGGGGAACTGTTCCGGATTGCAGCCCTCGGCCAGCATCGCGCAGCCGTTGCTCAGCGGGCAGTCGGTGCAGCGTGGAGTGCGGGGCGTGCAGACTGTGGCGCCGAAGTCCATCATAGCCTGGTTGTGCTCCGCGCTGTGCTGCGGGTCGAGCAGTCTGGTGGCCAAGGCTTTGAACTCTCGCTTGCCGGCAGTGGTGTCGGTCGGCGTGCTGAGGCCGAAGTAGCGCGCCAGCACGCGATACACGTTGCCGTCCACCACAGCGTATGGCAACCCATAGGCCAACGATGCCACGGCGCTGGCTGTGTAGTCGCCCACGCCGGGTAGAGCGCGTAGCGCCTCGTAGGTGTTGGGAAATGCCCCTGCCGCAGCGATGGCTTTTGCGGCCTTGTGCAGGTTGCGTGCCCGCGTGTAGTATCCCAGCCCCTGCCAAGTGGCCAGCACCTCGCGCTCGGTGGCGGCGGCGAGGGCTTCCACCGTGGGGAACTCCCGCGTGAAACGCTCGTAGTACGCCCGCCCTTGCTCCACGCGCGTCTGTTGCAGAATCACTTCCGAGAGCCAGATGCGGTAGGGGTCTGAAATGCCGCGCCAGGGCAACGTGCGCCCGTGTGCGGCGTACCAGCGTTGAAGGGTGGTGGAGAATTCCAAGGGCAGGATTGTGGCAGGAGGATTTGAGCGGGATTCTGACGAGGCTGCTGCGATGTTTGTGGCAGCGATTTCGGAGGGGTGAAAAACTACAATCGTTCGGCTTCAAAGAAAGTCCGTTGTAGTTTAAACTAGGTCCGTGTGACTTTAAAGTCACACGGAGTGACTTTAAAGTCACACGGACCTAGTTTTTCGCGCCTTGTCTGGCGCCTTGTCAAGGTTTGTCAGAAGGCTTGAGGAAGGGGGCGGTTTTTTAGTGAAACAGACTGATGCGCTGCTCCTCGCTGAGTTTGCAGACCATCAGTACGCCGTCTTTTTCGGCCACGATGTATCCGTCGAGCCCTTGCACCACCACCTTCTGGTTTCCGGCGGTGTGGATGATGCAGTTCTGCGTGTCGAATACGGCGATGTCTTTCCCCACGAGGGCGTTGCCGTGCCCGTCGCGCTGCAGATGGGTGAGCAGCGAGCCCCATGTGCCCAGATCGCTCCAACCTACGTCGGCGGGCCTGACGAATACCTCTTCGGCCTTTTCCATGATGGCGTAGTCCACGCTGATGTTCTCGCAGTCGCCATAGAGCGCGTCGATGGCAGCCTTCTCCTCGGGTGTGTCCATCTTCTTGAGCAAGCGCTCGAAGCCTTTGTTCATGGTGGGCTGATAGACGCGGAAGGCGTTGATGATCGTGGCCACGCTCCATACGAATATGCCCGAGTTCCACAGGTAGTTGGGCTCACTGACGTATTCCTCGGCGGTTTTGAGGTCGGGCTTCTCCTTGAAGGCGTCCACGCGATAGATGTTCTTCTTGCGCGAGGAACTGAATGCGAGGTCGGCCTTGATGTAGCCGTATCCCGTCTCGGGTCTGGTGGGTTTGATGCCGAGGGTGACAATGGCGTCGGTCTCGGCGGTGAACTCCATGGCCTCGCCCACCGCAGTGCGGAAGCCTGCCGTGTCGGTGACGATGTGGTCGGCGGGTGTCACCACAATGTTGGCCATCGGGTTGCGCTTCTTGATCTTCCACGACACGTAGCAGATGCATGGCGCGGTGTTGCGTCGGCAGGGCTCTGCCAGGATGTTCTCGGGCGGCACGTCGGGGAGTTGCTCGCGGGTGATTTCAGCATATCGCTCGCCGGTGACCACCCATACATTCTCCGTGGGCACCATGCCGGCGAAGCGGTCGAGAGTGAGTTGTATGAGGGTGCGTCCGCAGCCGAGGATGTCGAGGAACTGCTTGGGGCGTTCCTCGCTGCTCATGGGCCAAAAGCGGCTGCCTATGCCGCCGGCCATGATGACGAGATGGTTGTTGGAGTTCATTGTATGGGGGTTGAGTTTAAGAAAAAAAAATGCCGGCGGGGCTAAGCGCCCCACCGGCTTATCGTGCGCCGCGAACCGGTGACTGCGTCAGGTGAAAAACATGAGAAAACCCTCAACAGCCAGAACTCCAGTTCATTTTTTAACCATGTTGCCCTCAATATAAAGACGCACGATAGAGTTGCTGGCGTTAGAACGCACGGTGATGACCTTCTTCACGGAGCCAGTGGACTGGCCCTTGCCGTTGAACGTCACAGTCACTGTACCTTTCTCGCCCGGTTTGATTTCTGTCTTGGTGTATTCCGATGCCGTGCAGCCGCACGAGGTGAAGACTTGCTGGATGATCAGCGTCTTGTCGCCGGTGTTGGTGAACGTGAAGTCCACCTTCTGCACCTGCGCTTCGGGGAAGGTGCCGAAGTTGTGCGTGGTCTTGTCGAACTTGATCACTGCCTGCGCTGAGGCGGCGAGGCTGAAGAGTGCGACGGCTGCAAGGGTAAGTAACTTTTTCATTGTGCTTTCGTGTTTTTTGTTGTTGTCTGCCTGGAGGGCTCAGACTGAAACCGTGTGCAAAAGTACGGGTTTCCTGTTTTTCGCTCCAAACGATTAACACTTTTTTTGCGTGTTTGAGCGTTTTTATAGGCCCTTTTTTTGATTTTGTTGCACTATTGCGGGAAGTGTGCGAAAAAATGGTGTGAAAGGGTGCGCTGAGAGACGTGCGGATTTCGTACTTTTGCAGCAACAGAAACCCCCATATCTTTTCTCATGTCGTTGCTCCGATCTCAAACCGCACCCCGCGAACGCATCATACTGGGCATTGACCCGGGCACCAACATGATGGGCTACGGCGTGTTGAAGTCTGTCGGCTCGAAGGCCGAGATGCTCGCGCTCGGTGTGATCGATTTGCGGCGCGTGGGCGATGCCTATCTCAAGTTGGGGCGTATCCACGAGCGCATACTCAGTGTGATCGAAGGTTTCTTGCCCGACGAGGTGGCCATCGAGGCTCCTTTCTTTGGTAAAAACGTGCAGAGTATGCTCAAGTTGGGCCGTGCACAGGGTGTGGCCATCGCCGCCGCCATCAGCCGTGACATCCCCATCCACGAGTACGCCCCGATGAAGATCAAACAGGCCATCACCGGCAACGGCGCGGCGAGCAAAGAGCAGGTGGCCGCCCTGATGCAGCGCATGCTCCACATCTCCGACGAGGCCATGCTGCCTTATCTTGACGCCACCGATGCCCTCGCAGCGGCCTATTGCCACCACTTGCAGACGCTCCGTCCCCTGCCCGCCGGCGGCGGTGCGGCACGCTCCTGGAAGGACTTCGTGCGCCAGAATGCTGGGCGCGTCAGCGAGGGGCGCTGAACGAATGCGATGCAGATAGCCCGCCGTATTTGCCTCAGTCAGACAAATACGGCGGGCTATCCGTGTAAGTGATTTCAGATGCGGTCGAGGACGGTGGTGATGAGGTGGTCGATGGAGCCCTTGTAGTCGGTGTTGGCACGTCCGGCCACGCGATTGGCAATGACCATGCAGACGGTGAGGGCGCGGTGGCCCATCAGTGCGCTGAGCCCGGCCACGGCGCTACTTTCCATCTCGAAGTTGGTGATGCGCAGCCCCTGGTGCTCAAAGGCCATAATCTTCTCGTTCTGCGTGGGGTCGGCCAGGGGGATGCGCAGTTCGCGTCCCTGCGGTCCGAAGAAGCCGCCGCAGGCCACGGTGATGCCACGCACCATGTCCGCACCGGCGATGCGCTCCAGCAGTTCGGGGTGAGCCACCGACACATAGGGGTGGGCGATGCACTGGTTGCCGATCCAGGCCATGGCACGCGTGAAGGCGGCTTCGCATTCGAGGTCGCACACGCGGTCGCGCCCAGCATAGAAATTGAGCAGGCCGTCGAAGCCAATGCTCTTTTCCGAAGCCACATAGGTGCCTTCGGGTGTGAACTCTTGCAGCCCGCCGCAGGTGCCGATGCGCACGATGTCGAGGCTACGCAGGCTGGGGCGCACGGTGCGGGTGGTGAAGTCGATGTTGGCCAGCGCGTCGATTTCGTTGAGCACGATGTCGATGTTGTCGCAACCAATGCCAGTGCTCACCACTGTGATGCGCTTGCCCTGATAGGTGCCAGTGACGGTCCTGAACTCGCGGTTTTCGGCTTGGAACTCGCGGGTGTCAAAGTGTGCAGCCACGGTCTCCACGCGTCCGGGGTCTCCCACGAGCACCACCTTGTCGGCCAAAGCCTCGGGTGTGACGTGGAGGTGGAACACGCTGCCGTCGCTGTTGATGATCAGTTCGGAGGGCGGAAAATAGGTCTTCATGGCGTTGTGCAGATTGTAGTGGCGGCGCGCGTAGTGAGTTTGTCTGCTGCGCACGTCCGCCGTGGATTCGTTCATTTCTTCTTGAAGCGCTCCTGCTTGCGGCGCAGTTCCTCCTGTTGTTCCTGGAGGGCGGCAAAGCGTGCGGCGAGGCCGCTGGGACGCTTGGCGGGGTTGGCCTTGTTGGCGCGATAGTTGGCCTCAAGCCGCTCAAGGAGTTTCTTGTCGTCGGTGGTGCGCCGCAGCCACCACATGCTCAGCGCGCCGGCAAGCAAGGAGATGAAGTAGTAGTAGTTGAGGCCCGCGCTGTACTTGTTGAACATGAAGAAGAAGAACACAGGCATGAGGAACATCATCCACTGCATCATCTTCATCTGCTGCGCTTGTTCTCCGCTCATGGTGTCGCGCTGTTGGCGCATGGTCATGTAGGAGTAGATCAGGTTCGTGGCGCAGAAGAGCAGACAGAAGAGGCTGAGGTGGTTGCCTATGAGCGGCAGGTCGCTGCTCCAAGAGAGGAGGCTGTCGTAAGTGCTGAGGTCGTCGGCCCACAAGAAACTCTGCTGCCGCAGTTCGATGGCGTTAGGTACAAAGTTGAACATCGCAATCCAAATGGGCATTTGGATGAGCATGGGGAGGCAGCCGCCCATGGGCGACACGCCGTACTGGCTGTAGAGCGTCATCATCTCTTGCTGCCGCTTCATGGCGTTCTCCTGCCCAGGGTATTGCTTGTTGAGTTCGTCGATTTTGGGCTTCAACACGCGCATCTTGGCCGAACTGAGGTAACTCTTGCGCGTGGTGGGATAGACGATGGCGCGGATAAGCAGGGTGATGATGAGCAACACCAGGCCCATGTGGAGATTGAGGCGCGTGAGCCAGTCGAACACATAGACTGTGAAGAAGCGGTTGATCCACTTGAAGAGCGGCCAGCCGAGGTACACGAGTTCTTGCAGGTCCTGATCCTTCCCGCCAATGGTCTGCCCGTTGAGGTCCTTGAGGTCAAGGTATTTGTTCGGGCCAAAGTAGTATTGCAGAGAGGTGGGGCGCTTGCCTGCAGGGTCGAGGGCGAGCGAGGCTTCGGCGGCGTAGTGCTTGAGGTAGCCGCTGCCTTCCTCCTCTTGCTTGCTGGCCACACGCACGTCGTGCATGGGCTCGGCAGCGATGACAAGGCTGGAGAAGTACTGGTTCTTGAAGGCTATCCAGTCCACTGCGCCTGTGACTTGCTCATCGTCATCGCCTTGTTCGTTGAGTTTCTCCGTGCCGTCCTCCACCGACTTGTAGGTGAGGGTGGAGTACATGTTCTCAAAGTAGAAACCCTTTTCTTGCTGCCGCACGCGGTCGGCCCAGTTGAAGCGTATGCTACCAGCCTTGGCGCTGAAGTCGTTTTGCAGGCCGTCGGCCTGGATGTCAAGGCGCATGAGGTAGCCGTCAGCGGGCAGGGTGTAGGTGTGCACGATGCGGCGGCCCGCGCTGTCGGACAGGGCGAGCGTGAGGCTCGTGTCGGTCCTCGCAACGAGGCTGAAGGCATATTGCGAGGTGTTGAGGTTTTGCTGCTTGAACTCATAGACGAACTCCGAGCGCGCGTCTTTGTTGTCGTACAGCACCAAGGCTTTCTGCTTGCCCGCACTGAAGTCGGCGTAACTCTTGTAGTCCTTGAGCTCTACGCGGCTGACAGCACCGCCGAGGGTGCTGACGGTGACGCGCAGGCGCTTGTTCTCAAGGGTAACGTCTTTACCCTTGGTGGCGATGGCTGCAGCGAAGAGACCGCTGGTGTCGGCGGCGGCGAGGGCCTGTGCAGCAGGCTTTTGAGATTGCTGGGCTTCGGCGGGCTTAGCGGCCTGCTCCTGAGGGGCTTGTTGGCCGTCGGCAGGCTGTTGGGGCTGGTTGAACAGATAACTCCAGCCGATGAGGACGGCGACTATGAGAATGAGACCGGTGACGGTGTTCTTGTCCATATCAATATATATAGTATGCTGTAGGCGCGGCTTAGCCTTGCGCCGTTTTGTAGTCGATGGCGGCTTTCACGAAGTCGAGAAAGAGAGGATGGGGCTTGAGCACGGTGCTGGAGTACTCGGGGTGGAACTGCGTGCCGATGTACCATTTCAGCGTAGGCATCTCCACGATTTCCACGAGGCCCGTGTCGGGGTTCAGACCGGTGCAATTCATGCCAGCCTTTTCGTAGCGAGCAAGGTATTCGTTGTTGAACTCATAGCGGTGGCGGTGGCGCTCGCGTATCTCGTCCTTGCCGTAGATGGCACGCACGCGGCTGCCCTCCTTAAGGGTGCAGGGATAACCTCCGAGGCGCATGGTGCCGCCCATGTTGGTGATGTTTTTCTGACTCTCCATCAGGTCGATGACGTTGCTCTTGGTGGTGGGGTCCATCTCGGTGCTGTTGGCATCGGGCAGGTTGAGCACGTCGCGGGCGAAGCCGATGACCATCATCTGCATGCCGAGGCAGATGCCAAAAGTGGGGATGTCGTGTTCGCGACCGTAGCGTGCGGTGAGGATTTTACCCTCCGTGCCGCGCTGACCGAAGCCCGGGCAGATGACCATGCCGTGCACGTCGCGCAGTTCGGCACTGATGTTTTCGGGTGTGAGTTTCTCGCTGTTGACGAAGCGTGTCCGCACCTTACGGTCGTTGTAGGTGCCGGCTTGTGAGAGGCTTTCGAGGATGCTCTTGTAGGCGTCCTGCAGGTCGTACTTGCCCACGAGGGCTATGGTGACTTCTTCCTTGGCTTTGTGGCGACGCTCAAGAAAACTGCGCCAAGGGCCGAGCCCCGGTGTTTCGCCCACGGGCATCCCGAAGAGGCGCAGAATTTCGGCGTCAAGCCCTTGTTCCTGCATGCGTAGGGGCACCTCGTAGATGGTGGGCTGATCCTTGCTTTGGAATACCGCTGTGGGAGCCACGTTGCAGAAGTTGGCTACCTTGCGGCGCAGCGACGTGCTGAGTTCGTGCTCTGTGCGAAGCACGAGTACGTCGGGCTGTATGCCCAGGCTTTGCAGTTCCTTCACGCTGTGCTGCGTGGGCTTAGTCTTGAGTTCGCCGGCGGCAGCGAGGTAGGGAACGTAGGTGAGGTGTACACAAAGCGCGTCGTCGCGCAGTTCCCACTTCAGTTGGCGGATGGCTTCAAGGAAGGGCTGGCTCTCGATGTCGCCCACGGTGCCGCCTATCTCGGTGATGACGAAGTCGAAGTGGGAGCGCTTGCCCTGGAAGAGCATGGCGCGCTTGATCTCGTCGGTGATGTGAGGAATGACCTGTATCGTCTTACCGAGGTAGTCGCCGCGCCGCTCCTTGTCGATGACGCTCTGGTAGATGCGGCCAGTGGTGTAGTTGCTGTAGGCGGTGGTGCGAATACCGGTGAACCGCTCGTAGTGCCCCAGGTCGAGGTCGGTCTCCTTGCCGTCGTCGGTGACGTAGCATTCGCCGTGCTCATAGGGGTTGAGCGTGCCGGGATCGATGTTGATGTAGGGGTCGAACTTCTGGATGGTGATGTTGAAGCCGCGCGCCTGGAGCAACTTGCCGAGGCTGGAAGAGATGACGCCTTTGCCGAGGCTGGAGGCCACGCCGCCGGTGACGAAGATGTACTTGGTTGCGCTCACGGGGTGGGGTGCTTTGGGGGTTGTGTTTCCGATGTGTTCTTGAAATACCGCGCAAAAGTACTGCTTTTTTCCGATTTTGCGGTGTGCGGCTTTGGAAATATAGAGACGTGTGGCAAGCCATAGGGAGCGAAACTTTGCCGTCGTTACCGACACCACCTAAAACTTTTGCACTAACTTTGCGCCCGTATTCCAGAGCCAAGGTATGAAACCCCGCATACTCATCCCCCTGTTCTTGGTATTCCTTTTGCTGCCGTCTGCTGCATTCGCGCAATTCGACGCGGCGCGCTTGCTCAATGCCGCCCGCCCTGCTGCTGTCCGGCAGGACACCTCGGTCACGCCCGCGGACACGCAGACCGTGGGGCGTGCAGACCTTGAAGTCTATGAGGCGGCCATGTACTACACGCAGCGCCTTGACTCCCTTACGCGAGCCTATCGTCGCTGGCACTACAACGGGGCCGACACACTGAGCAATCCTTTCTATACCTCACTTTTTGCCAAGCCAAACCTGCTCCCTGGCACCTTGCGCCGCTCCATTGGTTCCCTGCCTCCCACATACGGTGCTGACGACCCTCAGATGGCCCGAGCACAGGCCATCGACCGCGCCCTTATATATATATACGGAGAGCGGCCCTGGCTGGTGCGACGCGAACTGCCCGATGTGGCTCCAACAGAAACGCCTACCCGTCCGGCTGTGCCGGTGACTCCCAGCGCTGTCATCACACCCACTGCGCCCCGCCCCGCAGAGCCCGTGAACCTCGTTAGCCCCGACTTCGGCTTGCAGGTGCACCGCCCCAACTTCTGGACATTCAAGGCCGACCTCTCCCTGCAGTTCATGCAGAATTACATCTCCGAGAACTGGTACAAGGGCGGCGAGAGCAACAACTCCTTCCTCGCCAACGCCGTGCTGGAGGCCAACTACGACAACAAGCGCAAGATTACCTTCAGCAACAAACTGGAGATGAAACTCGGCTTCTACTCTTCCAAGAGCGACAGCGTGCACCGCTACAAGACCAACAACGACCTGCTGCGCCTCACCAACAAACTCGGCCTGCAGGCCACCAAGCATTGGTACTACACGGTGATGCTCCAGTCGTGGACGCAGTTCTACCACGGCTACAAGGCCAACAATCCGAAACTCATCTCCGACTTCCTTTCACCCTTCGAGTGCGTGCTCTCGTTCGGTATGGACTACAAACTCTCTGTGAAGAACTTCAAACTTGAAGCCACGCTCTCCCCCTTCGCCGCCCGCTACAAGTACGTGAGGCATTGGGACCTGGCCACGAGTTTCGGCATCGACGAGGGGCACCACACCAACCTCGACTATGGTAGCACCATCACAGCCACCGCCACCTGGACGCCGCTGAAGAACGTCACTTGGAAGTCGCGGCTCTACTGGTTCACCGATTACGACAAGACCACTGTGGAATGGGAGAACACCATCAGTTTCAAGATCAACGACTATCTCAACACGCAACTCTTCCTCTATCCGCGCTTCGACGACGGCGTGGCGCGCAAGGACGACCATTCCTACTTCCAGTTCAAGGAATACCTCTCGCTTGGCTTCAACTTCAAGTTCTAAACCCAAAACAATAACACACACAAACACCATGAAAAAGAAAATCCTTGTCACGGGCGGTACGGGCTTTATCGGCTCGCACACCACCGTGGAACTTCAGGCCGCCGGCTATGAAGTGGTGATTATTGACAACCTCTCCAACTCCAACGCCGATGTGGTGGATGGCATCGAGAAGATCAGCGGCGTGCGTCCGGCCTTCGAGAAGGTGGACTGCTGCGACCTGCCTGCGCTGCGCGGCGTGTTCGAGAAGTATCCCGGCATTGAGGGTATCATTCACTTCGCTGCCAGCAAGGCCGTGGGCGAGAGCGTGGAGAAGCCGCTCATGTACTACGAGAACAACATCGTCTCGCTCATCAACCTGCTCAAACTCATGCCCGAATACGGTGTGAAGGGCATCATCTTCTCCTCCTCGTGCACCGTTTACGGCCAGCCCGACCCCGAGAACCTGCCCGTCACGGAGCAGGCCCCCATCAAGAAGGCCGAGAGCCCCTACGGCAACACGAAGCAGATCAACGAGGAGATTGTGCAGGACTATGTGAAGAGCGGTGCGCCCATCAGCGCCATCCTGCTTCGCTACTTCAATCCCATCGGCTCGCACCCCACAGCCATCATCGGCGAACTGCCCAACGGCGTGCCCGCCAACCTCATTCCCTATCTCACGCAGACAGCTATTGGCATCCGTCCGCAACTCAACGTCTTCGGCGATGACTACGACACACCCGATGGCTCTTGCATCCGCGACTTCATCTATGTGGTGGACCTGGCCAAGGCACACGTTTGCGCCATGGAACGCATCGTCAACGGGCAGAACACCGAACCTGTGGAGATTTACAACGTGGGTACGGGCAACGGCGTGAGCGTGTTTGAACTCATCAACACCTTTGAGAAGTGCACCGGCGTGAAACTCAACTACAAGGTGGCTCCCCGCCGTGCCGGCGACATCGAGAAGGTGTGGGGCAACGTGGACAAAGCCAACAAGGTGCTTGGCTGGAAAGCCGTCCACACCCTTGAGGATGCCCTGAGCAGCGCCTGGAAATGGCAGCAGGAACTGCGCAAGCGCGGCGTGATGTAAGCCGCCCCGCATTCCCATCGCAACGACGACCGCCGAAGCAGCACAGCCTCGGCGGTCGTCGTGTTTGTTATTGGTGGCTGCATCCGCGCATTCATGCCAAGTAGTACTGCTACGTTGAGCCATATAATTGTAGGGCGAAATGACGATGTTTAGGATGCGCTACAAGGCTACGAGAATCCTGAAAGTTATGGCAGGAAGGGGGATGTGAAGAAATACCGCCAGATCACCGATGAGGAATAATCTCGTGCAAGGTAGAACGATCGAGACGCCACGTCGCACGGCCTTTTGAAGGAGCCGACAAAACAAACGCTGGCAGGGGAGGGAGTCCTCTGCCAGCGTTGTTGCCGATGTTTCTGTCGCTCGGCTTTCGCTCGTTACGGCTTGAAGTAGGCGCGAAGTTCTATGGTAAAGTCGAGGACGGAATAGGCGGGGATGACTGTGGTGGCGTTGCTGCCGTAGGCCATGTCGGGATGTACGAAGATGCGCCAGCGGTCGCCGATGTGCATCTGTTGCAAGGCGGTGGCGAAGCCGGCGATGTTGTTGCTCACGGCAGACTTCACCGGCGCGCGTGTGGCTTCGCCGAACACCTGCTCGTCGCTGGGGTAGGTGCCTGTGAAACTGAAGGGGTAGCCCAGGGGGTGAAGTTCGGTGGGCATGAGGCGTCCCAGATAGCAGACGCTGGCGGTGTCGGTGTAGAGCGGGCTGCCGCTGCCGCTGCCGCGCTGAACGATCTGTACGGGCATGCTGTCGGAACGCGTGGCGGGCGCGCCGGCGGGGACGAGGTAGTTGCGCAAGATGAGCCACTCGCTGTGTTGCTGCCAGTCGTCGCCATATACGGCCTGGGCCTGGGCGATAGCAGCCTGTGCGGTGGCCATCTGCTCATTGAACCACACTTCGTTGCGTGCCTTCCAGTCGGCATACTCGTTGTCGCTGGCGTTGTCGTTCTCCTCCGAGCATGACAGCAACATGCCGACAAGCAGCAGGGCGGTGGAGATGAATAGGAGTCTCTTCATGGCGGTGGAGGTGTTAGGCCAGTTTCTTGAGCAGGCTGGTGATGCTCACTTTGTCTTCGAGCAGAGCGCGGAGGTCGTTGGCGTTGACGCGTTGCTGAGCCATGGTGTCGCGGTCGCGAAGTGTGACGGTGTTGTCCTTGAGCGTGTCGTGGTCGATGGTGATGCAGTAGGGCGTGCCCACGGCATCCTGACGGCGGTAGCGCTTACCGATGGTGTCCTTCTCCTCGTATTTGCAGTTGAAGTGGAACTTGAGGTCGTTCATGATTTCGCGTGCCTTTTCGGGCAGCCCGTCCTTGCGCACCAGGGGCAGCACGGCGAGCTTGGTGGGAGCAAGGGCGGCGGGCAGGCGGAGCACGGTGCGCGTGTCGTCTCCTTCTAACTGCTCCTCGCAGTAGGCGTGGCACATCACGCTGAGGAACATGCGGTCCACACCAATGGAGGTCTCGATGACATAGGGCGTGTAACTCTCGTTGGTCTCGGGGTCGAAGTACTTGATGCTACGCCCGCTGTACTTCTCGTGCTGGGAGAGGTCGAAGTCGGTGCGCGAGTGGATGCCCTCCACTTCCTTGAAGCCGAAGGGCATGTGGAACTCGATGTCGGTGGCAGCGTTGGCGTAGTGTGCCAGTTTGTCGTGG
>JAFSWM010000042.1 GCA_017444485.1 Bacteroidaceae bacterium | reverse complement strand
TTCATATCTGAAAGTTTTGGGTCTGAAACTTAGAACAGCACCTTCTTGCCGTTCACGATGTAAACGCCCTTCAATGCGCCATTCACGCGGCGGCCCTGCAGGTCGTAAACTGCGGCACCGTTCTGAGCAGCAGCGTTCACGCTGTTGATGCCCGTCACTTCGCCCTCGTCGAAGAAGAGGAACTGAGGAGCGTCGCCTGCGGCGGTGCTCACGTAGTAGGCCTTGAAGCCGGCGATGTTGCGGTCGCTGTCAGCAAGCAGAGCGAAGCCCACATTGTCGCCTTGCTGGGCAAGGATGTAAGCCTTGGTAGAAGTCTCTACGCTCACGCCCTTCGGGGTGGTGGCGGTCAGCAGGCTGTTCAGTGCTGTACCTGTGGTGGCTACGGCAACGTTGTAGGTGCCTTCTGCGCCCACGAGGATAACGGCTTCGTCAGCGGCGATAGCGGTCTCGGCGGCGTCCTCAATGGTGAGCAGGCCGTCGTGCTCGCGGGTGGCGTAGCGTACAGTCACACCATAGGGAACCTCCCATGCTACGGGCAGGCTCAGTGTGGCCTGGCCGGCAGCGCTGATGCTCACGGGCAGTTCGGTAACGGCTTCGAGGTACCAGGAGGTGTAGCGGGCGTTGGTGCTGCTGTTGATGACCAAGTTGCCACCACGGTCAGCGGAACCGTTATCTCCGTTGTCATAGAAGTATGCAGTACCGCTCTGAATAGCATAGCCGCCGTTGGTAAGACCATCGTGGAAGGTTACGGTGCTGGCTGCGTCGCCATATACCCATGCCCATGCGCTACCAGTCATGCCGTTGGCAAGGCCACTGCCGAAGTTGGAGAGGCTGCTGCCGTCGAAGTAGAAGATGGTGCTGGCGTCGGTGGCGGTGCTCATGGCGAACTTGTTGTTGCTGGCAAAGCCACTGGCGAGGTATGTACCACTGGTGTTACCCTTGATGCGGTAGAAACCGGCAGCGGGCAGGTTGAGAGTCGTACCGGCGAGCATCAACTGTGCGCTGGTGAGGTTCTCTGCAGTATAACCAGCAGTCTTCAAACCACTGATGATAGTGGCAGCCTGAGAGGTGTAGTCTATGCTTTCTACCACGAGGCTGTACTGATTCAAACCTGTGCCGTAAGGAATGGCTTCAAGTTGAGCAATGAGTGCATCATATTCCTCACTTTCTGTGGGAACAACGGTTGCTACAATGCGTGAGCCAGCGTCAGTGGCACCTGCTGTAGAATTCCAATATCCAAGGTTACCACCTGCACCTGCATCGTTGATATAAAGATTGTCACCAGTAATGCTACGGAGACTGAAACCTGCACCATTTACAGAAACTGCCCACAAAGCAGCATCAACAGTCGTTGGATCTGTGAGTGTTTGGAATTCAGGAATTGAAGTACCTGCATAGAGATACTTGCCTTCACCCTGAGCCATGTTCACTACATAGAAATAATTGTAGGGGTCACCGAAGAAAGCCCATTTATAAGCATCGGTCTTTTCGTTAGTGGTGCTAGTAGCATAGCGGCCACTTGTATCAAGGTTGCTGTCGTCAGCACGCAGATACTTAGTGCTGCGGATCGTAGCATAGTGCCAAACGGCATCTGCATAAGTAGTGCTAACAGTGAAAGGCAAACTGTAGGTTACAGTCACAGGAACAGTGTTCTCGCCAGCTACAATAGTCGTTGAAGTAACACTATATGAGCAGTAATCACGCTGCAAGCTGCTGGGCAACTCTGTAATGGTCTCATCAACCGTTGCAGGAAGAGCGGCAGAAGTGTAAACCACGCCATTAGCATCGCTGATTACATAAGTAACAGTTGCGCTGGGGTTGAAATAGTTATCCAACGCAGCAAGAGCATTTGTGGGATCAAAGTCGTCAACCTCGGTAATAAGAACACGGTTTCCTGCATCGGCCAAATCATTATAGTGCGTAATAACAGCAGGGGTATAACCATTGGAAATACCACATTGGTATGTTCCATCGCTAAGTGCTACTACTACGGGATGAGTAGAACTACCAGAAGAAGCAAGCAACGTTACATTGTCGCCAGGCTGAGACGTAAGCGTTGTGTAATTTCCATCTTTAGAAATAAACTTAGCCTCACTGATGCTGTAGAGGTAGTAGTTTCCACCGTAAGCCACAAAAGCAAACTGCTGAGCGGTCGAAGTAGCATCAACACTTACACCAGCTTTTGTAGTTCCAGTTACTTGTGTTGCTCCTGAAGGAACATACCAAGAACCACGGTCATAAGTGTTAATGGTATAAGCCTTTGAACTGCTGAGGTCGCCCACCTTGAGAATTGTTCCTTCAATCTGTGTACGCGTTATAGTGATGGTGCAATCAGTATCACCGATTGTGCCACTAACCGTATAAGTGTAGAAAGCTGTGTTCTGCAATGAAGCGGGAACACTAACAGCAGAGTTGGCTTCTTGAGATACTACAACAGAACTTACAAGTGTAGTAGGATCTGAAGAATCGTAGAGCTCATAAGTTACGTTAACAATAGTAGCACTTGCATCAGCTACAGATATAACCATTGAAGGAATGTAGAAAGAATTTGCCGATGCAGCACTATAGGTAAACGAAGCTGTCTGATCGCTCAAGCCTGAAGCTGAAAGTTCAACACCACCAGTCGTCGTAGAAACAGCAGTACCACCAGCGGAAGGTGTCAAAGTGTAAGGCACAGCATAGGTGTTACTACGAGCAGTCAACGTATAACCGGTAATAACATAACCCGAAGGAGCAGTCATTGTGATAGTACCCGAAGAAGTGCTTGTCAGAGCTAAACAAGCACCATAGGCAAAACTGGTTGCCGTTGTACCTTTGATACCATCAACAGTAACGCCAGCGATACCAGAAGCATCGTTGGTAGTAAACGTCGTGCCAGAGAGTGAACCATAAGTGGTAGCATCTGAACCGCTACTAATCACAGTTACACTCGTCTGCGCCGTAGCCGTCACTGCACACAGCAGCAACAGCGCAAAGATTGAAGTAATCTTTCTCATTGTGTTTGTTATAAAAAATGGTTGATTGATGTGTTTCCTAAATCTGAGCCGCCATTGCCTTAGCGGCACGTGACGGACGGCCCGTCGGTCATTAATGCGCGGCAAAAGTAGGACGCGCATAGGTCACGAACAAAAATAATTCGTATTTTTTTTAGCGGATTGCATAGTTTTGCCAATACGCAGCGCACAATTGATAAGTAAAGTTACCCATGGGCGGCGCGACGGCAGACAAGACAACCACGGGAATGCGCCACGGCTGCAGCCCTGGGAGCGCGGGCGTCTCGCCCGCGACGGCGCTGAAAACAAAACCATTAGCGTTTCCGCGGGCGAGACGCACACGCCCCCAGTTTCCGCGGGCGAGACGCCCGCGCTCCCAGGATGTGCAAACGGCATCAGCGCATCAAAACTTATTTGCTGTCCTGCTGCTTCTTGCGGCTCTCGTCCATCACGAGTTGGTAGTTGTTCACGATGGCACCGACCACAAGGTTGAGCAAAAGGAACGCCGAGAGGATGAACCAAAGGACGTGGTAGGTGGTGATGACGGCGGGCGACACCTTCACCAGCCCGTACTCCGAGGCTGTGACGAGGTTGTAGCGTATGTCCGTCCAGTCCTCGCCCGTGAGTTCGCGGAAGAGGGTGAAGAAGGCCTCGTCGAGCGTGCCGAAGGGGTCCGCGCTGTTGGTGGGGGCATTGGGGGCCACTTCGCGGAACTGCTCGTACTTCACCCGCTCCTCGGCAGAGAGCGTGGCGGGGTCGGGCAGGCGGAACAGGCTCACGCCGATGATGGCGAAGAGATAGATGAAGATGAAAAAGAAGATGACGTTGTAGAACAGCGCGCTCATCGACTTGATGAGCACGGTGATGATGAGTTTGATCTCCTTGGCCGTGCGCAGCAGCCTCAACACACGGAACACGCGCAGCACACGCAGGGCCATCAACGTGGAGGCGTCGGCGAAGAGACTCTCGGGGATGTAACTGATAAGTACCAACGAGAGGTCGAAGATGTTCCAGCCACCGGTGAAGAACTGCTTGATGCTGTCGGCAGCGATGAAGCGCAACGTGATTTCTATGGTGAAGATGCCCAGTATGATGTGCTGCAAGAGCGTGATGACGGGATGGGTGGTGTAGGTCTCCACACCGATGAAGAAGGCGTTGAGCAGGATGATGATGGTGATGCTCACCTCAAACCACCGTTTCGAGGTGATGTCTTTCGCAAATTGCTTGATAGGGTTCATAAATAGTATAGGGATTGTATTGGGTTTCGCCTTTGGGCGTGCAAAAGTAGGAAAAGGACACGGCATAAAAGCGCAAAACACGCGCTACACAACAAAAAAAACCGATTATTCGCGCAAGAAGCGGCGCAAAGCGGGCAGAATGCCTTAACTTTGCTTCGCAAAATTGTGCGGAGAAAAGTCCGCCCGCAATCTGAAACAATCAAAAAACACTATTATTCGTTATGAAATTTGTTATTTCCAGCACCGCCTTTTCCGCCCGTCTGCAAGCCATGGGCCGCGTGGTGACTCCCAAGAACAACGTATCCATCCTGGAGTGCTTCGTGTTTGACGTGCGCGACAAGAAACTCACGCTCACGGCCTCCGACAATGAGAACACCCTCGTCTCCGTACTCGACCTCGTGGAGCAGGACGGCGACATCCGCTTCGCCGTAAATGCCAAAACCGTGCAAGACGCGGTGAAGGAGATCCCCGAACAGCCGCTCGAGGTGTACGTGAACGAGCAGACGATGGAAGTCACTGTGGAGTACCAGAACGGCCAATACCGCTTCATGGCGCAGGGCGCGGATGAGTTCCCCGTACCGCCTGCGTTGGACGGCGACATTACTACACTGAGCATCCCCACCGAAAGCCTGCTCACCGGTGTGGGCCGCGAACTCTTCGCCACCGCCGACGACACGCTGCGTCCCGTGATGAACGGTGTGTTCTTCGACGTGAAGGTGGGCAACGTGACTTTCGTGGCCAGCGATGGCCACAAACTGGCATGCTCCACCGTGAACGAGCTGCAGGCCGAAAAGGAGGGCTCGTTCATCCTGCCCAAGAAGCCTGCCTCGCTGCTGAAGAACCTGTTCAGCAAGGAGTCTGGCGATGTGAAGATACAGTTCAACGCCCGCAGTGCCGTGTTCTCCACCGACACCGCCACGCTCACCTGCCGCCTCATCGAGGGCCACTACCCCAACTACCGCAGCGTCATCCCGCAGGGCAACCCCAACGAGGCCACGCTCAACCGCCAGGCACTGCTCAGCGTGCTGCGCCGCGTGATGATCTTCAGCAACGTGAACAGCGCGTTGGTGAAACTGACGTTCGACATGGGCAGCCTCAGCGTGAGCGGCCAGGACATCGAGTACTCCATGTCGGCTGACGAGAAGATGCTCTGCGACTACAACGGCACGCCGATGCGTATCGGCTTCAAAGGCCCGTTCCTCACCGACCTGCTCAACAACCTGCAAAGCGAAGAGGTGACTATCCGCCTGAGCGACTCCACCCGCGCCGGCGTCATCGTGCCCACCACACAACCCGAGGGCGAAGAGGTGCTGATGCTCCTCATGCCCATGATGCTCAACGACTGAGCGGGCGAAGCCACGCAAGGACAAGGGGTGTCCAACAATCGGACACCCCCTTTTTTCAAGAACGGAAACCATGCGCATAGTCCTCGGCATCACCGGTAGCATAGCGGCCTACAAAGCCTGCACCCTCATCCGCCTCTTCATCAAGGCGGGCCACGAGGTGCAGACCGTCATCACACCCGCCGGACGGGAGTTTATCACCCCCGTCACGCTCAGCACACTGACGCAGAAACCCGTCATCACGGAGTTTTTCAGCAGCCGCGACGGCACGTGGCACAGCCATGTGGACCTGGGCCTATGGGCTGACGCCATGGTGATAGCCCCCGCTACGGCCTCTACGATAGCGAAGATGGCGACGGGTGTGGCCGACAACATGCTGCTCACCACCTACCTGTCGATGAAAGCCCCCGTCTATGTGGCGCCAGCCATGGACCTGGACATGTACGCCCACGCCGCCACCCAGCGCAACCTCGAACGGCTGCGGGCCGACGGCGTGACGGTGATAGAACCGGCGAGCGGATTCCTGGCCAGCGGGCTGGAAGGTAAGGGGCGCATGGAAGAACCCGAAAAGATCTTCAAGGTGGTGACCGAGGGGGCGGCACACCATATTATATTTAAAGGAGAGGCCGACGCCCTGAAAGGTCGTCGCATCCTGATCACCGCGGGCCCCACCCACGAGCGCATCGACCCCGTGCGCTTCATTGGCAACCACTCCTCTGGCAAGATGGGCTTCGCCCTGGCAGCAGCCTGCGCACGGCGCGGCGCGGAGGTGACGCTGATTAGCGGTCCTGTTGCGCTACCCACACCACAAGGCGTGCAGCGCACTGACGTGACGACAGCACAGGAGATGTACGAGGCCACCACGGTAGCCTTCCCCTCGCACGATGCCGCCATACTCTGTGCGGCGGTGGCCGACTACACCGTGGCCGAAGCCACCGAAGAGAAACTGAAACGCACGGCTGACGGGCTGATACTGACGCTCGTCCCCACCCTTGACATCGCCGCCGCATTGGGACAGATGAAGACACCTGCCCAGCGGCTGGTGGGCTTCGCGCTCGAGACCGATGAGGGTACGGAAAGCGCAAAGGCCAAGTTGCGGAAGAAGAACCTGGACTTCATCGTGCTCAACACCCTGCTCGACAAAGGCGCGGGCTTCGGCACCGACACCAACAAAGTCACCCTCATCGGCCCCAACGGCACAAGAGCCCTGCCGCTCAAGAGCAAGCACGATGTGGCCGAGGACATCATCCACGAACTATGCGCATGCTTCGACTGACCATAGCGCTCTGCCTGCTCGCGCTCGCCGCCACACCGCTGCGGGCGCAGGAACTCACGGCACGCGTGACCGTGAATCACCAGAAGGTGCAGGGCAGCGACGCCTCGGTGTTTGACAACCTGCAACAGACACTCGAACAGTTCATCAACGAGCGGCAGTGGACACAGATGCAGTTTGCCCGCCACGAACGCATCAACTGCGCGTTCAACATCACGGTGAACAAATACGACGTGAGCGAGCACCGCTTTGAATGCACGCTCTCCGTGCAAGCCACCCGCCCTGTCTATGGCTCGAACTACACCACGCCCACCTTCGCCACTACCGACGAGAGTTTCAACTTCAACTACCAGGAGTACGACAAGATGGAGTTTCGCGCCGACCTCATCGACAACGACCTCACGGCGCTCGTGGCTTACTATTGCTACCTCATCATCGGCATTGACCTCGACACCTTCTCGCCGCTCGGCGGTACGGAGGCCCTGGAGGTGTGCCGCAACATCACGCAGAACAGCCAGAGCCTGGTGCTCTCGGCAAAGGGTTGGAAGGCCTTCGACGACATGAAGAACCGCTACGCCGTGATCAACGACTACATGGACAGCGGCATGGAGACGATGCGTCAAATGATGTACAAATACCACCGCGAGGGGCTTGACATCATGGCCGAGAACTCCGACCGCGGACGTGCCGCCATCACCGAAGCCCTGGATCTGCTGGGACAGGCGCACAAGGACAAGCCCCTGAGCCTCGTGCCGCAACTTTTCACCGAATACAAACGCGACGAAATCGTGGGCATCTACCAAGGTAAGGCAAACAGCAAAGAGAAGGACAGCCTCTACGACATCCTCTCCTCCATCAATGCCTCGATGAACCCCGAATGGCGCAAGATACAGCAATGACCTGTCCCCGCCCCACCTTCTCGTTTGAAATACTTCCCCCACTGAAAGGCGCGGGGCTCGACCGCCTGCGGCGCGTGGTGGATACGCTGCGCGAGTTTGAGCCGTCGTATATCAACATCACCACGCACAGTTCCGAATACGTCTATACGGAGCGTGCCGACGGCCTGCTGCAACGCACCGTGCTGCGACGCCGGCCAGGCACGGTGGCTGTGGCAGCGGCTTTGCAATATGAATACGGCATCCCTGTGGTGCCACACATCCTCTGCCAGGGTTTCACACGCGAAGAGACGGAGTATGTGCTGCTGGACCTGCAGTTTCTCGGCATGACGCATGTGCTGGCCCTGCGCGGTGACAAGCCCAAGGTGGCGCACCTCACCAAGCCCGACCAAACGGGCGACACGAATGCCCACGCCACCGACCTCATCCGGCAGATCAACGACTTCAATCAGGGGCGTTTCATCGACGGGTCGGAAGTGGAGCCACCCGCCAAGCCGTTCACCTTCGGCGTGGCATGCTATCCCGAGAAACACGAGGAAGCCCCCAACGCGGCAAGCGACCTGGCCTATTTCAAGGAAAAGGTGAGGCTCGGCGCA
The DNA here is from genome assembly GCA_017444485.1 of Bacteroidaceae bacterium. GTDB lineage: Bacteria > Bacteroidota > Bacteroidia > Bacteroidales > Bacteroidaceae > Alloprevotella. The sequence goes on along the minus strand of JAFSWM010000042.1, from coordinate 18,273 downwards.
GCATACGGCGTGACGCAACTCTTCTATGACAACGCGGCCTACTTCCGCTTTGTGGAGAAGGTGCGTGCCGAGGGAATCAGCGTTCCCATCATCCCCGGCCTCAAGCCGTTCACCAAACTTTCGCAACTCACCACCATCCCCAAGACATTCCACTGCGACCTGCCCGAAGCACTCGTGGCCGAGGCACGCCTTTGCAAGACCGACGAGGATGCACGGCGGCTCGGCATAGCATGGGGCAGACACCAGGCACAGGAACTCGTCAAGGCGGGCGTGCCAGGCATACACTTCTACTCCATGGGCGCAGCCGACAGTATCCGCGAAATAGCGCGGGAAGTGTATTGACCAAACAAACATCAGAAAAGAGACGATGCTCTTCAGCGACGTAATAGGACAAGATGACATCAAGCAGCAGATGCTGGCACAACTCAGCACGGGGCGCATCCCCCACGCTCAGTTGTTGCAAGGCCCTGCCGGCTGTGGCAAACTGCCGCTGGCGCTGGCCTATGCCACAGCCCTGCTCTGCCAAGAGCCGGTGGGCGGCGAGGCCTGCGGACACTGCCGAGGTTGCAAGATGACGGAGAAACTGGAGCATCCCGACCTGCACTTCGTTTTCCCCGTGAAGGAGAGCAAGCAGATCAGCGACCAGCACCTCGGCGCATGGCGCGAACTGCTCCTCGAATCGCCCTACTTCGACACAAAAGAATGGTACGCACGCCTGGGCGTGACTACACAGCAGCCGCATATCTATGTGGCGGAGAGCGAGAAGATACTGCGCAAGATCAGCCTCTCTACGAGCCAAGGCGGATACCGCGTGATGATCGTTTGGCACCCCGAACAGATGATGCCGCAGGCGGCCAACAAACTCCTCAAAATCCTTGAGGAACCCATGCCTGGCACAGCCTTTCTGCTCGTCAGCGACCGCCCCGACCTGCTGCTCGACACCATACTGTCGCGCTGCGTGCGGCTGGATTGCAAAGCCCTGCCCCAAGAGACCATCGCCTCGGCCTTGACGCACCACTATGGGCTGTCGGTACAAGACGCCACCACCGTGGCACGCGCGGCAGGCGGTAGTTTCACCAAGGCACGCGCACAAGTCACCGCAGCGGGCGAGGAGGAACTGTTTCTCGACATGTTCAAACTGCTCATGCGCAAAGGCTTCGCCCGCCAGGTGCGCGACCTGCAGGCCTGGGCAGAACAGATTGCCGAATGGGGACGCGAGAAGCAACGGCGCTTCCTCGGCTATATGCATCATGTGGTGCGCGAGAGTTTCATCCGCAACCTCAAACAACCCGACCTCTGCTACACCACCGCTCGCGAGGCCGAATTCCTCGGGCGCTTCTCGCCCTATGTCAATGAGCGCAACGTGGAGGGCTTCACCAAGGAGATAGACTCCGCAGCCCGCGACATCGCACAAAACGCCAACGCACGCATGGTTTTCTTTGACCTCGCCCTGCAATGCCTGGTGCTGGTGCGCAAATGAAACGCCCGTGAAGCAGGGGCAAACGACGATTAAAAAGACCGACACACGAATGGACAACAACCAAACCCTACGTCATATATCTGGCGACGGACACGCCACACTCTGCGCCGCCTCCTGCGGACGGCAAGACAAGCAACTCAACACCTACGACTACCTTGCCGGCGTGCCGGGTAACCTGCAGGCCTGCGACTTGGTGGAAGTGCAGTTCAAGAACACCCGCAAGGCCTACTTCACCAACAACAATCACTTGCCGCTCACAAAGGGCGACATCGTGGCCGTGGAAGCCAGCCCGGGGCACGACATCGGTGTGGTGTCGCTCACAGGCTCGCTGGTGAAGAGGCAGATAGAGAAACTTGGCTACAAAACGCCGCCCGAGTACAAGCGTATCTACCGCAAGGCCCGCCCGCTCGACATTGACAAGTGGCGCGAGAGCCAAGGCCTTGAACAAGACACCATGATACAAGCCCGCCAGATGGCCAAAGACCTCGGGCTGGAGATGAAGATCGGCGACGTGGAGTACCAAGCCGATGGGCAGAAGGCCATATTCTATTACATTGCCGACGGGCGCGTGGACTTTCGGCAACTCATCCGCGTGCTGGCCGACGCGTTTCACGTGCGCATTGAGATGCGCCAGATCGGAGCGAGGCAGGAGGCAGGACGTATTGGTGGCATAGGCCCCTGCGGGCGAGAATTGTGCTGCGCCACCTGGATGACGCGCTTCAACAGCGTAAACACCGTAGCGGCACGTTTCCAGGACATCGCCCCTAACCCGCAGAAACTTGCAGGGCAGTGTGCCAAACTCAAGTGTTGCCTCAACTACGAGGTGGACCAGTATATCGAAGCCGCACGCAAGCAGCCCAGCCGCGAAATTGAACTTGAGACACAAGATGCCGTATATCATTTCTTCAAGGCCGATGTGCTGGCCGGCACCGTGTCCTACAGTACCGACCGCCGCCTCGCCACCAACCTGTGCACCATCAGCAACGAGCGCGCCTTTGAAATAATCCGCATGAATCGCGAAGGGGAGCGCCCCTTACGACTGGAACGCGACGCCGACTATAAGCCCAAACCCAGCACCGACCTGCTCGAGGGACAGAGCCTGACACGCTTCGACAACCAACGCCGTAAACGCGGCGGAAAGAAACAAGGCAAAGGGAAGCAACGCCCGCCGCATAACAACAGGAAGAATTAGGTTTTAAGGTTGTGAGGTTTTAAGGTTGTGAGACCGCCGCGCAGCCCCTTATAACCTTATAACCTTACAACCTTATAACCTTATTAGGTTGTGAGGTCTTAAGATTTTAAGACCTTCGCGCAGCCCCCTGGGAGCGCGGGCGTCTCGCCCGCGGGTTTTGCTATAAGCGCTAAAGCGGGCGGAGACGCCCGCGCTCCCAGCGTTTGCAATAGGCGGACCGATGACCTCAAAACCTAACGGCCTAAGAAACTTATAACCTCAAAAAATGCCACGGACTAAGCGCGCCATAACGCATCTGCTTACAGTCGTATTGCTTGCGGCCTGCACCGCAGCCCCTCGCTACGGACATTTCGTCAGCCTACCCGTCACAGGATGGGAACGCAAGCAGCCCGCTGTTTTCCTGACCGACACGCTGCCGCCCGGCACCTATGAAATGCGGCTGACGGTGCAGCACAGCACCGCCAGCGGCTATCCGTACAAAGAACTGGCCGTGCAAGTCACACAAGAACTGGCAACGCGCGCCGACACGACGGGCAAGGGATTCATCCACTGTGCCGACACGGTGATAAAGGCCGTGCTCTTTGACGATGGGGGCACTCCCCGTGGCGGCGGGCTCTCTCTGAGGAGCGTAGAAACAGCTGCAGGCATTCTCACCCTCAAAGACTCCGCCGCCGCACGCATCACCGTGACACACCTCATGCGACCCGACACCATCACAGGCATCGCCTCACTTGGTATTGTGATACGCGCACGAGAATAGTAAGTATTAGGTTGTGTGGTTTTGAGGTTATAAGGGGGGAGCAAAACGTCTTGAGGTTTTAAGGGGTTCACAACCTAATAACCTTCTCTCTGTCTGTCACTCCTGCTGCGGAGCAGGCTTCTTGGGCGAACGATAGAAACGCACGGGCTCGAGCAGTAGGTCGCCCTCACCATCGAAGAAGTCGAAGATGTGCAGCCAGCCCTCGCGCGTCCAGCGGTACTCGCACTCATAGGTGCCATAGGATGGAACGACAAAATAGATATAACCCTTAGAGGCATACCAACCGAAATCTACCATAACGCCGTTGGCGTACTCAATGAACCCCGTCTTGTTGGTATTGAGCACAAAGAAGGTGTCGCCATCCCAATACTCGCCCATAATCTCCTCTTCCCACGGTTCGTCCTCGTCGCAGGAGACAAAAGCCAGCGGCAACGTGAGGAGAAGCAGGAGTGGTAAAAATCTTTTCATAATTCCAAGTGTTTTAGTGAACGTGTAGCGTTTTGACGGAGCAAAGTTCACTATTTTTTACGAAATAGCGCTGCTGTGCGGGCTGTTAATTGACAAAAACGCGCAAAAGTTTGTCGCTATCAGCCCTTTAAAGGCGTATGCTTCAATCTTTTATCAAGATTTCTCTAACTTCGCTGCGTTTTGGCAGTCATCGTTTCACAAGGAAGTTTGTTTATAAACGAAATTAGAATCTCTACGATATGAACCGAACAGTCAAACGCATCGTGCCGGTTGTGCTGGCAGCGTTATGCGGTCTCACCGCCTCGGCGCAGTGGGATATGGAAGGCGTGCAGGTGGACCGCACCAAGTGGGTGGACTACACGCCGGTCTGGAACCCCGACCCACAGGTGATGGTGCCATGGGGCAAGTCCACAGGTTTGCAACAGCAAGATGCTGAGGCCGAGCGCACCGGAAAGCAAGGCGTGAGTCGTCAGCGCAGGCTCGCCGATACAGGCTCCAACACGTTGCCCACGCACTGGAACAACGCGGAGACGAGTTACTTCCCCCCTGTGTTCAATCAGGCCGGCGGCTCTTGTGGTCCGAGCAGCCGCATCGGCTATATGCTCAACGAGGAACTCAACGCCTATCGCGGCACCAACGCGAAACTTGACGAGAACCACCTCGCCCCGAACTTCCAGTACCCCTTCTCCTACAACGGCACGGGCAAGGAGACGATGGCCTACTATGTGGGCTATCCCGATGCCAAGACCTATGGCGGCTTCCCTTACAGCAAGACCTACGGTTTCTATGAGACCAATGCCAACAATGCCGGATGGATGCAGGGCTACGACAAGTGGTTCATCTCCATGCACAACCGTATCTGGAGCAGCGGCAACTTCCCTGTAGGTGTCATCGGCAAGCCCACCGACAACAGCGAAGGATGGGGCTATGGCGGCTTTGGCGAAGGTGCGCTGGCCGTGAAGCGCTGGCTCTACAACCACAACGGCGATGACTCGTTCCACACGGGCGGTCTGCTCGGACTGGGATGCGCGGCAGGAACGAACCACGGCGTGGCCATCCCGCAGAGTAGCACCAACGACGAATTGGGCGTGACGGGCATGGGCTACACCGCCTGGGGCACCGGCGTTGACCACGCCATCACCCTTGTGGGCTACGATGACCGCATAGAGTTCGACCTTGACCAAAACGGCGTGGTCGGCGAGCGCAACAACGCGCTGGGCCTCGATGAGGTAGGCGCATGGATCATCGTCAATTCGTGGGGCAACTGGCGCAACGGGGGCTTCAGTTATGTGCCCTACGCCCTCGGTACAACAACGACCACGCAATACACCGACAGCAACAACGAGGCGGTGGCCAATGCCTATATACCAGGCAGCTACACAGGCTGGACACCCGAGTTCTACAACATCCGCAAGGACTACAGCCCGGAGCGTACCATCAAGGTCACGATGAGTTTCACGCAGCGTAGCGCCATACAACTACAAGCGGGCATCAGCACCAACCTCAACGCCACCGTTCCTGACGAAGTGCTGACGTTCCACCACTTCAACTACCAGGGCGATGGCGATGGTGACGGCACAGACGCGATGACGCCCATGCTCGGACGTTGGGCCAACGGTGTGCACTACGAGCCAATGGAGTTTGGCTACGACCTCACCGATCTCTCCTCCGGCTTCGACCGCTCTCGCCCGCTCAAATACTTCTTCATCATCAACAGCAAGAGCACGGCTACTGGCGTGGGCGGCATTCACAGTGCCAGCATCATTGACTACGCCTTCAATAGTGCAGGTACAGAGACTCCGTTTGTTATCACAGGCGACAGCGTTGTCATTGGTAACGGCGGGACCACCACAATCATCAGCACCATCGTTTACGGCGAGCCGGTCAATTCCCCCACCAACCTCTCCCTGAGCGGCACGACGCTCTCCTGGGAAGCCCCGCAAGGCACGGCCTATACGCCCGACTCCTATATTATATATAAGGACGGCGAGCAACTGGCCACCACCACTTCTCTTACCTACGACATCGGCTCTACCACGGGTTCCTTCACCGTCGCCGCCCACTACACCATTAACGGCACAGAGCACGAGAGTGCCGCCACTGACCCCGTCAGCGTGTTGGACAACAACACACAGAACGACCTCTCCTTCCAGCCCTTCATCACCTTCAAGTACGGGCCGCTCACTACCTTAGAGGAAATCACCGATGGCGGCTATTACGTGCTCTACAACACTGGTCGTTCGAAGTATCTCTACGATGCCAACGGCACCTACTCCTTCAGCGCCAACGGCCCCGAACTACTCACACCCGATGACTATCGCTTTGTATTCAAGTTTGTCAAGAACGGCAGTTACTACAACATAGAGAGTCTCAATGGTTACCTGCCCTCGCTCTCAAATAATACTCGTCCCAGCGCAGCAAGCAGCGCAGCCAACTACACCGTAGCCGTTGGCAATAGTGCGGGACTCTTCACGCTCCATTGCAATGTTTACCTGAACGGCAACGACTCTAACCCCGTAGGCTGGAGTGCGGGGACTGACGCTACCTCACAGTATCAGATCATCCCTGTGACCGTGAGCGAGAAGACCGTTGGCACATCGGCCAGCGCTGCCACCGCCGTAAGCCAACTGACTGACGGCACGGTGGTTTACCTGAAAAACGCGGGTAGCAGCAACTTCGTATATGACGCTGGCAGCAGTACGAACTACGGCCTCACCAGCACCACCCCCACACTCAGCGAGAAGCCCCTGTCCACCCGCTACCTCCTCAAACTCAACAAGAGCGGTAGCAACTATACCGTCACGTCCATGACAGGCCACCTGCCCACCTTGGCCAACGAAACGACCTTCACGCCGGCTGACGGCACAGGAACCTTCACCATTACCAAGACAGGGAACTATTTCTATCTGCAGAGCGGAAGTTACTACCTCAACACCTATAATTCCAGCAACCCCAAAGGCGCCACGGGGACCGGAAACTATAGCAAGTGGACCATCTATTTGCCAAGCAGCGCCACCCAAGCCGCTCCGCCCGTGAGCATCGTTGATCCCGGTACGGTCTATGCTGGCGTGCCCGTCCAACTGTCGCTCACAGGCATCAGCGATTTTGCCTCATCGGTATGGACCATAGAGGGGCAGACGCTGACCTCGCTCTCACCCACCGTGACCTTCTCCACAAGCGGCAGCCAAACGGTGCAGTGCGTAGTGACTGACTACAAGGGTGGCACGAAGATCTGCTCTGTCTCCGTGGACGTTCAAGCAGCACCAACACTTACCGCGGAGTTCGACCTCAGCGCACCACAAACCGCTGGCAGCGACCGCATCAGTTTCCTGCCAGTGAACAAAGTGGCTGGCTGCACCTACAGTTGGTACATGCCTGGTGCAGAAGAAGAGAGCGCCACCACACGCAATGCCTCGGCCTCCTACAACGCCATAGGCACCAAGAGTGTCACCCTCACCGTCACAGATCCGGGCGGAGAGAGCGCCACCTACACCCGCGACTTCGAGGTGGTGGCTGCCGCTCCTAAGCCCGACTACCAACTCAGCGCCGCCGTTATTCTCAAAAACGAGTCCCTCACCATCACCGACAAGAGTAAGTACTCACCCACCGAATGGGCCTGGTACCTCATCGGCACAAACAACATCTATTCCGCTTTCGTGCAGAACCCCACGTTCACCATCCCCGATGCTGGTGTCTATGACCTGCGCTTCACGGCCTCCAACGAGGCGGGGAGCAACACGGTGGACTTTAGTCGTGCCGTGGCCGTATGCAACACCAACTCCTACAACGGTCTGAACTTCAACGGCGGAAGTATGCAACTCGACGTGCCGCTATCGAACAACATCTCCAACGCTTGGACCATCGACTTCTGGCTGCAACCCACGAGTTTTGCTTCGCCCTGCTTCGGCATCACCAGTAGCGGCGGCATCAGCATCATCAGCGATGGAGCAGGCACCGTCAGCGTGAAGAACGGCAGCACGGTCCTCGCCACCTCGTCCACCAATTACCTCATTGAGACGCAGTGGCACCACTACGCCATCACCTTCGACGGCACGAAGATCTATTTCTATCGCGACGGCAGCCTCATCAACTCTGCCAGCAGCGCCACCACCGACTTCACAGGGCTCTTCGCCTCGCTAACCGTAGGTGGCAGCGCCGCACCAGCCACGGGTATCTTCGACGAGTTCCGCGTGTGGAACACCTGCCTCTCTCAGGCCAAGATACGCACCTACGCCGTGGCTCCCATCACCGACGTAGCCACTGCCATGAGTTCCGACGGCCTTGACGTTTATTATCAGTTCAACCAGGCCAGTGGCAACGCCACTGATGCCACAACCCACGGCTACACGGGTATCCGCAGCAACTTCGGTCCTGACGGCGACGCCTGGTCGCTGAGTGACGGTGTGTTCGCGCTCAGTTTCAACGTCGGCACATTCACCCCCGTCGGCGGCTTGCTCGACAAGACGCTCTACAGCGTCGCAGCCTATAGCGATGCAGAAACCAGTAGTGAGACGGCTCCTGCCTCCCAGGCCCTCGACAACGACGAAAGCACCTTCTGGCATAGTGCCTACTCCAAGGACTGCGGGGGCAACCAAGGCTATCCGCACAGCATCACCCTCGACCGTACATCGCTCGACACCGTGCAGAGCATCATGCTGTATGTGGCCCGTGCGGAGAACTACCACCCCACCAGTATCACCGTGGAAGAAAGCACCGATGGCACGACCTGGACGACGCTCTGCTCCGAAATCCCCATGCTTTCAGGCATGGCACGTCCTGGCGTGGTACTACCCTCCCCCGCCACGAAGCGCTATCTGCGCATCACCTTCCCCACCGGCGGCGGCCACCTCGCGCTCAACGAGATCTACCTCTATGGCATCCCTGGCCCCACTCGTGAGATTGTAGCCGGCGACGATGCCATGGTGCTATGGTCGAACGGCGACTACACCGATGCCGACGATGCCACTGCCTCGGTAGGCGGGAACGCCTGCGACTGGACATACAACGACCAAAACGAAATCACGCTGACCGACGGCAGCACCGGAGCGAAGGTCGTTTGCACACGCGCCTCATCCTTGCAGGCCGGCAAGCAGTACCTCATCTTCAATACGGCCTACAACAACACGCAAGACCGCACCGGCTTCTACTACGCCAACTCCGCCACACAACTCTATTGCACGCAGACCAAGCCCAACGCGCTCACCGTTGCCGACAATTATCTGTGGACGGTGGAATCCGACGGCAACGGCAATTTCTATTTCCGCAACGTAAGCACTGATACGTACATCAGCGCCTCACAGCGCACACTCGCCACTACCGCCACCGCCTGGCAGGTGGAGGAATGGACCACGTCCAACGCCACCAAAGCAGGAGTGAAGTCCTACCGTGATGGCGGCACCATCGTGGAGAATGCCAACATTTCCACCGCCGACAAGGTGTTCACCGTGAAGAACCCCAATGCCACGGGCAACAGCGTTTACTGGAACGGCAACGATCACACTGGAGGCGATGGGGGCTATGTCGCCCTGTGGAACAGCGCACATCCCTTCGCCTTCTACGAAGTAGGCGGATACATGACGGTGCGCAACGACGGCACCGACCTCTACGAAGGAGCGAGCGGCACCAACGTGTTTAACATTAACGCCGATGGCGACTATGTCATCACCGGCTACGAGTTTGACTTCACGAATGGTGACGCCTCTACCAACATGACGGTCATTGCTGCCGATGGCACCACGGTCACCTGCTCGGGCAGCGAGACGGCGCACATCAGTGTGAGCGGGCTGAGCACCGCCACCACGTCGTTCACCGTCAGCACCACTGGCACGGCCACAAGCGGTGCTACGGGCAAGTTCATCCACGCCACGAACTTCCACATCTACTACGAGTCTGCAAACGGCCCTTACACAGTGACCTACCGCATACTCAGCGCTGACGGCACCAAACTCTACAAGACCTATACCCAGAGCGATGTGGCCAAGGGCACTGTGGTGAGCGCGCTCCCCAGCGCTTTGGAGAAGGATTATTGCACCTACTCCACCTTCAGCGAGACGGTGAACTCCAGCACCACCATTGACGTGCGGTGCACCTGGAATGGTCCCTTCACCATCAGCACCGCGAACGACACCATATATTATGGTCTGTCGGTACGCTCGGCCTATGTGTACCTCAACGCCGATGGCACCACCATCTCCCTTGGCTCCAATGGCACCGCCACCGATCCTGCCTATAAGTGGGCCTTCTTCGGCAACCCCTATTCGGGCTTCTACATCGTCAACGCCCAGGCCGCGAGCAACCAATACCTCACGGGTGCTACCAATGAGGGCGGAGCAGCATCAATCAGCTATGTCGGCACAGCCTTTGATGTGGCAGCCTCGTCCTACAGCAGTGGCGCCTTCGTGCTCCATATCGGAACGGGCGATGCCTACCTGAACAAGTACAAAGATGGGGACGTGCTCAAGACGTGGGTTAGTTCCAATGCCTTGTCAGACATTGGTTCTGCCTTCAGCGTTGTTGCGCTCGGCAACTATGCCGCGTATGTGGTGAGCGAAGTGGGGCCCTACATGAACAATCATGTGGGCTCGGGCTATGTGGGCTCGCTCAGCAGCGAGACATACGACAGTTTCAGCAGCGAATACACCGCCCGCAGCAGTGCTGCCAACTTCTCGCAGTATTGGTCGCTACTCAACCGCGTGAAGGCCGCTGTCATCCCGTTCGTGAGTGGTGGCTACTACCGCCTGCGCAACAACTATTCGGGGCGCTATGCGGTGATGAACAACACCGACCGCCTGCTCTATGCACCCAATAGCACCAAGGCCGAGGTGCAGGCACAGGTGGGTAGCGTGGCTACGCTGACCAACAACGGCGACGACACCTGGACCATCACCTATCAGGGTGTGCCGCTCTATGGAGTCACGGCTACCAGCAAGCGTTACGGCACCGACCCCTCCTACGAGGGAGCCACCACACAGGCGGTGGCCAGGTTTGTCAGCAACGGCGTGCCCGGCGAGTTTGCCATTTACCTGGGCTGCACCGCCGATGAGACCAAGGGCTTCCTGCACGCCAACTCCGACAACGGCACGAACACCCAGGCATGGGGGCAATATGCTGGCGCCTCGCAGTGGAACATTGAACCTGCCGACGTGCTGCTGCTCACGCCCAATGTGGTGGACGGCGCAGGCTACACCACGCTCTGCCTGCCCTTCCCCGCCACCATCGACAAGGACTTGGCCGACGGGCGCATCGTGAACTACTATATCCTGCAAAGCACAACGGGTGACATCATCGCCACGAGCATCGTGAACGACAGCGTCATTCCCGCCAACTGCGGTGTGTTGCTGCGCAATGCCGATGGCGACACGAACCCCACCGTGACGCTCACCATCGGTGGCACGCCCACTGCCGACATCTCCAGCAATGTGCTACTCGGCACGAACCTGCGTATCCCGCGCGACAACAGCGTCACCACCTATGTCTTCAGCACCTCCAAGGGCACAAAGGCGTTCTATCGCTACACCGCGGCCAACATCGCGGCCAACAAAGCCTACTTCACCGATGGTGCGCTGGCCGTGCGCGGGTTCAGTTTCCTCTTTGATGAGGACGACCTGGGGGAAATCACCTCTATCGACGACCTCACTGACCTGTTTGAAGAAGATCGCGCAGCCGAGGTAGATGGCGTCTACGATCTGCAAGGTCGCCGCGTAACCCGTCCGCAGCGAGGCGGTGTGTACATCACCCGAGGGCGGAAAGTGTATCTCAAATAAGCACGCAAACAGCTATGAAAGTACCACAATTCTACCTGCGGCGTGCCTATACCCCGCCCACTATCCGCTCTGCCGAACTTGCCCCAGACTTCCTGGCAGGTTCTCCCAACTCGGACAGCGAGAACATCGGTAAGAACGATGACGAGGTCATTGATGACGAAGACGACATGGACACCCGCCGCTTTGACTGGTTGGAACCCTCCGACGGTTATTTCTTGTAAAGGTTATGAGGTTATGAGGTTTTAAGGTTTTAAGGTTTTGAGACCCTCGCGCAGCCCCCTGGGAGCGCGGGCGTCTCGCCCGCGGGTTTTGCACTAATGCGGGCGAGGACGCCCGCGCTCCCAGCGTTTGCAATAGGCGGGCTGACATTTGAGGTTATGAGGTTATGAGGTTTTAAGGTGATATGGGGCTGCGCGACGACCTAAAGACCTCAAAACCTAATGAGGTTATGAGGTTTTAAGGTTATAAGGGGCTGCGCGACGACCTAAAGACCTCAAAACCTAATGAGGTTATGAGGTTATGAGGTTTTAAGGTTATAAGAGGCTGCGCGACGCCCTTAAAACCTCAAAACCTAATGAGGTTATGAGGTTTTAAGGTTATAAGAGGCTGCGCGATGCCCTTAAAACCTCAAAACCTTATAACCTCAAAACCTTATAACCTCAAAACCTTATAATGGTCTGTCTCTTCATTGCATCTTTCTTGCTTAACCACGGAGTTATACTGCACAAAAATACTAAAAAGAAAGAGCGAGGCCTTACTTAAATAAAAAAATCTTAAAACAAAGGGAGTGTCGGGATAAAGCCCTACTTTTGCCCAACGTCTGTTGATAGACCAATCACCGATCAGCCTAAAAACGCACTCATTATGAAAAAGACGCTTGCACTCCTTGTGCTCATGGTTTGCTCCCTCAGTATGTTGCAGGCCCAGTCCTACAATTCTCTGTGGAAGAAAGCCGTTGCTGCGCAAGAGGACGACCTGCCGCGCACGGCTCTTGACATCGTCTCGCAAATACAGCAAAAGGCGGAGCGTGAGGGAAATACGGCGCAACTCATCCGTGCCCTGTGCCACCGCGTGCTGCTGGGCGAGGACATCTCGAACGACAGCCTCACTGTGGAAATAGACCGAATGCGTGCTTACCGCGATGCGGAGACACGCCCCGTGGAACGTGCACTCTGGAACGTGGTGCTGGCAGAGGTATGCACACAACGAGCATACGCCGACACAGCCTTCCGCTCCTTTGCCACGCAATGCTTTGAGGAGTCGCTCCGTGACTTCAATGCCCTGAGCCGCGCCCGCACAAACGACTACCTACCACTGTTTGACAAAGGCAAGCAAAGCGCCTATTTCAAACACGACGTGCTCCATGTTCTGGCGCGCCACTATCTCTACGACAGCGATATCTACGACAGAAAAACGACGGCGACAAGGCTGCTGGGCCGGCTCGCAGCGCACTACGATGGTCTCGGCAACCGCGAGGCCTCACTGATTTGGAGGCTCGACTCTGTGGGGAAGGAAAACATGCGCACCTACGATGTGCGGACGAACGAATGTTTCCTGCGGCTGCGTCAGTTGGCCGAAGAGAACCGCGACCTAAAACTCAATGCCGCCACCTACGTGGCCATGACACAAACGGGCTACCGCTCTCGCCCCAACGACAGTCTGCTCTCCCTCATCGCCGAGGAGGGCATCCGCCTCTATCCACGCACCCCGCAAGCCACCGAACTGCGCAACTACCTGCTCAACGTGCGCAACCCTCGACTGAGCCTCAATGGGCTGCCTGAGGTGCTCTATCCGGGCAAGGGCTACGACGTGCGGCTGAACTTCAAGGCGCTCACCACCTGCGAGGTGCGCATCTATCGCTTTGACGGTGTCTCTGCTCAAGACTTTGAACACTTTGATTTCGATGCTGACGAGGCGCCCGTCACACTGGTGCGCGCCTACCCCTTCAGCGTACACGCAGAGCCGCCGTATGTAGAACAAGACACCACAGTGCGCTTTGTCGCCCCCGACGAGCCCGGCATCTATCGCATAGCCCTTTTCGACGGCAAGAGGGAGAGCGGCAGCAACACCTTCTACTGCACCACCCTGAAATACATGCTGCTCACCTTAGAGAACGGAGACAGCCGCGTGAACATCGTGGACGCGCTCAGCGGCAAGCCCCTGCTGGGCACCAGGATGACGCTCTGCTCCTCGCCCTACGAGCGGAGAAATCGTATCAGCGAGAGCCTAAGTCCGGCGACAGACGGCAGTTATCTGATCAATGTGGAGAAACGCAAAAACCGCACGGCCTACGTCAGCCTCGGCAATGATAACGCACTGCCAGGCTTCACCCTCGACAGCCGCTCAAGTTACAACCAGGGAGCGCCCCACCACACCTCCTTGCGCCTCTACACCGACCGTGGCATCTATCGTCCCGGGCAGCAGGTGATTGTCGGGGGCTTCGTCTTCACGCAGCAGGCCGACAGCACCCAGGCTGAAAGCGAGTCGCCCGTCACCGTGAAACTTTACGACAGCAACCGCAAGTTGGTCAGCCAAAAGAAATTCACCACCGACGAGTTTGGCGCATTCGAAGGTCGCTTCGACTTGCCCACCATGGTGCTTCCAGGTACGTTTACGTTGCGCGCAGAGGGACAGTGCACCCCCACCACCATGCACATCGAAGTGCAAGAATACAAGCGCCCCACGTTCACCGTGGAGACCGACCCCGTGACGCGCACCTACCAGCCCGGCGACACACTGCTCATCACGGGCACGGCACGCACCTACAGCGGGCTGCCCGTGGAGGGCGCGCGTGTCAGTTATGAAACGCAACGCTTTGAATACATCTATTGGTATCGCCGTGGCAACGAGGATGCCTTCACCCTGCAGCGCGGTGACACCATTACCGACAGCGAGGGCCGGTTCTGCATCCCAGTGGTGCTCCAGACGAGTGGTAGCCGCTCCTGCCGCACGCACTTCAACACCCGCATCGACGTTACGGCGCAACATGGCGAGACACAAAGCACACGAAACAACACCTACGTCTCCTACCGCAGTGCCTATCTCGTGGCGGAATGGCCGGAGACGGTGTGCTTCGAGCACGCACCCTCCGTCACACCGCGCCTGCTCAACGCACAGGGCAACAACGTGGATGCCACGGGCGTGATGACCGTGAGCCTGGGAAAGAACGTGGTATTTACCGACAGCATTCGCACCGCACAGCCCGTGACCATCACCCGCGACCGGCTGCCTGCCGCCGGGAAATACACCATAGAAACCATTGTGGAGAGCGGTGGCGAAACGTTCAAGGCCACGAGCAACGTGCGCTTCTTCTCTGAGACCGACACCCGCCCCGTCAGCGGCGACAAGTTCTGGTACCACATCCGCAAGAGCGAGGCTGGGGACTCCGCCTATGTCATCATCGGTTCTGCCGCGCACGACGTCACCATGTTCTACGACGTCTATGACGGCAAGAACCTCATAGAGAGCCACCGCGCCGTCTTCAGCGACTCCCTGCTCCACTACAACCTGGGCTGGCAACCGCACTATGGCGACGGAGTGAACGTGACATTCGCCTTTGTGAAGGAGGGCGAACTGTATCAACAGGACGTATCGCTCGTGAAGCCGCAGCCCGACAAGCGGCTGAAGATAGGCTGGGTGACCTTCCGCAGCCTGCTCACGCCCGGGCTGCAAGAGGAGTGGCGGCTACGCGTGAGCCTCCCCGACGGCACACCGGCCCGCGCCTCCGTAATGGCCCGCCTCTACGATGCCTCGCTCGATGCCCTGCGCAACTACCAATGGCATTTCGGCCATTCGTTCCCCCGCTATGTGCCCCACAGCAGTTGGAGTTCTAAGTACGTCAGCAGCCAGTCAGTGAGCGGCTCCTATCCTCTCAACCTGGCCGACACACCCGAGTGGCACTTCACGCACCTGTCGCCCACCCTGTTCAGCCTCTATGCCGACCGTGGCGAAGATTACGCAACCTACAACGCCGCCGCTGCCGGAATGGTGTATCGCGCCGAGAGTACGGCAGACAGAGCCATGCCAATGTCCATGCGGCTGAGAGGCATGCCCGCTGAGGACGCGGGCGCTACTATGGAGTACGAGGAGGAATACGACGGGGACGGGATGGCGAAGTCTGCCGCTGCAGATGAGGCCGCCGCCGTAGTGCCGCGCACCAATTTCAACGAGACGGCATTCTTCTACCCCACCCTACGCACCGACGAGGGCGGCGAGGTGAGTATCGCCTTCACGCTGCCCGAGAGCCTCACGCAATGGAACTTCCGCGCGCTGGCACATACCGTGGACATGCGTTATGCCACCTCCGACACCTCGGCAGTGGCGCGCAAGGAGTTTATGGTGGAACCGGCCATGCCACGCTTCGTGCGCGAGGGCGACAAGGCACAAATCCCCGTCACGGTGCGTAACCTCACCGAAAATCCCCTGGACGGCACGCTGCTGCTGCAAGTGCTCGACCCCGCCACCGAGAAAGTAGTCCTCACGCAAGACATGACCTTCACCAGTCCGGCAAACGGCTCTGTGGTACGCACCTTCAGCCTCGAAGCCAATCGTCTGCCAGGGGTAGTCACTGTGCGCATCACGGGCAAGAGCGGTCTCTTCGGCGACGGCGAGGAGCACTACCTGCCCGTGCTCTCTGCCCGCGAGCAAGTCATTGCCACCCTGCCCTTCACCGTCACGCAGCAGATGATGCCCACGTTGCGCATCGACACGCTGTGGAGCAAATCGTCGCGCATGTCCGACCGTATGCTCACCGTGGAGGCCACCAGCAACCCCACCTGGTATGCTGTCACCGCGCTGCCCGTGATGGCCGACCGCACGTGCTACAGTTCCACCGACTGGGCAGAAAGGCTCTATGCCGTGGTGCTGGCCAGGTATATCGCTGAAAAGAACCCCGCCATCCGCAAGGCATTTGCCGACACTGTGCTCACCACCTATGCCAGCGCCCTCGCTCGCAACGAGGACCTCAAAAACACCATCGCCGAAGAAACGCCGTGGCTGGCCGAGAGCGAGGACGAAGCCGCACGCGCCGCAGCACTGGCCACACTCTTCGATGCCGAACAAAATGCGCTGAAGGAACACACCGCATTAGACCGCCTACGCAAACTGCAAAACACCGACGGCTCATGGAGTTGGTGCCCCGGTATGCAGGGAAGCACCTATATGACCTCGCGCATCGTGGTGATATTGGCACGCCTGCAGCGGCTCACGGGTTATACCACTGACATGCTTGACCGTGCATACGGATTCTTGGAAAAAGAAATCGCCGAATATGTCCCCGAAGCCAAGAAAAAGAAGTACACCGGCTGCCCGTACCCCTACCTGCGCTATCTCTACGCCGCCTCACTCACTGACCAGCAGCCCGCCAGCAGCGACATGAAGAAGGCCGTGAACTACCTCGTAGAGCAAGTGGAGGCCGATGTAACCTCCGAAGACATGCACACCAAGTCGCTCTGCGCCGTGGTGCTGGCCAGATACGGGAAGGACAAGGCCGCCCAGACCGCCCTGCAAAGTCTTATTGAACACACCACCATAGGCGACCCCATGCGAGGAAGATACTTCGACACACGGCGCGCCCCGATGACGTGGAGCAGTTACCGCATCCCCACACAGACCAGCACGATGGAAGCCCTCACGATGTGCGCCCCCGAAATGGTGTGGAACGCCGATGGAAAATTCATCGCCTCGCGCGATCAGGCACTCACAGAGATGAGGCTGTGGCTGCTGCAGTCCAAGCGTACACAGATGTGGGAAACCTCCTCCGCCTCGCTTGACGCCATCTACGCCCTGCTACTTGAAAACGGAACGACGCCCACGTCCGATCTCACACGCCAGGCCACGCCCCTGCGCTACACGCTGAAGAACACCACTGGGCGTATCATCAAGGTGAACAACCGCAGCGACGTACACAGCGCAGAGACGCTCGGTTACATCTGCGACCGCTATAGCGACGCACCCGCTGTAGATGCCCGCAGCATCACGCTGAGCGGCTACGAGAACAGCGTAAGTTGGGGCAGTGTCTATGCACGCTACACCCTTCCCGTTGAGGACGTGGTGGCTGCTGGCAAGGGACTCGGCGTGACGCGCCGCCTCGAGGTGCGCCGCGATGGAAAATGGGTGGCCTTCGACGCCACGAGCGGCACGCTGACCACCGGCGACCGCCTTCGTGTGGTGTTCACCCTCACCGCAGACCGCGACTACGACTATGTGAGCCTGCGTACCGGACGCCCTGCCTGCACCGAGCCTGCCGACCACCTCAGCGGATACCGCTGGACAGAGGCCGGAGGGTGCTACCGTGCCGTGCGTGACACCGACCTGCAGTATTTCTTTGAGAAACTGCCCAAGGGGACACACACCTTCACCGACGAGTTGCTCATCGACCGCGCCGGCACCTATACCT
The DNA here is from genome assembly GCA_017444485.1 of Bacteroidaceae bacterium. Classification (GTDB taxonomy): domain Bacteria; phylum Bacteroidota; class Bacteroidia; order Bacteroidales; family Bacteroidaceae; genus Alloprevotella. Next base: position 213 of record JAFSWM010000042.1, on the reverse strand, counting down.
TCGCGCCCGCACGGCTGCAGAGCCTCTACTCGCCCGAGTTCCAGGGCATCAGCGCCGGCACCACCCTCACCGTCGCCCCATAAGCCCCGCCCTACAGCCCCTTCACTAGGGCGCCCCCGGCCTGCTGTTGCAAGTCGGGGGCTTCTTTGGTAAAACTATTGGCTTGTGACTTTAAAGTCACACGGAGTGACTTTAATGTCACAAGCCAATAGT